>CAJTLK010000050.1:9274-12764 GCA_910577415.1 uncultured Oscillospiraceae bacterium
GCCAGGGCGCGGCCCTTGTCCGTGGGGACCAGCGCCTTGGCCTTCTTGTCCCCCGCCAGCAGGGCGTCCAGGTTTTGATACTTTTTCCGGCATGCCATTTTCTATCACCTCGTCCCTAGCTTTTCCCCACCGCGCCAATTTATTCCCACGAACGCCGCGGTCTTCCCTCCTCCACGCTCCGCCCTTGACATTATTCTACTTATGGAATATAATGGTGTCAATTTGCAGTAGCGGAGGCGGAACTTATGCTCAAACACGGTATTTTAGGGCTTCTCAACTACCACCAACTGACGGGCTATGAGATCATGACCACCTTCCGGGATTCCCTTCACTTCTTTTGGAACGCCCAGACCAGTCAGATATACCGCGAGCTGCAAGCTCTGGAGGCGAAAGGCTGGGTGGCCAAGACTTTGGTCCCGCAGCAGAGCAAGCCGGACAAAAACATCTACGCCATCACCCCCGACGGCCATGAAGAGCTTCTGCGCTGGCTTTCGGATGGCGAGATGGGGATGACCTCCCGCAACGCCCAGCTGATGAAGGTATTCTTCCTGGGTGAGCGCAGCCGGGAGGAAAATATCCGCTATTTTGAGGACTTTAAGGAATATTGCGGGATCATCCTCCAATCCCTCGATGTGGCCCAGGAGAATATCGGGGAATACCGCGGCTTCCTGGACGATCCCCAAAAGGCCGTCTACTGGGAGATGACCATCGACTATGGACGGCGAAATATGCGGACCTATATGGATTGGGCCAAGAGCTGCATTGACCGGCTGAAGGAGGAGAGATAGATGAACGTCCTCGTCATCAACGGAAGCCCCAAGGGGGAGCGGAGCAATACCTGGCAGCTCACCAAAGCCTTTCTGGCCGGGATGGGCGAAGGCAACGAGGAGCTTACCATCCAGGAGTTGACGGTCAGTCAGTTAGATATCCGTCCCTGCCTGGGCTGCTTCTCCTGTTGGAGCAAGACCCCCGGACAGTGCTGCATTGCCGACGACATGGACCGTGTGCTGGAAAAGCTCCTGTGGGCGGATGTGACGGTGTGGAGCTTTCCGCTGTACTATTTTTCTGTGCCGGGGCCGCTGAAAAACCTCATTGACCGCCAGCTCCCCCTGGTCCTCCCCTTCATGTCCCCCGACGGCGGCGAGACCGGCAGCGGCAGCCACCCCACCCGCTACGACATGAGCGGCAAGAAAACGGTGGTCATCTCCACCTGCGGCTTCTATACGGCGGAGGGGAACTATGACGGGGTATACAGCCTCTTCGACCACGAATGCGGCAGGGGAAACTACACCGCCTTGTTCTGCGGCCAGGGCGAGCTGTTCCGGGTGCCCGAGGTGCGGCAGCGGACGGAGGAATACCTGGGCTATGTCCGCCAGGCCGGAAAGGAGTATATGTCCGGCGGCATTTCCCCTGCGATCCGGGAAAAGCTGGCCCAGCTTCTCTTCCCCCGGGAGGTCTTCGAACGTTGGGCCGACGACAGCTGGGGGATAGACAAGCAGACCGGGGAAAAGGAGTCAGATACTCTGATCTTCACCCGGCAGATGGCCGCACTCTACAAAAAAGAGAGCTGGCCCGGCCACGACCTGGTGCTGGAGATGGGGTATACCGACGTCAATGAACGCTATCAGCTCGTCCTGGGCCGGGAGGGCAGCCGGGTCCTCACCGGCGGCTTCCTCTCCCCCACCACCACGGTGGAGACCCCCATCACGGTGTGGCGGGCCATCTCCATGGGTGAGATCAGCGGCAGCGAGGCACTGGTGCGGCACCAGTACCGGGTGAACGGCGATTTCGAGCTGCTGATGAACTGGGATAAATACTTTGCCGGAAGCGGGAATGCGGGTACGGCGGCGGAAAAGCCTGCCGCCCCGGGGTCAGGTCTTCATGTCCCGGCGAAGCCCACCGATATGAACATCCTCCTAAGCCCGTGGATCGTGTTCTGGGTAGGGGCCTCCATCCACCCCTTCTGGGGCGGTCTGGCCAGCCTGCTCTCCTGCGCCCTGGTCCCGCTGTTCTTCTATGGGCACAGGATGACCGTCTACGACGTTCTCTCCGGCACCCTTGTGACCTGCTTCGCCGTGGCGGCCCTGGCGGGCGCGCCCATCCGTTTGGTGGTCCCCCTGGCCTACCTGGCCTTTGGGGTCATGTGGACGGTCTCGTGCTTCTGTAGGATCCCCCTCACCGCCCACTACTCCATGAACGGCTACGGCGGAGAGGCCGCGCTGAACAATTCCCTCTTTATCAAGACCAACCGCATTCTGACCCTGGCCTGGGGGGCGCTGTATCTGGTCACGCCCATCTGGACCTACTTCCTCCTCGGCACCAACATCGGCGGCTGGACTGGGGCCATCAATTCCATTTTGCCTCTCTTTATGGGGATGTTTACCACCTGGTTTCAGAAGTGGTATCCCGCAAAGGTGGCCAGGGGCTAAACGCTCCCCCGCTTGCCCTGCTGGCCGTAAACCAATCGAAATAGTGAGGGGTTAGAGCCTATAATGGGTAGCACAAAAAAGGCGCCCTGGTACATTGCCGTACCAGGGCGCCTTTTTGTAACGTTTGGACAAAATAGATGCCATCACTTTAGGCCGCCCGTTATGCCCCCTTCACAGGGGACATGACGGTCATTTACAGAGAGATCCACCCCAACACATTGGCAATAGAGCTGATGAGGATAATGCCGATGCAAAGGGGGGCCAGATATTTCAGGAAAAAGCGGTACATCTTTTTCCTACGGAATGCGGAGGAACGCTCGATCTCTTCCTCGATTTTCCGAAACCCCACTACCCGAACAATGAGGAAGCACGTGGCCATAGCGCCGAGAGGCATCATAACGGAGTTGGTGAGGAAATCAAAGAAGTCCAAAAACTGCATCCCAAGGACCCGAATCCCGTCCCAGACACCAAAGCCAAGGGCGGAGGCGGTGCCAGCCAAAAGAGATACCGCCGCCATAATAAGACAGCTTTCGCCCCGGCTCAGGTGGAACTCATCCTCAAATGTAGATACGCTGGCCTCCATGATGGAGATGGCACTTGTGAGGGCAGCAAAAAGGAACATGAGAAAGAAAGCGATCCCCACAAGGGCGCCGACCCCCATACTGGCAAAGATCTTGGGGAGTGTGATGAAGGTGAGGGAAGGGCCGGCCTGCAGGGTCGCCATATCCCCGCCGGAGAATGAGAAAACTGCCGGAATGATCATTAGCCCTGCCAAGAGGGCGATGGCAGTATCAAAAAGTTCCACTTGGGAGGTGCTTTTTTCAATGTCCACATCCTTGCCGATGTAAGAGCCATAGGTGTAGAGAACGCCCATAGCAATGGATAGGGAGTAGAACATCTGCCCCATTGCGGCCACCACGGTCATCCAAGAGAAGTCCTGAAAATTAGGGATCAGGAAGTACTTGACGCCCTCCAAGGCGCCGGGACGGGTGACGGAGTAGCCGGCCACAAAAATGGCAAGGAGGACCAGAATGGGCATCATCACCTTGGTCACATTCTCC
>CAJTLK010000051.1 GCA_910577415.1 uncultured Oscillospiraceae bacterium
GGGTCGCCCTCGCGGATGCGCATGGTCCGGCGAATTTCCTTGGGGATGACCACCCGGCCCAGGTCGTCGATCCTTCTTACGATTCCAGTGGCTTTCATATCTCTCTCCTCCTGCGGTTGTCGGTTTGACAGTCCTTAGTATCCGCAGGTCTGTTTTTCCTATTCTTCCGGGAGACGAGGTATCATTTGGTAATCATTTTTATCCTATCTTCGTTTTATTGGCTTTCGTTGGGTCCATCGGTATGGTTGACCTTGCCCTTACTCTTCCTCCGCCAGAAGGACATCCAAGAACTCCTCAGCGTTTTGGCATGCCAAGAGCCTGTCTATCCTCGCCGCGCTGCCCAGCTTTCCCGCCAGCTGGGAGAGAAGAGAGAGATGATTGTCGGCAAAGGCCTCGTCGTCCAGCACACAGAAAAGGAACACCAGCCGGGTCTCCTGCCAGCCGATCTCGCCAGCACAGCTTTCCCAGCGGACGGGCGTCTTCGTCCGGGCCACGGCAACGCCCATTTTTTTCACGGCGGAGGACTTGCCGTGGGGAATGGAGATACAGCCTCCCATCCCCGTAGGACCGGCGGCCTCCCTGCGGTAGATATCGCAGACGAACTGCTCCAGATCGCTGATGTACCCGCCTGAGAGCAGCCGGACAGCCATGGCGCGCAGCACCTCATCCTTGGTCCTGCCCTCCGCCGCCACATCTGTAATGACCGGGTCCATCACGTCCCGTAGTTTCCATTCCATACCCTCCGCCCCCCTCTTTGCTTTCCAAAACGGTTTATTTTCTATTTTACCGCTCCTGCCTTTGCTTGACAAGAGTAAATACCCTTGCCGGTCAAGTATCAAAGGGAAAAAGCGCATTTTCTCCCATCCCCCCGCTTTCCTTTTCCGGCGAAATCTGATATGATGAAGAAAACGCCTTTCAAGGGGGTGCAGGAATGAAAAAACGCCTGTCGGGACTGCTGCTCTGTCTGGCCCTGCTCTGCCTGAGCGCCCTCATTCTCCGCCCCCTGGCTCCTCCGCCGTCTGCCTCCTTCACCCTGGACGCTCTGCCGGAGTACAGCGGCCAGGCCGCCGTGATCCTCAACGAAAACCTTCCCAACTTCCCCGAGGCGGATAAGACCTCCACCGCCTTTGAAGCCTACAGTCCCCTGGACGCTCTGGGCCGGTGTGGTCCGGCTTACGCCAATGTGGGCCGGGAGACCATGCCCACCGGGGAACGGGAGAACATCGGCATGATCCGCCCCTCCGGCTGGCAGATCGCCAAGTACGACTTTGTAGACGGGAAATACCTCTATAACCGCTGCCACCTTCTGGGCTACCAGCTCACCGGGGAAAATGCCAACGAGCGCAACCTGGTCACAGGCACCCGGTACCTCAATGTCCAGGGGATGCTGCCCTACGAAAACCAGGTGGCGGATTACGTGAAGGAGACCGGCAACCACGTGCTCTACCGGGTAACGCCCATCTTTAACGGTCTGGACCTGGTCTGCTCCGGGGTGGAGATGGAGGGCTGGTCGGTGGAGGACGGGGGAAACGGGGTCTGCTTCCATGTCTACGCCTATAACGTCCAGCCCGGTGTGGTCATCGACTACGCCACCGGGAAGAATTGGGAGGAGACGGCCTCCCCGCCCTCGCCGGAGGCTTCTGACGGAAGCAGTCAGGCCGAAGGAGAGGAAACCTATGTCCTCAACGTCAATTCCCACCGCTTCCACCGTCCCGATTGCTCCGGGGTGGCCTCCATCAGCCACAATAACCGCCGGGATCATACCGGCACCCGGGAGGCCCTGATCGCTCAGGGCTATACCCCCTGTGGAAGCTGTAAGCCTTAAAGGAGGATCGCCCTTATGAAATTGGACATTCTGTACCAGCGGCTCAAAAGCCTTACCGTTTACCGCTTCCTGTTAAAGGAACCTATTTTGGATGCCGCCGTGGCGCTGATAGACGAACTGGAGAGGATAGACAAGAAGGCCCTGCCCCGCTGGGCTGAGCTGGTCTCTCTACTTCAGGAAGCCGGGGCAGAAAGCATAGGTATGTGGCTCTGGGACAAGCTGCGCTATACTGAAAATCCCTGGGGAAGACTTGTGGAGGCCGGAGGAAGCGCCCCTGCTCTGGAGGCCGCCGCCCGTCGGGACGTGGAGACCCTTTCCGCCTTAGCCACCCTGGACGGTAAACGGCTCCTGGCCGCCGCATTGCCCGATGAGCTTCTGCCGGGTCTCCCCCTTTGGTCCTCGGACACACCTATCTCCTTTGAGGCGCTTTGCGCATACTACAAAGCCAACGGCTGTGGAATGTTCGCCCGGTACCGGGCCTTTTTGTGGGACGGCGGAAAGCTTCTGGCCGTGGCCCATCCCGACGTTCCCACCCAGGACGACCTGGTGGGCTACCGCCGCCAGAGGGAACAGGTGGAGGAAAACACCCGCTCGCTCCTCTCCGGCAAGCGGGTAAACAACGTCCTCCTCTTCGGCGAGAGCGGCACGGGCAAGTCGGCCACCGTCAAGTCCCTCCTCTCCCTGCCGGAGGCAAACGACCTGCGGCTCATTGAGATCGAAAAAAACAGCGTGGCTGAAATGCCCGCTCTTATCCGTACCCTGGCCTCCCGGCGGCAGAAGTTCATCCTTTTCATCGACGACCTGGCCTTTGACCAGGACGACATGAACTACTCCGTCCTCAAGACCATCTTAGAGGGTGGACTGGAGCCAAGGCCGGACAACGTGGCCATCTACGCCACCTCCAACCGCCGGAACTTAGTGCGGCAGACCTTCTCCGACCGGGCCGGGGACGAGGTGGACCGGGACGAGACCATCCAGGAGAAGACCGCCCTGGCTGACCGTTTCGGGCTGCGGGTGGTCTATCAGGGCTTTACCAAGAAGGAATACCTTGAACTGATCGCCCGACTGGCAGAGCAAAAGAACATCACCATTCCCTGGGAGACCGTCGAGGCCAAGGCCGTGGCCTGGGATGCCCGCCACCCTGGCCGCTCTCCCAGAACGGCCCGACAGTTCATAGACAGCTTGTAAAAAGCGGAAAAGCCCGGAAGTTGCACAAAGCAACCTCCGGGCTTTCTTTTTATACCATAAGAAACCCTAATTTATTCTGCCACCGAAAGCAGCTTCTGTATTACGCGAGCACTTACTTCTAAATAGTAGGCTTCCTCTTCCGCAGTCAAATCTTTCTCACCCCATGCTTCAAAGGCTTCATTCATCTCTGTCGCTTTGTCTGCAAACTCCATATATTTCCCTAACAAAGTCATATCGGTTGGATTGTTTGTATATTGAGAAACCAAATCACAATATTCATCAAAGAACGCCTCATAGCTGTCCATCATTTCCTTAAAGTCAGAACTCATATTGTCTTGGTCTGTCTCCGTTGTTTCATCGCTTTTTGTTTCTGCCTGTTCCATTATCTCACCGCTAACTTCTTTCTCCGTGATTTCTGATTGTTCCGTCTGCACTTTTTCCGTTTCCCGCTTTTTTGTGTATTCTTCTTCGTAGTCTTTTACGACTTGCTCTACATCAAAGTTATCGTCCCAGCAAAAAGCACTATTCATAGCAGACCACAATCCATATAGATATGACCTCTCATCCGTCCACTTCTCGTAAACAGCAGATCTTGTATCAGACCAAGTTTTATAACATTCTTCTGTTGCCTTGCTCCACTGACTATATTCAAGCTTTTCTTTTTTATACGCATCACCGACAATGCCGTCATAATATTGATCATATAGATCATCCATAGCGTCATCATAAAGGTCATCGTAATAGTCATCCATTGCATCATCATAGACCGTATCATAATAATTATCGAGAGCTTCATCGCAAAATTCATAGTATCTGTGTGCTGGGTCTTCTGCAACCAATTTGAAATAAGCAACAGAATATTCCCTTGTCCTCGCAAAAAGGTCATCAACTTCAGCAAGGGTCAACTCGATCCATTCATCCAGCATACCTTTGTTTTTTTCATAGTCCGCATAGGTCGTACCGACTTGCGCAAACATCTCTTCTTGTTTCTGTACAATATTTTCTATCGTATCTGAGAAGTCGCTCGCAATTCGTTCAAGAACTGCCGCCGGGTCTGTCTCCTCTACTTTTACTTGTACAGGAGTTGTGGCAATTTGTGTCGGCTCAGTGGTTTCCACATTTTTTGCATCGCTGCTTCCACAAGCGGCGAAACAACATAACATAAGACCTGCCAGCAACGTTAAAGCCATTTTCCTCATTTGATCCACTTCCCTCTTTTTTATTACCTATTTATAGGTAATTTTAGGATAGCAGAATATTTTCTCGAAGTCAACCCATATGTAGGTAATATCCGCCGACGCTTTGATACCATTATATAGGTAATATTACGTTCTGGGAGGCGCGATATGACCTATCATGAAATCATTGTCGAGCGAATCAAATCCCTATGCAAAATGCGAGGTATCTCTTTTAACAAACTGGCAAGCATGAGCGGCTTGAATCAGTCCACCATTGACAATATCATCCGTGGAGTATCTAAGAACCCCCGGATCATGACCCTGCATAAAATTGCAAATGCGTTTAGTATGACTGTTTCTGAATTTTTGGACTTCTCCGCCATGAACGAAGTTTCCTTTGAGGATATGAACAGTGAAGATGAATGATGATCGTCCTTCTATCACGTAAAAGAACACCGGCAGAGCTAACCCTGCCGGTGTTCTTTTATTTCCTCCGCAGCTCCACCGCCACGGCGGTGCGGTCATCGGCGGCGCCCACCCGCGCCTCACTCTCCTCCATCACCGTCCGGGCCAGCTCCTTTGGGCTTTCCCCATCGAAGGCCAGGAGCTTCTCCCGCACCCAATCGTCGTCGCCAGCGTCGCAGACGCCATCGCTGACCAGGAGCACGCAGTCCCCCTCCCCCAGCTCCAGCTTTGTCACGTCGGCCCCGCCGTCGGCAAGACCCGCCGGGAGGGCCGAGCCGACCAAACGGCTGACAACGCCGCTTTTCTTTACATAGGTAGGGGCGGCTCCCAGCTTGCATACCTCCCCTGCGCCGGTATAGAGGTCCAACCGCAGCAGGTCCACAGTGGTAAAGGCCCCGGTCTCCTCGTTACGGAGGGCCAAGGCGGAATTCACCGTCCGCAGGGCGGCGGCGGAGTCCATCCCCGAACGCAGAAACTCCTCCAGCAGCCGCACCGCCAAAGCGCTCTCCCGCCGGGCCAGCTCTCCGCTGCCCATACCGTCGCAGAGAAGGATGAAAAGGCTGCCGTCCTCCCGCTTGAACCAGGTGCCGGAATCTCCGCTCTCGCTCTGCCCCTCCCGGCGGCGGGCAGCCACCCCGGCCACCGCCAGCAGCGGCTCACACTGCAAGAAGGTCACCCGTCCCCGCCGCTCCTCCCCCAGACGCAGAGGAATGCCCATCAGGTCGGAGAGCTTCCGTACCTCGGCGGCGGTCTCCAGCCGCTCCAGACCGTCCCCGTCCACCTCTAGGCGGAGATGCCCGGCGGCGTCATAGTAGGCGGCGGTCTCTCCCTCCAGGCCCAAAGCGGTCAAATGGGCGCGCAGCTTTTTTTCCCGGAGCGGGTCGGGGGTCAGCTCGGCGGACAGCTCGGCGGAAGCGGCGGTGAGAACATGGTCCAGGGTCTCATACTGGCGGCAGACCGCCCCCCGGCTTTCCCGAAGCCGGTTTTGGTACTGCTTCCGATACTGCAACGCGGTAAGCTCCTCGTTGGCTGCCTTGAGAAACTCGGTAAACTTCAAGCACCGCCCAGTGAACCAGCCGGGAAAATCGGAAGCCTCCCCCTTCCCCTTTTCCAGCATGATGGGAAGGGCGTCGTTCAGGGCATTATAGGTGGAAACATAGTCGTGCTCCCAGCAGGTATTCCGCAGGGCGCATTTCCGGCAGACCTTGTCAGCGCATCGGTCAAAAATGGTGGAGGGGTCGCCGTCGTTGACACGGTTTTCCGGGAAGGCGGAGCGGAGAGCGTCCCGCACCGAGCGAAACGCTTTGGCGGTGGAACTCAGCCGCTCCCCCACATATTCCGCCCGGCGGCGCTCGGAATAGCTCGCTTTCCCTTGCTCCATGGCCGAGCGCAGACGCCGCAGACTGTTTTGAGGCAGAAGAAGAAAGATCACCGAAGCGATAAAGGCCTCGTAGAGCATGCTGGACCTGGGGCCGGAATCCCACAGCCAAAGAGCCACCGCGGCGTTGGAGACCACATAGCTCAGGGCAGCGAAGACCCGCCCCTGCCGCCAGCCTGCTCCGGTGAGGAGTCCTGAAAGGGCATAGGCCATGGTATAGACCGGCACGCTGCCCGCCGCCAGGTCCATTCCCAGCCCCAAGGCCACCCCAGCCGCCGCCCCCCGGCTCAGTCCCCCGGTCCAGGCCAGGGTCATCACCAGCGTCACCGCCAACACCCGGCCCAGAGACAGGTCGGTAAAAAAACTCACCCCAGACATGGAGATCAGGGCGCTGCCTACCAAAAAGCCTAAGCTCACCGTCTGCCGGAGGGTAGCCATCCCCTCCCCCCGTCGGCCTCCCCAGGGGAGAAGGGCCAGGCGGTAAAAGTAGGCCGAGGCCCCGGCCAGGACCACCTCTGTAATGAAAAAGGCCACCGAGGCGGGGCGCCAGTTGGCGTCTCCCAAGTAGACAAAGCCGGTGAGGGCATCCATCATGGCGGCCACGGAGGGCATGAACCATCCCTTTTGATAGACCTTCAGGTCATAAAAGGCAAAGGCCACCGAAAACACCAGCACACAGGCGGCGGTGTAGCGGATCCCCTCGGCCAGCCCCCGGAAAAAGAGATAGCCCAGTCCTGAACCTAAAAGGGCGCACAGCCCCGGTAGCCCAGACCCGGAGCAGGCCACCAGCCCCACGCCGAAGGGGGCGAAGCCGCCGAATATCTCCCCCCCGGAAAGCACAGCCCCCAGCAGCAGCCGCACCCCGCACTCGGCGCTTCGCTCCAGCGCTTTTGAGTGGAGCACCACCCGCCCGGTCTCGCTCAATTCTTCCCCCATGCGGGCCGCTTTGGCCCTCCAGCTGCTTTCCGCCATGACGTCTCCTCCTATGTAGGGGGCGGACCTTTCCGCCCAAGCTTTCGCTTTTTCGCCGGGAGGGCGTAGGCCTCCCTTTTCGGAGACAGTATAATCCAAATTTTGGAAATTTCTTGCTGAAATATGGGAGCGGAGGAGGTGTTGCTTTCTCCGTTGTCAAAATTACTGTTCCGTGGTACAATAGATTCACTTTGCGAGCAAAGCGAGCTTAGTGAATCTTCTGTGCCCTTGTGGTACAATAAAAAATAATGCGCGGGGATAACGTGACGCCGAGGAGCAAAGGAGGGGGAGATAATGAAGATCGGGACCGTAGATATTCCCTCCCCCCTGGCCCTGGCCCCCATGGCGGGGGTCACGGACCTGGCCTTTCGGCAAATTTGCCGGGAGCTGGGGGCGGGATATACCGTCACCGAGATGGTGTCAGCCAAGGCTCTTTGCTACCAGGATAAAAAGACCCTTCCCCTCCTCACCCTGGGGGAGGCCGAGCACCCCGCCGCCGTGCAGCTTTTCGGCTCTGACGAGGTCTCCATGGAGAAGGGGGCCGCCAAGGCGGCGGAATACTCCGGCGCGGATATTATTGACATCAACATGGGCTGCCCCGTGCCCAAGGTCTGCAATAACGGAGAAGGCTCCGGCCTTGCCCGGGACCCGGAGAAGGCCGCTAAGATCGCCGCCGCCGTGGTGCGGGGCGCAGAAGGCAAGCCGGTGACGGCAAAAATACGTCTGGGCTGGGACAAGGGCAGCCTCAACTGTGTGGAGCTGGCCCAGCGTCTGGAACAGGCCGGGGTGTCCGCCATCGCCGTCCACGGCAGGACCAAGGTGCAGATGTACTCGGGCACAGCGGACTGGAATACCATCCGCTCGGTACGCCAGGCGGTGTCCATCCCGGTCATCGCCAACGGCGACGTCTTTTCCCCCAAGGACGCGGTGGACATTTTAAAACGCACCGGCTGCGAAATGCTGATGATCGGTAGAGGGTCCTTCGGCAACCCCTGGCTTTTCCATCAGTGCGCCGCCGCCCTGCGGGGCGAACCGATCCCACCCCGGCCTCCCCTGGCCCAGCGGTGCGACACAGTGGTGCGGCAGATCGAACTGTGCGCCCAGTATAAGGGCGAGCGCATCGCCTGCCTGGAGGCCCGGAAGCACTATGCCTGGTATCTCAAGGGCGTTCCCTATGCGGGATATTATAAGGAGCAGATCTGCAGGGTGGAGACCCTGGAGCAGGTCTATGAGCTGACAAAGGGCATCAAGCGGGATCTAAAGGACGAAAAGGAATAGGCGGGCGGATAATATCCGCCCCTACAAGAAAACACATCCACCACCCGTGTACCTGTCCCCTACACGTCTACGTAGGGGCGGCTATCAGCCGCCCGCGGGCGCACACGATGCTATTATTTCAACAGAAAGGAGGGAGCAGACCATGACCGACCTTGAACTGGTCACAGCCGCCCAGCAGGGCGACCAGGCAGCCTTTGGCGCGTTGGTGGAAAAATACCAGGCTATGGCCTACTCCCAGGCCCTCCGCATGGTAGGCAACCCCGATGACGCAGCCGACGCCACCCAAGACGCCTTCCTCAACGCCTGGCGCGCTTTACCGGGCTTCCAGGGGCAGAGTTCCTTTTCCACCTGGCTCTATCGCCTGACCTCCAACGCCTGTATCGACCTTCTTCGCCGCTCCAAGCGCCGCCCCACGCTCTCTATCACCGTAGCCGACGAGGACGAAGAGGGTCCCCAGGAAACGGACATTCCCGACGAACGCTGGTCCCCGGAACGGGAGCTGGAGCGAAAGGAGACCCGCCAGACCGTCCGTTCAGGTCTCTCCGCTCTCTCCCCAGAGCACCGGGAAGTGCTGGCCCTACGGGAGTTTGAGGGGCTTTCCTACCAGGAGATCGCCCAGCTTTTGGAGCTGGAGGAGGGTACGGTAAAGTCCCGCATTGCAAGGGCCCGGCTGGCCCTGCGAGAATTTCTTTTGAATAGCGGGAACTTTTCCCCGCCATGAGCGTCAAAGTGAGTAAATGAAGGTCCCGGGCGGGTTTAGAACCCGCCCCTACGCCCCGTTTATATGTATCCATTTGTAGGGGCGGGTCCCAGACCCGCCCGCCCAGAATGATATAAGAAGGGAGGAACGCCCCATGGCATACTGTGAAGACTATATCGAACTTATCAGCGCCGCCCTCGACGGGGTGCTCTCCCCTGCTGAACAGGAGAAGCTGACCGCTCATCTTTCCACCTGCCGGGAATGTCAAAAGCTCTATGATGACCTGGCCGCTCTCCGCTCCGCTATGTCCGGCCTACCCCCGGTCTCCGTCCCCCCGGAGCTGAAGGAGCGTATCATGGACGCCGTAGCAGCGGAGGCCCAGGACGCGAAAGTGGTCCCCTTTGCCCCCGCGGAGAAAAAGGCCTCCTCGATCCGCTGGCAGCGGTGGCTGGCCTCCGCCGCCGTGTTGGCCATCGCGGTGCTGGGCACCTGGAGCTGGAAGCCTTGGGAGAGCCGCTCCGACGTAGCCCTTCCCCACTTCAACGAGACTACCGTTTCTGACCGGGGCGTGGGCAGCTCGTCCCACCCCGTAACGAAAGCCGCTGGTGCCGCCCCCGCGGCTCCTATTGTCCCCACTCCCGCGCCCACCCCTCTGCCGGAGCCTGCCTCCGCCCCCGTGGAGGTCTCCGCCCCCACGGAGGAAGGCGCCGCGGCCCCCTTCTCCGACAATAGCGGCGACGCTCTTACGGAGTTTAGGGACGCCAACGCCGGAATGGGCCACGGCAGCATTAAGGTCAAAACCGCTGCCCCCACCGGCGGCGATATTTCTGCCTTCTCTTCCGAATCTCCCTCCGCCGAATCGGCCTACGGCTTTACCTCCGTTGGTCAGGCGCCGGACGCCTCCTTACCAGAGGAGTCCTCCAGCCTCCAGACCGTCCCCATCCAGTCCAACGCCTCTGTTTCCAGCATCTCCGGGGATAGTCAGCCCACCGCCATGCCCCGGCTGTTCTCCATTGCTCCAGCCGCTGCCCATTCCGCCCCTGTCCTCCCCTCCACCGGCGAGGAAGAGGTTTCGGAGCAGAGCGTGACCTCCCAAACCGACGCGGTCAACGTGCTGGTCAACTACATCTACGAGTTTGTGGGCACGGTGGAGCCGGTGGAGGACAGCCAGGACGGCTGCTACGCCGTCGACAGCCCCACCGGGGTCTCCGGGACCGTGACCTGCGCGGGGGAGGATGAGGAGGTCTACCTTCTGGACTACCAGGACGACCTCTCCCCCGATATCTTCCACTATACGGTCAATAAGCGGACCGGCGAGGTCATTCTGCTTGAACAGGAGGAACTCTCCGACTCAGCATTTTAAGAAACGCGGATAGAGCCGCCGCTACCAAAAATCCACCCCTCCCTGCACCAAATCCGCCAGAGAATGAGCCTCCGGTCACGATTTGAGATCAGCAGGGAGGGGCAAATTTTTGTCACGGCAGGTTGGAAATCACCTCTGACTGGCGGATCGCCTTGCAACCCGCCTTCATTTTTGTGCGAACCTCTCAAAAATCTTCTTGTCATGGCGCTCATTTTGCGCTATAATGGACAAGAACAGTGTAATCTGGGCGTGTATCTGGACCCACTGTAACCCCACAACGTAAGGAGAGACGACCCATGAGCTATTCCGCGCAAAACATTCGCAACGTCTGTCTGCTGGGCCATGCCGGCAACGGCAAGACCTCCCTGGCGGAGAGCATGCTCTATCTTACCGGCGGTACCGACCGGCTGGGCAAGGTGCCCGACGGCAACACCGTCTGCGATTACGACCCCGAGGAAACCAAGCGCCAGACCACTATCTCCCTGTCGGTGGCTCCCGTGGAGTATAACGGCTGCAAGGTCAACGTGCTGGACACTCCCGGCGCTTTCGACTTTTCCGGCGAGGTCATGGAGGCTCTCCAGGCCGCCGACGCCGCGGTGATCGTCTGCTCGGCCAAGTCGGGCATGAGCGTGGGTGCAGAAAAGGCCTGGAAGTTCTGTGAGGCCCGGAAGCTGCCCCGGCTGCTCTACATCTCCAAGACCGATGAGGAAAATTCTGACTATAACGCCGCCTTCGAGACCCTGCGGGAGCGCTTCGGCAAAAACATCGCCCCTGTGGTGGCCCCCATCTGGGACGCCAGCAAGAAGGTCATCGGCATCATCGATGTGCTCCATAAGCGGGCCTATGAGTTCGGCCCCAAGGGCGAGCGTAAGGAGATCGAGGTCCCCGCGGACAAGCAGAGCGTCATCGAGGAGCTTTACGACGCCCTGAAGGAGTCGGTGGCCGAGACCAGCGAGGAGTTCATGGACAAGTACTTCTCCGGCGAGGACTTCACCTATGCCGAGATGATCCAGGGTCTGCGCCAGGGCGTGAAGGACCTCAGCCTCTTCCCCGTGGTATGCGGCTCCGCTCTCCAAGGCCTGGGCACCCGGATGCTCCTGGACACCATTGTGGACCTGCTGCCCAACCCCCTGGACGGCCAACCCCTGAACGCCGAGAACGAGAGCGGCGAGGTAGACGCTTTTGTGGCCGCCCCCGGCGCCCTGCCCACCGCCTTCGTATTCAAAACGGTCTCCGACCAGTATGGCAAATATTCTTACGTAAAGGTGCTCTCCGGCTCCATCAAGCCGGATATGCCCATGGTCAACGCCCGCACTGGCGCCACTGAAAAGCTGGGGCGGCTCTATACCATGAAGGGCAAGAAATACGAGGAGATCAAGGAGCTTGTCTGCGGCGACATCGGTGCCATCGGTAAGATGGATAAGCTGAAGACCGGCGACACCCTCTGCGAGCCGCGGAAGGTGGTCAAGGTGGAGGCCATCCCCTTTGCCGAACCCAACTACTCCGTAGCTATCTCTCCCAAGACCCGTGGCCAGGAGGACAAAGTGGCCCAGGGTCTCAACCGCATGAATGAGGAGGACCCCTCCTTCTATACCGTCAACAATGCTGAGACCCACCAGATGGTCATCTACGCCGCCGGCGACATCCAGGTGGACGTGCTGGTGAGCAAGCTCAAGAGCCGCTTCAACGTGGACGCGGAGCTGGCTGAACCCAGAGTCCCCTACCGGGAGAAGATCCGCAAAAAGGTGGAGAAGCAGGGCCGTCACAAGAAGCAGACCGGCGGCTCCGGCCAGTTCGGCGACGTGTGGATCCGCTTTGAACCCAACCCCGACGAGGAGGAGATGGTCTTTTCCGAGGAGGTCTTTGGCGGCAGCGTGCCCAAGAACTTCTTCCCCGCCGTGGAAAAGGGCCTCCGCGAGGCCGTTCTTCACGGTCCTCTGGCGGGCTACCCTGTGGTCAACCTGAAGGCCACCCTCTACGATGGAAGCTACCACCCCGTGGACTCTTCGGAAATCGCCTTTAAGACCGCCGCCCAGCTCAGCTATAAGGCCGCCATGCCTGAGGCCAACCCCATTCTGCTGGAGCCGGTGGGCGAGCTGAAGGTCACCATCCCCGACAGCTATATGGGCGACGTGATGGGCGACATCACCAAGCGCCGTGGCCGTGTCATGGGCATGAACCCGGACGGAGACGGCAACCAGGTGCTGGAGGCCGAGGTCCCCATGGCCGAGATGATGACCTACGCCATCGACCTGCGGTCCATGACCCAGAGCCGGGGCAGCTTCACCTTCCACTTTGTCCGCTACGAGGACTGCCCCCCCGCCGCCCAGGAGAAGGCC
>CAJTLK010000052.1 GCA_910577415.1 uncultured Oscillospiraceae bacterium
CCCTCCGGGAGCTGCTGGTGGCCGGAGACGACGAGCCTCTGGAGGAGCTGATGTCCACCGACGTCATCACCGCCCTGACCACCGAGGACCAGGAGGAAGCGGTCCAGCGGATCATGAAATACGACTTCATCTCCCTGCCCGTGGTGGATCAGGAGGGCCGGCTGGTGGGCGTCGTCACCGTAGACGACGTCATGGACGTCATGGAGGAGGAGGCCACCGAGGACATTGAGAAGATGGCGGCCATTCTCCCCACCGACAAGCCCTACTTCCAGACCGGGGTGGTGGAGACATGGAAGCACCGTATCCCCTGGTTGCTGCTGCTGATGGTGTCGGCTACCTTCACCGGCACCATCCTGGGCTTTTTTGAGAGCGCCCTGGCGGCCAACGCCGCCCTGACCCTTTTTATCCCCATGCTGATGGACACCGGGGGCAACTCCGGGTCCCAGTCGTCGGTCACCGTCATCCGCGCCATGAGCCTGGGGGACGTGGAGTTTGGCGACCTGTTCCGGGTACTGTGGAAGGAGCTGCGGGTGGCCGTCCTGTGTGCCGCCACTCTGGGCGCGGTGGTCTTCGCCAAGGTCATGGTCATTGACCGCAAGAGCGTTTCGGTGGCTGTGGTGGTGGCGCTGACCATCGTTGTCACCATTGTGATCGCCAAGCTGGTGGGCTGTCTGCTGCCCATGCTGGCAAAGCGGCTGGGCCTGGACCCGGCGGTGATGGCCTCTCCCTTTATCACCACGGTGGTGGACGCCCTCTCGCTGCTTGTCTACTTCGCCGTAGCCACTCGGATATTGGGGCTGTAAAAAGATAATAAAAAACGGCTGGTGATCTCTCACCAGCCGTTTTTCTTTGGATAGGGAAGGACTGAATTACTTCAGCTCCACCTTGGCGCCGGCCTCCTCGAGCTGCTTCTTCAGCTCCTCGGCCTCGTCCTTGCTGACGCCCTCCTTGATAGCCTTGGGAGCGCCCTCGACGACAGCCTTGGCCTCGCCCAGGCCCAGGCCGGTGATCTCGCGGACGACCTTGATGACCTTGATCTTGGCGGCGGCGTCGAAGCTGGCCAGGACAACGTCGAACTCGGTCTTCTCCTCGGCGGGAGCGCCGGCAGCGGCGCCACCGGCGGCGGGGGCGGCCATGGCGGCGGCGGAAACGCCGAACTCCTCCTCCAGGGCCTTCACCAGGTCGTTCAGCTCCAGAACGGTCAGGGACTTGACCTCTTCGATCATAGCGGTGATCTTTTCGCTAGCCATAATTGTATACCTCCTAAATAGTATGTTGGTTGTTGTTACTCAGCAGCAGGAGCCTCGGGAGCGGCCTCCTCAGCGGGGGCGGCAGCCTCGGCAGGGGCCTCGGCCTCGGCGGCGGGAGCCTCCTCAGCAGGGGCGGCGGCTTCGGCGGCGGGAGCCTCCTCGGCAGCAGGGGCCTCTTCGGCCTTGGGAGCGACCTCGCCACCCTTCTCGGCGATGGCCTTGATGACGATGGCCAAGCTGGTGATGGGGGAGAGCATCATGCCCAGCACCTGACCCAGCAGGACCTCCTTGGACGGCAGCTCGGCCAGCGCGGCGATGTCCTCCAGGGGCAGCACCTTGCCGTCCATAAAGCCGGCCTTGATGACGAACCGCTCGCCGTTCAGGCCCTTAGCGAACTTGTGGATGACACGCATGGGAGCGATGGGGTCCTCCTTGCACACAGCCAGGGACGTGGTGCCGTGGAGCACGTCGTCCAGCTCGCTGAGGCCGGTGTCGTCCAGGGCGCGGCGGACCATGGTGTTCTTGACCACGGAGTACTCCACCCCGGCCTTGCGCAGCTCGTTACGAAGGGCCGTGTCTTCCGCCACGGTGATGCCCTCGTAATTCACCAGCACGCCGCTGGCGGACGCCTTGAGGGTCTCGATCAGCCCGGCCACTACGGCTTGCTTCTCACTCAGGACTTTTGCATTCGGCATTTTGGGAATTCACCTCCAGGTAGATTGAGGATAACGGCCTTTCCCTTATCCGAAGACAAAGAAAAATGCCGCTTTCGTGTTCGGCACGAAAACAGCACAATAATAGCTTATTGCTTGCTGCATTCTCGGCGGGGGACTGACGTCGTTAGAGCCGGAAGGCTCCCCGCTGTCTCTGAACACGCTGGTCATTATACTGCCGGGACCTGGATTTGTCAAGGGAAAATGGAAAAGTTCTTTTCATTTTGCTCTGTTTCCTATATAATTAAATAAAGCCGGATAGGAACGGGGAGGAGGGGAACTGCTCTCCTCTGTGAGAAAAACGGAGGTGGCTCCATGAGAAAAAGTGTTCTGCGCTGTCTCGCGGCCCTTCTCTGCGCAGCGGCCCTGACCAGTTCCGCCAAGGCCGCCGCCTTTCCCGACGTAGCAGCGGGAAGCTGGTATGAGGCGGCGGTGACGGAGATGGCGGCGGAGGGGCTGCTCCGGGGATATCCCAACGGGAACTTTGGCCCCCGTGATCCTATCACCGCCGCTCAGCTGGTCACCATCGCCGCCCGGTGCGCCGGGTTGGAGCCGGGGGAGGGAGAGAACTCCCACTGGGCGGCGGGAAGTCTGGCGGCGGCTTTGGAGGCGGGCTGGTACGACTGGGACGAGCTGCCTCCCACCGGGGAGGACTTCGATAAGCCCATTGCCCGCCAGCTGGCGGTGAAGGTGCTGATGAAGGCGCTGCTGCCCGGCGTGGGGTATGACTATACTGTGGAAGCCCGGAAGATAGGCGACCTTTCCGCGCTCAATGGACGCTACTATGAAGCGGTCCTGTCCGCCTATGCCGCCGGAGTGGTCACCGGGGACGGGGAGGGGAATTTCCGGCCCCTGGACGCTCTCACCCGGGCGGAGGCATGTATCCTCTTCCAAAGGGCGCTGGCCCGCCGCCAGGGAGGGACCCCGCCGCTGCCGGGACCGGAGGCGCTTCTCCCCGAGGAACTCCCACCGCCACGGCCTGAGGCGGCGGTCAGCGGCGGCGTGTCCGCGAACGGCTGGCTCCAGGTGGTGGGGACACAGCTGTGCAATGAGAGAGGGGAGCCGGTGGTCCTCCGGGGCATGAGTACCCATGGCCTTCAGTGGTACGGACAGTATGCCAATGCCCAGTCCATCGCCAACACTGCCGGGTATGGGGCAAACGTATTCCGGGTGGCCATGTATACGGCGGAGGGCGGGTACACCTCCCAGTCGGAGAGTATGAAGGAGAAAGCCTATGCGGCGGTGGACGCCGCCATTGCCGGGGATATGTATGTGATACTGGACTGGCATATCCTCTCCGACGGCGATCCTATGTCCCACGTGGCGGAGGCGGAGGCTTTTTTTGCCGAGGCGGCCACACGCTACGCCGATACCCCCAACGTTATCTATGAGATCTGCAACGAACCCAACGGGAACGCGACCTGGTCCGGCAGCGTAAAGCCCTACGCGGAGAGGGTGACGGCGGCCATCCGGGGCCAGAACTCCAAGGCCGTCATTCTCATCGGCTCTCCCACCTGGAGCCAGGACGTCCATTTGGCGGCCCAGGACCCGGTGGAGGGGGAGAATCTCATGTATACCCTCCATTTTTACGCCGGGACCCATGGGCAGTGGCTCCGGGACCGGCTGGCCGGGGCCATGGACCAGGGCCTTCCCGTTTTTGTCTCCGAGTGGGGGACCAGCCGTGCCGACGGGAGCGGCGGGGTCTTTCCAAAGGAGAGCGGGGAGTGGCTGGACTTTCTGGCGGAGCGGGGGATCAGCTGGTGTAACTGGTCGCTGTGTGACAAGAACGAGACCTCGGCGGCGCTGAAGCCTGGGACCCCGGCGGACCGGGCCTGGACGGAGGAGGACCTGAGCGAGTCGGGGAAGCTGGTGTTCTCCCGGTTCCGGGAGTGAGAAAGATACGAAAAAGCGCCTCTCCCGTTTCTTTGGGAGAGGCGCTTTTGGTTACTCTAAGTGAGAGGCTGTCACGCTGCGAAGCAGGGTGGTCGCCTCGGGATATAACTCCTCCGTCTGCGCGCGCCGCTCCTCGGGGCCTCTGGCCCCTGCGGTGCGTCCGCTCCGCTCCGTCGTTATCCCCTCGGCACCCTGCTTCTCCGCGCTTCTTTAGACAAACTTCGCGGCGTTCAGCTTCACGCCGGGGCCCATGGTGGAGGCGGCCACGCAGCTGCGGACGTAGGTGCCCTTGGCGGCGGCGGGCTTGGCCTTGATGACGGCGCCCATGAGAGCGTTCAGGTTCTCGGTGAGCTTCTCGGGGCCGAAGGAGACCTTGCCGATGGGGCAGTGGATGATGTTGGTCTTGTCCAGGCGGTACTCCACCTTACCGGCCTTGATCTCCTGGATGGCCTTAGCCACGTCGGGGGTGACGGTGCCGGCCTTGGGGGAGGGCATCAGGCCCTTGGGGCCCAGGACCTTACCAAGACGGCCAACCACGCCCATCATGTCGGGGGTGGCGACCACCACGTCAAAGTCGAACCAGTTTTCCTTCTGGATCTTTTCCACCAGGTCCATCTCGCCTACGTAGTCGGCGCCGGCCTCTTTGGCGGCGTCGGCCTTGTCGCCCTTGGCGAAGACCAGCACCCGCTGGGTCTTGCCGGTGCCGTGGGGGAGAACGATGGCGCCGCGGACCTGCTGGTCGGCGTGGCGGGAATCGACGCCCAGCTTCACGTGAAGCTCGACGGTCTCGTCAAATTTGGCGGGAGCGGCCTTGCACACCAGGTCCATGGCTTCGGCAACGTCGTAAGCGGCGGCCTTGTCGATGAGCTTGGCGCCGTTCTGATACTTTTTACCTCTAAACATTCTGCTCTACCTCCTTAGTCGCCCACCAGCACGCCCATGGAGCGGGCGGTACCGGCGATCATGCTCATAGCGGCTTCGATGCTGGCGGCGTTGAGGTCAGGCATCTTCTGCTCGGCGATCTTGCGGATGTCTTCCTTGCTGATGGTGGCGACCTTGTCCTTGTTGGGCACGCCGCTGGCCTTGTCCAGGCCGCAAGCCTTCTTGATGAGGACGGCGGCAGGGGGGGTCTTGGTGATAAAGGAGAAGGAACGGTCAGCGTAGACGGTAATGACCACGGGGATCAGCAGACCGCCCTCATTCTTGGTGCGCTCGTTGAACTCCTTGGTGAACGCGGCAATGTTGATGCCGTGCTGACCGAGGGCGGGGCCGACGGGGGGCGCCGGAGTCGCCTTGCCGGCGGGAATTTGCAGTTTCACATAACCGGTGATTTTCTGTGCCATTTGAAACAGCACCTCCTACTTGAAATGTGGTATGGACGGGAGGCTTTTATGCTCCCTCCCACGAGTTGACCGATTCAAACGGCCTTAATTTTTGATAACTTCTACCTGATCCAGCTCCAGCTCCACCGGAGTCTCCCGGCCAAACATGGAGACCACTACCCGGACCTTGCTCTGCTCCATGTCGATCTCGTCCACGGTGCCGATAAAGGATTCCAGGGCGCCGTCGGTGATCTTGACGCTGTCGCCCACGCTGTAGTTGACCACTACCTCGTGCTTCTCCACACCCAGAGCCAGAATTTCAGACTCGGAGAGGGGGATGGCCTTGCCGCCGGAACCGACGAAGCCGGTGGCGCCGCGGATGTTGCGGACCAGATGCCAGGTGTCGTCGGTGAGGACCATCTTCACTAGCACATAGCCGGGGAAGACCTTCCGCTCCACAGTCTTGGGGCCGTTGTCGGTGATCTCGGTGACGGTCTCCATGGGGATATTGGTCTCCAGGATCAGGTCGTGCATGCCGCGGTTTTCCACGGCCTTTTCAATGCTGGCGCAGACCGTATTCTCATAGCCGGAATAGGTGTGCACCACATACCATTTTGCCTCTTCCATGGCCTACCTCAGCCCTTGAAGAGGTTGATGAGAGCGCCCAGCAGGCCGTCGGCCAGCTTGTCAAAGAGGAAGATGCAGATGCCCACGATGACGCAGAAGACCAACACGATGAGGGTGTTGTTCAGGGTCTGCTTCCAGGTGGGCCACTGGACCTTCTTCAGTTCGGCCTTGGTCTCCTTGCACCACTGCTTGATGCGGGCGAAGACGCCGGGCTTGGACTTCTTGGCGCTCGTCTTTTCCTTCTTGTCGCTCGCGGGAGTATCGGACCCGGTGGCCTTGACCTGGTCCAGGTTCTCGTTTTCAGCCATTGCGTGATACCCTTCTTTCTTGTGAGCTGTTATCGTTAGCGGCTCATTACTTGGTCTCGGTGTGGACCGTATGCTTCCTGCAGAAGGGACAATACTTGTTCATCTCCAGACGGTCAGGGTCGTTTTTCTTGTTCTTCTTGGTGTTGTAGTTGCGCTGCTTGCACTCGTTGCACCGCAGGGTGATCTTCACCCGGTTACCGGCCTTTGCCATTCTTCGGCACCTCCTTATTACTTGACTGGCCCAACAAAAAAGCCGGACCCAGCCTGTTCGCCGGACCCAGCCAAAAAAGGCCCAAGGGGGCCTGTCGTTGGCGGTGTGGTGTCCGGCACTGATTGCCTCCCTATGTTTCCGCAAGGGATGAAAGGGTTTTGCGGAGCCATCACACCGAAAAATGACCGCAAAAAAGAAGCCCTTTTCATAGGTGGTGGTATTTTATCACAGGATAGTACGGGAAGTCAAGTATGATTTTACGGAAAAATCCACGGAAAATCCAAGGTCTCTCTCCGGGCTTGCCGTGGAAACGCCTATTGACTTTTTTTCGTTTCCCGTGATACCCTTTTAAAAGAAAAGGAAGGGGCCGACAGCCTCTTCTTTTTATGGATCATGGATATTTTGCGCGAGGAGAAAACGGTATGGAGCGGAAGCTGATCTTTTTGGATATCGACGGCACCCTGACCCCGCCGGGTACCAGCATCCCGCCCGAGAGCGCCCTGGCCGCCATCCGGCAGGCACGGGAACGGGGGCACAAGGTGTTCCTCTGCTCGGGCCGGAACCTTGGGATGCAGGAGGGGGTGCTCTCCTACGGCTTCGATGGCACGGTGGCCAGCGCGGGAGGGTATGTGGTCTGCGGCGGCAAGGTGCTCTATGCCCGGCCCATTGCCGAGGAGCAGCTTCGCTGGACCCTGGCGCTGCTGGACGGGGCGGAGGCGTATTATCTCCTGGAGACCCGGGATGCGGCCTACGGCAGCGAGGCGGCGGTGGAGCTGATGGCCTCCTCCAAGGGCGGCGGCAGCGAGGCCGAGCGGTGGAAGCGCGCGCTCCGGGAAAATCTCCGCATCCACCCGCTGAGAGAGCGGGGGGAGGAGCCGGTCTATAAGGTGTTTTTTATTACCCAACATACCCAGCGGCTGCCCATGGAGGAGCTGAGCAAGGTCTTTTTTGTCTGCGACCAAAACGTGTTTGCCCATGATGGGGTGTTCCGGGGGGAGCTGATCCACCGGGACTTCGACAAGGGCACCGGCATGGCGTGTATCTGTGAGCATCTGGGGGCCACCCTGGCGGACACGGTAGCCTTTGGCGACAGCATGAACGACCTGGCTATGCTGAAGGCGGCGGGGGTGGGCGTGTGCATGGAAAACGGCGATCCGGCCCTGAAGGAATTCAGCGACCTGATCTGTCCCAGGGTGGACGACGACGGCCTTGCAAAGGCCTTTTGCCAATTGGGGCTTATCTGAGAAGAAGGGTCCCCGCGGACTGTTCTGCGCCGCGCCGCAATTATATAGTGTAGTGTAAGGCTCCGGCTGGAGGGAAGCATTCCTCTGGCCGGAGTTTTTTATCTTGTCCATCCTTTAGACCTTTTTTGAAATCCGTCGCCGCTATAATGGACGGTACAGCGAAGGGGGGAGAAGGATGACAACGGTATACATAGACGAGGTCTTCCTCCTGAACGCGGTGCTGGATTACCTCCTGCTTCTCTGCTCGGCCCGGCTGGCGGGGGAGGAGCTGCGCCGGGGGCGGATGGCAGCAGCCGCCCTGCTGGGGGGCGGGTATGCCGCTGCCGTGTTTCTGCCGGGGTGGGGCTTTCTCTCCCATCCCCTGTGCGCGCTGGCAGCGGCGGCGGGGATGACTCTGGTCGCCTTTGGCGGTTCCCGGCGGCTGCTCCGGGTGAGCCTGGTGTTTCTGGGGGTGTCGGCAGCCTTCGGCGGGGGCGTGCTGGCGCTGCAATTGTTATCGGGGCGGAGGGTGGTACCCGACCTCAGATCTCTCCTTTTGTCGGCGGCGGGGTGCTACGCCTTTCTGACCCTCATTTTTCACCGGGGATTCCGCCACAGCGGAGGAGAACTGGCCAGCGCGGAGCTGCGGCTGAATGAACGCTCCTGCCGCCTTACCGCTCTGGTGGATACGGGCAACACCCTCACCGATCCCCACACCGGACGGCCTGTGATGGTGGCCGAGGGGGAGAAGCTGCGAAGTCTCTTTCCGCCGGAGGAATGCCCCAGGGCGGAGGAGCTGCTGGACCCGGTGGCGGCTATGGAGCGGAGAGGAAAAACGCCCCGCCGCTGGCGGCTGCTGCCCTACCGGGCGGTGGGGGTGAGCTGCGGACTGCTGCTGGCGGTGAAGGTGGACCAGGCCAGAGTGGGGGGAAGGGACTACGGCAGTATCCTGGTGGCTCTGTCACCCAACCCGGTGAGCGACGGGGGAGGGTACAGCGCCCTCATCAGTGGATAAAGACGGCCAAAATGGGAGGAAAAAAGCAATGAAAACAAAACTGCGCCGCCTGTGGTGGCGGTTCCAAGCGTTTCTGGCCGTCCACGGTGTGCTCCTACCGGGAAAGGTCATGTACATCGGAGGCAGCGACACTCTGCCCCCGCCTCTGAAGCGGGAGGAGGAGGCGGAGCTGATCGCCCTTCTGGCCCAGGGAGACGAGAAGGCCAGAGCCACCCTCATCGAGCGCAACCTGCGGCTGGTGGTCTATATCGCCAAGCGGTTCGAGAATACCGGGATCAATATCGAAGACCTCATTTCCATCGGCACCATCGGCCTTATCAAGGCGGTGAATACCTACCGGGCGGAAAAGAATATCAAGCTGGCCACCTACGCCTCCCGGTGTATCGAAAACGAGATATTGATGCACCTTAGGAAGACCTCCAAGGAGCGGGGAGAGGTCTCCTTTGACGAGCCGCTGAACACCGACTGGGACGGCAATGAGCTGCTGCTGTCCGACATTCTGGGCACCGACGTGGACGTGGTGATGCAGCCGCTGGAGGCCGACGTGGACCTTCAGCTTCTGGACCAGGCCCTGGGGCGGCTGGAGGAGCGGGAGCGGGTCATCATCTCCCTGCGCTTCGGCCTGGGCGGTGCCATGGAGCGGACCCAGAAGGAGGTGGCCGACCAGCTGGGAATTTCTCAATCCTATATCTCCCGGCTGGAAAAGCGCATCATCTCCCGGCTGAAGAAGGAAATATTGAAAATGATGTAAAGTCGCGTGGTATTGCGTGACACCGAGGAGCAAAAAATGCCCTCCCCATGCGTCGTCTCTAAACATGGCGGAAGCCTTGCGCTGTCTCTCGCCTGGTTTATAGCATGGGGAGGGTATTTTTTGATCGCGAGGTGAGTTGATCTGCTGAGGCGTGGAAAACTCAGGAATTTTTGTCGTAGATGAGCTTGAGGCCCTGGAGCATCAGGTCCTCCTCCACGGTGATGTCTCTCCGGCAGAGGGGGACGACCATGTGGGCCAGCCCGCCGGTGGCCACCACGGTGGCTATAGGTTCTCCCAGCTCGGCCTCCACCCGGTCAATGAGGCCGTCCAGCATGGCGGCGTGGCCGTAGAGGGCGCCGGACTGCATACACTCCACCGTATTGGAGCACACCACCCTGGGGGGGACGGCAAGCTGGATGCGGGGGAGCTGGCTGGTGCCGGCGGAGAGAGAGTCCACCGACAGCCGCAGCCCCGCCAGAATGGCCCCGCCCAGGAAGCGTCCGTCCCTATCGATGACCGACATGGTGTTGGCGGTGCCCATGTCAAAGATGATGAGGGGCTTGGGGTGCTTCGCGGTGGCGGCCACCGCCGCCACCACCAGGTCGGCCCCCAGCTGGCCGGGATCGTCTATCTTGATGTTGAGGCCGGTCTTGATCCCCGCCCCCACCACCAGCGGACGGTGGTGGATGACCAGCTCTACCGCCCGGCAGAGAGTGTCGGAAAGCTCGGAGACCACACAGGAAAGGCCGGCCCCGGTCACCTTCTTTCGGTCTATCTGGTGCAGGTCGCACAGGTCGCGGAAGATGAGGGCGTACTCGTCGGCGGTCTTGGCCCGGTCAGTATGGACACGGGCGGTGAACAGAAGTGCGTCACCCTCCATGCAGCCCAGGACGATGTGGGTATTGCCCACGTCGATGGCGAAGATCATGGTTTTTCCTCCTTATTGAGTATCCTCGTCCTTCACGGTCCGGGAGGGAACGGCGAAGGGGCGGCGGGCGTTGATGATACGGACAATGATGGGACACAGCACCAGGTCAAGAGCCAGCTCAAAGAAGAAGTTGAAGCCGATAAAAACGCTCATGACCACCACTGGACCGCTGCCCGTGATGCCCAGGTTGGCGGCAAACTGGATGCAGTCGTCCAGGAAAAAGAGCATGCAGCCCAGGAAAAATACCCCGGTATTGACCACGGGATAGGCCACCGCGGCGGCCAGGGCGGCAAGGAAGCCGTTTTTCTTTTCCAACAGCCGGTAGAGAGCGGCAGCCGCCAACCCTGCCAGAGTGCCCTTGAGCAGCACGATAAAAACGGTGGCGACAGGGTTCCAGGCAAAGAAGAGGGCCGCGTCGCCAGAGAGGAGCACGGTGACGCCGAAGACCAGGCCCAGCCATGCCCCGGCCAGGGGACCCATCAGGGCGCCGCCGATGATGACCGGCACGCCCACCAGGGAAACGGCAAATACGCCAAAGCGTATCGCGATGCCCATCATCTGCAGCACCGCCACAATGGCGGTGAGCAGAGCCAGCAGGGCCAGCTTCTGTGTGCGGTAGCGTGTGTTTTCCATATTCAATTACCTCCTGCTGCTGTCCACGGTGGGTACAGCGCAATATTTGACCGCCCATTCAGACGGCGAGACCATTATAGGAGCATGGGGAGGAAAAATCAACTCCCTTTTTGCCTCTCCCAGCCATTGACCTCCGTTTCCTGTTCTGCTGGCGCAGTTTTCTTTGCCGCTGGGAGAAAAAATCCATCGAAAGCCGTCCCACGATAAAAAATAAAGCTCCCGTCTCCCCCGTATGAAAGCCCCCGCCTCGGAGATACTGGAAACAGTATTTCAAAGGCGGGGTGTTTGCTTTCATGCAGGGGAAAGTGGAGATATGCGGCGTCAACACCTCCAAGCTGAAGGTGCTGAAGAACGACGAGATGGTGGAGCTGCTCCGAAAGACCAAGGAGGGGGACATGGAAGCCCGGGAGAAGCTCATCGCCGGGAACCTGCGGCTGGTGCTGTCGGTGATCCAGCGCTTTGACCGCCGGGGAGAGAATGTGGACGACCTGTTCCAGGTGGGCTGTATCGGTCTGATGAAGGCCATTGACAACTTTAATGTGGACCTGGACGTGAAGTTCTCCACCTACGGCGTGCCCATGATCATGGGGGAGATTCGCCGCTACCTTCGGGACAACAGCTCCATGCGGGTCTCCCGTTCCATGCGGGACACGGCCTATAAGGTGCTTCAGGCTAAGGAGCAGTTCATGGCCCAGAACCAGCGGGAGCCGACGCTGGAGGAGATCGCCAAGATCCTGGACACCAAGCGGGAGGATGTGGTCTTTGCTCTGGAGGCCATCACCGACCCAGTGAGCCTCTATGAGCCGGTCTACTCCGACAGCGGCGACGCGGTGACCGTGATGGACCAGGTCAAGGACAGCAAAAATACCGATGAGAGCTGGCTGGAGCGCATTGCTTTAAAGGACGCGGTGGCAAAGCTCCCCGAGCGGGAGAAGAGGATACTGGCCCTGCGGTTTTTCCTGGGCAAGACCCAGATGGAGGTCTCCGCCGAGGTGGGCATCTCCCAGGCCCAGGTGTCCCGGCTGGAAAAGAGCGCGCTGGAGCAGATCAGAAAGAACTTGTAGGGGCGGCCTGTGTGGCCGCCCCTACATAATAAATGAAAATGAGATACCATCCGGTAGGGGCGCACAGTATGCGCCCGTGGGCGGCTGATAGCCGCCCCTACATCAGCTTTTTTATCTCCTCCGCCAACGCGGCAAACGCTTCGATGCCCAGCCGCTCTCCCCGGACGTCGGCGGGAAGCCCCGCCGCGGCAATGCAGGAGGCGATGGCCTCTTTATCCAAAGGCAGGGCGTTGCACAGGGCGTTGAGCAGGGTCTTGCGGCGGTAGACAAAGGCGGGGCGGACCAAGGAGAAAAAGAGCTTTTCGTCCCTGACGCACGCCGGGGCAGGGTGGGGGGTGAGCCGCACCACCGCCGACGTCACCTTAGGGGCGGGGAGAAAACACTCCTTCGGCACCTCGAAGAGCAGCTCGGTGCCCGCCTTATATTGGCAGTAGAGGGAAAAGGCCCCGTAGTCCTTGTTGCCGGGCTCGGCGCAAATACGCTGGGCCACCTCCTTCTGTATCATCACGGTAACGGCGGAAAAAAGCCCGCTCTCCAGGAGCAGGTGGAGCACCGGAGTGGTGATGTTGTAGGGGAGGTTGGCGCAGACCATGGGCGTCAGCCCGGGCATATGTTCCTGTACCAGGGCCTTCAGGTCAAGG
>CAJTLK010000053.1 GCA_910577415.1 uncultured Oscillospiraceae bacterium
TGTGTACACCAAGATCAACACGCCGGACAATAAGGTGGTCTACGTTCCCAACGGAGATATTTCCGCCAAGACCATCATCAACTATACCGCCGAGCCGAAGCGCCGGGTGGAGCTGAAGTTCAGCGTGTCCTACGACGCGTCGGTGGAAACGGTAAAAGCGGCGATCAGCAAGGCTGTGGAGGAGCACCCTCTGGTGCTCCAAGACGAGGAGCAACTGGTCCGGGTGGACAGCTATGGCGACAGCTCTATCCAATATCTGATGCGCTGCTGGTGTGCCACCGGGGATTACTGGACGGTGTATTTTGATCTCAACGAGGCTGTCAAGACCGAACTGGACAGGGCTGGGGCGGAGATGAGCTATCCCCACGTCAACGTCCACATGATGGAGAAATAAAAAAGCGGCCCCGGTCATCCTGGAGGATGCCGGGGCCGTTTCCTATTGGTCATGCCGCAACGCGGGGCTTAGCTGGGCATAACGAGGCTGTGAAGAAAGTCCTTACCTACGATCTCTCCGCCAATGACGGTATTGCGTCGCATGAGCAGATGGGCGGAGACCCCGGTCTCGCCGCCGGGGTAGTTGAGTACCTCGTAGGTGTACCGCTTGATCCGCTTTCCGGCGTGGTCGGCGAGGTCAAAGCCCATCTCCGCCTGGAGGGCCAAATATTTTGTATATTCCTCTCCAAATTCCTCTGGGAGGACCAGCTCCTCGGTGAGGGTGGCTTCAGGGGAGACCTGCCAGCCCCATTCCTGGAGGTAGGCTGCCCGGTCATCCGCCGTTTTGATCCCCTTGGGGCTGACCGCCGCCGCGGCCTGGGCCTGCCGGGCGCCAAAAAGCACTGCCGCCGCCGAGGCGCACACCACCACCGCCACCGCCGCGGTCAGCGCGATTTTTTTTACATTGACTCTTGCCGTCAAAATGAACATATCCACCGCCCCTTTTCGTCTTTGCTTCATTTCTATGGTAAAAGGGCTTGTCATATGATAAAATAGTTGCGAAGCGACTATTTTATTTCGTTACAATAGGTCGTCAACTGGAGTAAATACGCGTTAAGCCCGTTGGGAGCCGGAGAGGAGGGGAGAGGGTGGAGCGCCTGGATAAGATATTGGCCAATACTGGCCGCTGGTCCAGAAAAGAGGCGGCGGAGCTTATCAAAGCAGGCCGGGTGACAGTGGACGGTCTTCCCGCTCTCCGCCGGGAGGACAAGTACCCAGAGACCGCTCAGTTCCGGGTGGACGGGGAAGCCGTCTCCGGGGAACGGCTTGTCTATCTCATGCTGAACAAGCCTGCGGGTCTGGTCTCCGCCACAGACGATCTGCGGGAGAAGACGGTGCTTTCCCTGCTGCCGGAGCACCTGCGCCGGGTGGGACTGTTTCCGGCTGGGCGGCTGGACAAGGACACCGTAGGACTGCTTTTACTGACCAATGACGGAGAACTGTCCCACGCCCTGCTTTCCCCGGCCCGCCATGTGGACAAGACCTATCTGGTGCGGGTGGACGGCGTTCTGGACGAGGCTGACGAGGACGCGTTCCGGGAGGGAATGGAGCTTCGGGATGGGTTGCACTGTCTCCCGGCAGAGCTGGAGCGGCGTGGTCCGGGCGAGGCGTTGGTGACGCTCCGTGAGGGGAAATACCACCAGGTCAAGCGGATGTGCGCAGCTCGGGGAAAGCCGGTGACATTTTTGAAGCGGCAGAGCTTTGGCCCGCTGACGCTGGATGAGGGACTGGCTCCCGGTCAGTGGAGGCCCCTGACGGAAGAGGAGGAGGCCGCTCTCCGGCGCGCGGCGGGGCGGGTATAAAGAGTTTTTCGGTGGGTTTCGGCATTTTCCACAAAAAACTTGTGATTTCCTATTGAAATGGACAGAAAAAACCGATATAATAAAAACGCTACTTAATATGGATAGATTCGTGGGTAATTAACGGGGAGGGCAGTCAGATGTCCAATCGAATTTTTCAAAGCGCTGTGCTGCAAATGAAAGAGGGTACTGATCGTGTTCTTGGCGTCATTGACGCCGAGGGTTCTGTTATTGCTTGTACCGAGCCGGTACTGATGGGAGAACGCTGGGGCGACGTGGTGGAAGTGGTCAACGGCGCCGAGAATGGTGTTATCCATACCGGAGGGCGCACCTTCAAGGCCCTGGCAAGCTGGGGAGCGCAGTTTGACTACGCCTGCTTTGTGGATGGTGAGGACGAGGCGGCCCGAAGCCTGTGTACCATTGCCACCGTGGCTCTCAACGGCGCCAAGCAGAATTATGAGGAAAAGCATGATAAGAGTACCTTTGTGAAAAACATTATCTCCGACAATATTTTGCTGGGGGATATTTATGTCCGGGCCAAGGAGCTGCACTTTGTCAGCGAGGCCCCACGCAAGGTCTTTCTGGTGCGCCAGCCGGAGCCTGCCACCCCGGCCATGATCGATGCTATCCAGGCCATGTTCCCCGACAAGCAGACCGACTTTGTCCTCTCCATCAGCGAGACCGACGTGGCTGTGGTCAAGCAGCTCTCCGAGGCCGGGGAGGGCAAGCGCCTGGATAAGGTGGCCCGGCAGATCGAAGAGGGCCTTGCCAAGGAGCTGGATCTGAAGGTGGTCGTAGGTATCGGCACCGTGGTCAACAACATCCGGGATCTGGCCCGCTCCTATAAGGAGGCTCAGCTTGCCATCGAGGTGGGCAAGGTCTTCGACACCGAGCGCAGCATCATCAACTACGATAACCTGGGCATTGGGCGGCTGATCTATCAGCTTCCCACCACCCTGTGCCAGATGTTCCTCCAGGAGGTCTTCAAGAAGAACCCCATCGACGCGCTGGACCAGGAGACCCTCTTCACCATCAACAAGTTTTTTGAAAATAACCTGAACGTGTCCGAGACCGCCCGGAAGCTTTTTGTTCACCGCAACACTCTGGTCTACCGGCTGGAGAAGATCAAAAAGCTTACCGACCTGGACCTGCGGGAGTTTGACGACGCCATTACCTTCAAGGTGGCGCTGATGGTCAAGAAGTATCTGGTCTCCCGGGGGATCGACAACTGAGCGAAGAAATCAAAATAAGAGAAAGCGATTGACGATCGAACTTGGGTCATAGGCCCGTGTCTGATTGTCAATCGTTTTCTAAGACGCGTCATCAGCCCGCGGGGTCTGTGCGGGTGAAGAAGGAGCAGAACGATGATCCGTTTTCTGGACGTTCAAAAAAGCTACAGCAGCGAGCACGGGAAAGAAGACCGGGCGCTGAAGGGGATCACCCTGAACATTGAGGACGGGGAATTTGTCTTCCTGGTAGGCCCTTCCGGCTCGGGCAAGTCCACCATCATCAAGCTCATCACTGGCGAGATCACGGCCACCGATGGCCGTATCATGGTCAACGGCTACAATATGATGAATATCCGCCCCCGGCAGCTTCCCGCCATGCGCCGTACCTTGGGGGTTATCTTTCAGGATTTCCGGCTCATCGACAAAAAGACCGTGTGGGAGAACCTGGCCTTTGCCATGCGGGCGGTGGGGGCCACCCCACGGGAGATCAGCCGTAGGATCCCCTATGTGCTGGACCTGGTGGGGCTTTACCGTAAGGAGGACCGTTATCCCGACGAGCTTTCCGGCGGCGAGCAGCAGCGGGTGGCCATTGCCCGGGCGCTGGTGAACAACCCGGAGATGATCATTGCCGACGAGCCCACGGGCAACCTGGACCCCCAAATGTCCACAGAGATCATGATGCTTTTGGAGAAGATCAATGAGTTGGGCACCACCATGCTGGTGGTCACCCATGAAAAGGAGCTGGTGAACCGGGTGTCCAAGCGGGTCATCGCCATTGAAAAGGGCCGGCTCATCAGCGACGAGACAGGTGGGTACTATAAGAATGAAGAGATCATATAATTTAGGCTACTACATATCCGAGGGCTTCCACTCCATCTTTACCCACGGCCTCATGTCCTTCGCCGCGGTATTTATGATCGTATCCTGTCTGCTCATTATGGGTTCATTTTCCCTGGTGGCCCTGAACCTGGAGCGGGAGCTGGGCAAGCTGGAGCGGGAGAACCAGTTCCTGGCCTTTGTGGACGACAGTTACTCCCGGGAACAGGCCATGGCCCTGATCGGGGAGATCCGGGCTGTGCCCAACGTGTCCTCGGTGACCTTCATTACCCGGGAGGAGGCCAAGGAGGCCAACGACAAAAAGTACGCCGAGGAGGACCACGGAGACCTTTTTGCCGACCTGCCCGCCGAGGTCTTTCGGGACCGCTATGCCATCCATATGACGGATATCAGTCTTCTTACCGAGACGGTGAATACGGTGGAGTCCATCCCCGGTATTGACGGGCACAAGGCGGCCACTGAGATATCCGAGGGGCTGGTGTTCATCCGCAATGTGGCTACCGGCATCGCCGTCATCCTGACCGCGCTGCTGCTTATTATTTCAGTCTTTATTATCTACAACACCATCCGTCTGGGCACCTTCACCCGCCGGGAGGAGGTGGCCATCATGAAAATGGTGGGGGCCACCAACGGCTTTGTACGGGGACCATTTATTGTGGAGGGTATGCTTCTGGGGCTGGCGGGCGGCGTGATCGCCTTCCTTTGCCAGTGGGGTATTTACCAGCTCATTGCCGACGCGGTGAACTCCGGCGGGGCCATTGAGCTTTTGACCATCATTCCCTTTGGTGAGATCGCCACCAAGGTGCTGGGCATTTTTGCCGCCGTGGGACTGGTGGTGGGCACCGGGGGATCGGCCATGGCCATCCACAAGTTCCTGCGCGTGTAAGAGCGTTTGCCTTTGCAAGCGAAGCGATACAAGGAGAGTTACTATGCCGAAGCAGACAGCGCAAAAAGCGAAAAAGAAGAAGATCGACTGGCGGCGGGTGCTGGTCATCCTGTTGGCCGCATCCATGCTCATTGCCCTTATCCTTCCCCTGCTGGGGAGCTTATCCGGCCACGCCGCTACCCAGGGGGAGCTGAAGGATCAAATTTCCGGGCTTAAGGATACCGCTGCCGCGGCCAAGCAGCGCAAGCAGGAACTGGCCAACCAGCTGGCCGCCATCAACAGCGATAAGGCCAAGGCTCTGGAGCGTAAGAACCTGATGGACCAGCAGCTCTATGCTATCGACGACCAGATCGCCAACACCCAGAGCCAGATCGAGGCTTACAATACCCTCATTGCCGGTCAGGAGGAGGTCCTGGCCGTCGCCCAGGCCAAGGAGAACTCGGCCTATGAGCGCTTCTGCAGCCGGGCCAGGGCCATGGAGGAGGCGGGGGAGATATCCTACCTGTCTGTGGTCTTTCAGGCCGACAGCTTTACCGACCTGCTGGACCGGCTGGCCATGGTGGACGAGATCGTAGCCTACGACAACGCCGTGGTGGAAAACCTGGTCGCCGCCCGGGAAGAGGTGGAGGGCGTTCTGGCCGAGCTTCACGAGTATAAAGAGGGGCTTGAGGAGCAGAAGGCTGTTTTGGATGACCAACGGGCGGAACAGGCTGTGAAGGCCACCGAGGCCCAGGCCCTCTTTGATGAACTGAAGGGAAAAGCCGATGCGGTGGAAGCCTTGGAAAAGGCTGAACGGGAGGAGGAAGCCAGGATCGCCAGGGAGATCGACAAAAAGCAAAAGCAGCTGGATGATCTGATCCTTCAGGAGAAGATCAAGCTTAATCTGGGCACCGGCTATGCCTATCCCCTGCCGGCAGCCAACCGTACCATTACCTCAAAATTTGGCTACCGCCGCTGTCCCTTCCATGGCCCGGAGAGCCATACCGGCCTGGATATTGCGGCCCCTGCCAAGACCCCCATTGGGGCCATCCAGGGGGGCGTGGTGGTGACCTCCTCCTATGCCCCCAGCTCCTACGGCAACTATGTGGTCCTCAGCCACGGCAGTGGAGCTACCACCCTCTACGCCCATATGTCCTCCCGGGCGGTGAAGGTGGGGGACGTGGTGAGCCAGGGTCAGACCATCGGCTATGTGGGTACCACCGGCTCCTCCAACGGTAACCACCTCCACATCGAGTGGAAGATCAACGGCGTTCGACAGGACCCCATGGGGATGTTTCCCAATATCCCCTTCATCGACCATAGCTGAGCGGTGAAGGCGCTCCTTGTTGAAGAGGAGCAAATAAATACACAGGCGCAGAATGGGCGGGCGGAGGCAGCTTCTCCGCCCGTCCACTTTTTGCTTTTGGATATCTCTTCCGCCCCCGGTAAAGAAAGGAAGACCTCTATGAAACAGCGACGCTTTACCTTTATCCATATGCTTACCGCCGTGCTGGCTGGAATTTTAGCCACACTGCTGGTGCTGTGGCTGTTGCTGGGCAGCCAAAGCGTCTCCCTTCTGACGGCCTGGGGGGCGGTGCGGACCCGGTTCGTGGGGGAGTATGACCCGGATACGGCCATGGACAGCGCGCTGAGGGGTATGGTGGCCGGACTGGGGGATCGATGGAGCTATTACCTGAACGCCGAGGAGAGCGCCTATCAGAGAGAGCGGGAGGACAACCGCTATGTGGGGATCGGCGTCACCGCGGGGAAGGAGGACGAGAGGGGACTGTTCCTCTTGCAGGTGTACTCCGGCGGCCCGGCGGAAGAGGCGGGGCTGAAGGTGGGAGAAGTCATCACCGCCGTGGACGGCGTCTCCGCCGCGGGGGAGACAGGGCAGGAAAGCGCCCTGGAGGCCATCAAGGGCGAGGAGGGCACCGAGGTCACCCTCACTGTAATGGACGCCGCCGGGAGGTTCCGGGAGGTGCAGGTCACCCGCCGGGCCATCCAGGGGCAGCTGGTGCGCTATGAGCTGCTGGATACCGACGTGGGCTATGTGGCCGTTTCCAACTTCTATACCGACTGCGCCCAGCAATTCCGCTCTGCCGTGGACGACCTGGTGGAGCAGGGAGCCGTCGGCCTTGTCTTCGACATGCGCAACAACGGCGGCGGTTACGTCCATGAGCTGACCGATATGCTGGACTACCTGCTGCCTGAGGGTCCCATCTTCCGCTCCCAGGATGTGATGGGACTGGAAGAAGTGATCCAATCTGATGAGAATTATGTAAACCTTCCCATGGCGACCCTGGTCAATCGGGATACATACTCCGCTGCCGAGATCTTTGCCGCCCAGCTTCAGGAGTCGGCTGGGGCGGCCATTGTGGGGGAGGAGACTTCGGGAAAGGGATATTCCCAGCAGCCGGTCTATCTGCCCAACGGCGGGGAACTTCATCTCTCTACCGGCAAGTACACCACCGGAGCGGGGGTCTCCCTGGTGGGGACCGGGGTGAGTCTGGACGCGCGGGTGGAGCTGACGGAGGAGGAGAGCCTGGCCCTGTGGACGGGACAGCTGGGGCATGAGGAGGACGCCCAGCTGCAAAAGGCTCTGGAATTATTGAAATAAATGAGACGGCTCCCGCATACCCTCGTCCCAGGAGGTGAGGGCATGGTGGGGTATCTCTACCGGCTGCAGTCGGGGCGGGAGCGGCGGCTGCCGGGGTGGATATGGAATTGGTTGCCCCTTCGGGCGGAGCCGGTGACGGTCCATGGCCTCCACCTTCTGGGGGTAGGTCTGCCGCCGGGCGGGTCGATCCGTGGGCTTGACCGGGGAGCGAAGGTCCTCCAAAAAAAAGGGTGTGCGCGGGTGCTGGCAGCGCCGGAACTCCGCTGCATTGGACTGACCGACATTTTACGGGCCAGGGGCCTGTCCCTTGTCGACCCTCTGCCCTTATGCAGGGCCAAGGCCCCTGAGCTGGCCTTGGCTTTGGTGGAGAAATTGCCCCTCCGCCGCCGCTGCGTGGCCCTGCGGGGGGAGAACGCCGGGGATGCCTGGGCCGCTGCCGCCGCCCTCTGTCCCCAGGTGGGGAATCTGCTGCTGGATTTTGAACGGGGGGAGGAGGGGCTTGCCCGGCGTCTCCGGGAGGTCTACGGCGCGGCGGCGCTGCATCTGGACCAAGGGCCAAAGCCCCAGGCGTCGGTGGAGTTTTCTCCCCGGGACAAGGAAGTCGGAAAAACCCTGCGGCTGTGGGGAAAACCCGGACTGGCGGGAGTGGAGATCACCGCCGGCGGAGTGGACGATCTGCCCCTGCTGGCGCTTCTTTGGGAGACCGGGCGGCTGAGCCTGGAGAACATCACGGTACAGTGGGATGAATAGCCTTGACAGCCGATGGAAAAAACCATATAATGTTGAGCAATGTGAAGGAGCATGACCGAATACGCGGTCATTTCTTTATTAAAAGGATAAACGAAAGGTGTGGCGACATGGCCAAGCAGTACAAACTGACCCCCAAGCGCCTGCAGGAGCTGCAGGAGGAACTCAATTACCTGAAGACCGTCCGGGAGAAGGAGGTCGCCGAGCAGATCAAAGAGGCCCGCTCCTTCGGCGATCTCAGCGAGAACAGCGAGTATGATGAGGCCAAGAACGAACAGGGCAAGCTGTACTCTCACATTGCCGAGATCGAGGCCATCCTGGCCAGCTACGTCCTCATTGAGGAAAAGCCCATCTCTGCCACTGCCGTCAGCCTGGGCAGCCAGGTCACTGTGGAGGACCAGGAGACCAAGGACAAGGATACCTACCGCATCGTAGGTTCTCAGGAGGCCGATCCGATGAACGGACGTATCTCTGAGGACTCCCCCTTTGGCAAGGCCCTGCTGGGGAAGGAAGCGGGAGAGATCGCGGAGGTGGAAGCCCCTATGGGCGTGCTCCGCTACAAGGTGCTGAAGATCGATAAGCACTAAGGAAAAGATGACTCCGGGGCTTTGAAGCCCAAAGGATAGGAGAGAATACTATGGCAGAGCAAGAGAAAAAGAACGCCCCCCAGCAGCCGGAGCTTTCCGAACTGCTGAAAATTCGCCGGGACAAGCTCACCGAGCTTCAGGCCGCGGGAGAGGACCCTTTCCAGCAGACCAGGTTTGCCTGGGACGCCACCGCCGAGGAAATTAAGGAAAACTTCGACGCCATGGAGGGCAAGGAGGTGAAGGTGGCCGGACGGCTCATGTCCAAGCGGGGCATGGGTAAGGTCTCCTTCTGCGACCTCCAGGACCGCTCCGGGCGTATCCAGCTCTATGCCCGTCAGGACGAGATGGACGAGGCGGTATACAAGAAGTTCAAGAAGTACGATATTGGCGACATTGTTGGCGTCACCGGCGAGGTTTTCCGTACCCAGCGGGGGGAAATGAGCGTCCGGGCCAAGGATATCGTACTGCTGAGCAAGTCTCTGCTGCCTCTGCCTGAGAAGTTCCACGGTCTTCAGGACCGGGAGCTGCGCTACCGCCAGCGGTACGTGGACCTCATCGTCAACCCTGAGGTGAAGCGGAATTTTATTATCCGCTCCAAGTTTATCAAGCACGTCCGGGACTTTATGGACGCGCGGGGCTATATCGAGGTGGAGACCCCGGTGCTCAACACCATTGCCGGCGGCGCTGCCGCCCGGCCCTTCATTACCCATCACAATACTCTGGACATCGACATGTATATGCGTATCGCCACTGAGCTTCCCTTGAAGCGGCTCATCATCGGCGGTATGGACCGGGTCTATGAGATCGGACGCATTTTCCGCAACGAGGGCATGGACCCCAAGCACAACCCGGAGTTCACTACCATCGAGCTGTATGAAGCGTATGCTGATTTCCACGATATGATGGACATCGCCGAGGGTATCCTCTCCTCCGCTGCCAAGGAAATTCTGGGCACCTATGAGGTGGAGTGGCTGGGCGAGAAGATCAATTTGGCCCCCGGCTGGCCCCGCCTCACCATGGTGGAGGCCGTGAAGCAGTATGTGGGGGTGGACTTCAGCGCCATTACCGATGATGCCGAGGCCGTGGCCGCCGCCAAGTCGGTGGGGGTGGAGCTGTCCGACGCCGCCGAGAAGACCTGGGGCAACGCCCTCTATGCCTGTTTTGACAAGAAGGTGGAGGAGCACTTGGTGCAGCCCACCTTTATCACCATGTACCCGGTGGAGGTCTCGCCTCTGACAAAGCGCAGTCCCGCCGACCCCCGGCTCACCGAGCGGTTCGAGTTCTTCATCAACCATGCCGAGTTTGGCAACGCCTACTCCGAACTCAACGACCCCATCGACCAGCGCTATCGCTTTGAAAAGCAGGTGGAGCAGCGGGAGCGGGGAGACGACGAGACCGAGATGCTGGATGAGGACTTCCTCACCGCCATGGAGTACGGTATGCCCCCCACCGGCGGCATGGGCATCGGCATTGACCGCTGCGTCATGCTCCTCACCGGCGCCGACTCCATCCGGGACGTTATTTTGTTCCCCACCATGAAGCCGCTGGATAAGTAAAAACTGATAAGCGACGGCTCTCTGCCTCATGAGGCAGAGAGCCGTTTTTATGCGTCTGTAAGCTTTTTGACCAGTGCGGCAATAAGAGCGATGGATCCTTCATCCAGCTTAGATACATCGAGCATCTTCGGAGCATCCACGCACACCAGATAATCCACGCTGACACCGAACAACCGAGAGAGGCGGATCAGAACTTCAATTGAAGGAGCTTTGCTGGCTGTCTCATAGGCACTGACCATGGCCTTGGATACGCCGATGCGGTTGGCGACTTGAAGCTGGGTCAGGCCCCTTGCATCCCGAAGTGCCCGAAGTTTTTCCGAACAGTCAACCATAAGCTGACCTCCTCGACGGCTGACGGACTGGAGATCGTTTATGTCTCCAGCGGCGAGTATGTGAGCGACAATCAGTTTTACAGCCCAAGGAGGGCAACAAATATGTGTCCTGTGGTTTTGAGTTTGAAAATACCTCCGGCTCCGATCAGATGGTAAGCGGTTTTGATTTCAAATGCTATGCCGACGGAAAAGCATGCGATTCGACCCATCTGCGGGATAACGACCTGGGCACCACTACGCTCTCGCCTGGCCGCAAAGTGAAGGGGACGGTTGATGGTCAAAAGGGGAAAGCCGCAGAGACAGCGGCTTTTGGATAATAAAGGGCGGGGTGCGATACGCACCCCGCCCTCGGTGGGTCAGTTTACTAAGACAGAAGAACCGTCCCCTTGTCTTTCTCGTTTTCTCTTTATTTTGTCTCGATGAAGATGCCCTTCTCGGCGCTCCAGTCCACCTTGAAGCCCAGGGACGTACCCAGGTCCCGGAGCTTGTAATAGGTATAGGCCCCGCCCTTGTCGTCCTTGAGCATGATGGCCTCCAAGGCCGCCGTCTGGCCGTTGATGTTGGTGGGAGCGGTGGCGTTCTCGTAAGCCCGGTTGCCGCTGAAGGGGGTGGACATCTCGCTGCCGTTGGGGGTGTAAGCCTTCCCCGTCTCGATGTTCACCGCCCCGTTCCAGCCTACCTCAAACTGAACGGCGGTGCCGTTCAAAATGGAGGCGATATCCCGGAGCTTGATATAGTTGGTGTCGTTGCCATTGGCGTCCTTCAGGGCGTAGCACTGGAACTCCACGGCCCTGCCGTCCACCAGAACAGACTGGGTGGAGGCGTAGGCGGTGTTGGTCCCCACAGCGGTGGGCTTGGGTCCGGTGCTGTTGTAATGGATGGTGGTGTGGGGCATATCTTTGCCATCCCCCTGAATGGCCTTCCACTGCTCCTCCGTACCGCCGTAATAAATATCGGAGATATTGCCGCCGGCAAGTGCATGGACCTGAATTTCGGTCACGCTATCAGGAATGAACACGCTGGTCAGACCCCTACATCCAGCGAAGGCCCAGGCCTCTATGGTTGTGACGCTGGAGGGGATGGTTATGCTGGTCAGACCGGAGCAGCCCATAAAGGCCGAATTGCCAATCACGGTAACGCTGTTGGGAATCGTGATGCTCTTCAGGTTGGTGCAGTCCCGGAATGACCAATAACCGATCTCGGTGATGTGATCGGGGATCACGAAGCTGGTCAGGTCGGTCCGGCCATCGAACATCCCGTTTGCGATTCTGGTCATGCCGGCGGGGATGGTGGCCACGCCCTGTAAGTTGGGGCAGCCGAAGAAAGCCGAACCGTCAACGCTGGTGACGCTGTCGGGAAGGGCCGCGTATTTCAGATTTTCACACTCGGCGAAGGCCAATTTCTCGATGGTTGTCACGCCCTCGGGGATGGTCACGCTCTCCAGAGCGGTGCAGCCCCAGAACGCCTGCCCCTCAATGGTGGTCACGGTGTCGGGGATGGTCACATTCTTCAAGCCGGTGCAGTCCTGGAACGCGGCAAAACCAATACTGGGTACGCCCCGTTCCATGGTCACGCTCTCCAGAGCGGTACATCCGTAAAACGCCGCTTCCATTTCGGTAACACTGCCGGGGATGGTGATGCTTTTCAGGCTGGTACAGCCAGCGAACGCCTCCTGCC
>CAJTLK010000054.1 GCA_910577415.1 uncultured Oscillospiraceae bacterium
CGAAGGAGATGTTATAGATCCTCCATATGACGCTGTTGGTCAGTACGACCCATTCAATGCCGGCATTGGATCCGTAGTCTACGGCCTGCTTGATGTGCTGCTCTTTGAGGTCAAGTCCCGCGGCCTTAGCCTCAATCAGTAGTTTAGGAGTTCCGTCAATTTTAATAGCCAGGTCACAAAAGGTTTTCTTTATGGCAAATTCGGAGGTGATTTCAGTGTACTTGTCATAGCCAAAGACTTCAGAGAGGATGTCAGAGATAATCGTTACGGTATCGCTCTCGTTGATGTCTTTGTCTTTGGCCTTTTTGACAATGGGCTGGAAGCGCTTAATGCCAGCGGTCAGGCGATCCTTCACCTTTGCGGGAATCGTTACCATTTTCTCTCTCTCCCTTTGTTGGCGGTGCCCAATTTGGGCACCGTTATTTTTTTACCGCTCATAGGCGAGCGGGTGGTGCACATACTGATATTGCAAACCATTGCAAATCGGCAAAATATTAGCGACTATTCGCTATTCCCGTATCTTTCGACAGAAATCGTGTAAAATTGTACCCTGTATGTGATTTTATTTAGGGGTGGAACGGATAAATGAAGATAAAAGTGCGAGAGCGCCGGGAGGCCCTGGGCCTGTCCCAGATCGAGCTGGCCCGGAGGGCTGGGGTGGGGCAGCATACCGTCAGCGATATCGAGACCGGGCGTCATATCCCCCGGGTGGACGTGGCCATTCTGATCGCCCGGGCCCTTATGTCCCCGGTAGAAGAACTGTTTCTTGTGGATGAGGATGGAAGCGCCTACCCTATATAGGGCTTGACGGTGTGGGACGTTCCATATATAATAATAGAACGAACGTTCCATACGAGGGGGAGGGCGTAACTATGACGGAAGAGGAGGCCAGGACCTACATATCAAGGCTGACATTTGAGGAGAAGGTGAAGCTCAACGAGCTGCTAAAAGCCCTTGAACGAAAGCGTCTACTTTCTCCAGCTCCTCAGGAGTCAACCGCACGAGCCGGGAGATAAGCTCCTGATCCAGAGCGGCTTCGACGTCGGAAACGGCGCCGGGGCCGTCTTTTTTTTCGCCCAGCAGCTCACTGGTGGTGACGCCCAGGTAGTCAGCTAATAATCGCAATTTTTCGATTTTAATTGACTTAGTGCGGCCCGACTTGAGGTTTGAAAGGACATCCTTGCCAATTCCGCTTTCCCGACACGCAACAGTAGGTTTAACGCCATGTCGAGCACAGATGTTTTGGATATTTTCAACAATTTTTTGCGTGTCCATGGGAATCTCACCTCTAAATAGAGCAATTCAGCAAAATGCCAAAAATCTAAAAAATTAGACTTTATGCTTGACAATCTAATTTTTGCGATTTATGCTATGAGTGTAAATCATAAAGGAGGCCGCAATGATGGATATTCGCACCGCAATCATGGCCCGGACGGCCGAAAAGCCTTTCATCACGCGTCAAAGTTGGGTCGAGGAAATGGGGCCTTATCTTCACAAAGTGGCAAAGATCATGCCGACCAACTCGGTGGACTGCTGTGTCATCACCAGCTTTAGCGAGCGGAACCCCTGCCGCGGTTGGCAACCGAGAGCGGAAGACCTGGTGGCGGAGGACTGGATCACTACGGATTAACCAAGAATAGCCTTTCTCAGATCGCCAATCCGTTTTAACAGCCGATCTACTCCATCGGAGAACTGATGCTCCATGTAGATAACTCCGTCTGTTGTGATTTCGGCATGGTTATAGACAGTATTGTCCGCATACTGGCAACGGAAAAGGCCATTTCTATCTAATTCTCTGGCGGCGTCATCAATATCGTCTATGGACATCTGGGGGAGGAGTTCTGCCTGGATGCGCTTACTGCTTCCAAATGAGCGGGCCATTTCTCTGGATGCGCCATTTTTTCGGCGTGCTTTATAGGCATTATACATCACACATAGCAAGAGATCGGCTTCAGTTGTTAATCTAATCTGAGCCATATTGTCCGCTCCTTTTGCCGAAAGAAATGTGATTATAAATCATAATACCACGGAAAAAGGAACGGCGCAAGAGGGAGGTGAGGAATGTGCAGACGATCAGAGAGCGGCGGGAGGAGCTGGGCATGACCCAGACTGAGTTGGCCAAGAAGGTCGGGCTGGCGCCCAGCATGATCAACAAGCTGGAGAAGGGCGTTGTCTCTCCGTAGGTGGTGACCCTGATGAGCTTGGCGCAGGTCTTGGACACCACTATGGATAAGCTGGCCGGAATGGACGGCTGATCTAAGGCTACCATACCACAGCAAGGAGGGGACCACAATGGACAAGACGTCGGGCAACGCCCTTAAAAGGGCGCGGAACATCAAGGGGATCACCCAGGAGAAGGCCGCGGAAATGTCGGGGTGCAGCGTGGACGCCATCCAGGCCTGGGAGGCTGGGAGCCGCCGGGCCTCGGTGGAGGTGCTGGACACCCTTGCCATTATCTACGACGCACCCTGGCTGCCCCAGATGTACCTCCGGGAGCTGTCCTCCGGGGTGCTCTCCGAGACCCTGCCGGAGTTCCGCCCGGGGGTGCCGCTGCCCCAGGCGACCCTTGGCGTGCTGGACAAGCTCAACAAGTTTTTTGCCCGGCACAGCGACAGCCGGCTCATCTCCATCGGTGCCGACGGCGTGATCGACGCCGAGGAGCGGCCGGAGTTTGACGCCATCATGGCCGATCTTGGAGAGCTGGCGAGGGCCTATGAGGAGCTGCGCTACGCCCAGCAAGGCGGCCCCGGCCCCTGACATGGGACGACCTGGGCGCGCAATAAACTGCAAGGAGGTGATGGGTGATGGTGGACAATGTGGTCGGTCAGTGGGACGTAGTAGAGACCGTGGAGGTCACAGAGCGGCGCATGGGCAAGGAGCTGTTGCCTGTCACCATCACCCGCCGGGTGGGGCTGTGCTGCTACCGGGACCACGCCGGCAAGGAGATCATGGCCGATGAGGCTGTAATCATGGACTTTGGCCCCAAGCTGGGTGTGCAGCGGTCTTATCTCATGCACCCCGACGTGGAGCCCACAAAAGAAGAGCGGGAGGCCAATCTGGCCCGGCTCCTGGAGGTGGCTCATCGGGCCATGGATGAGCAGGGGCTTTGGGACAAGATCGGCCGCCCGGCATAAGAGAGGTGAGGATGCGTGGGTGAGATCAGACCCGCCTACTGGGCGGTGATCCCAGGGGAGCTGCGTCGGGATGACTCCATCCCGGCCAACGCCAAGCTGCTCTATGGAGACATATCTGCCCTGACCGGAGAGCGGGGCTACTGTTATGCCGGTAACGAGTACCTGGCCGGCCTGTATGGCTGGACAGAGCGGTCTGTGCAGCGGCTCATTGCCGCCCTGGCTGGGCGGGGGTACATCCGGGTGGAAATGGTGCCCGGAAAAGAGCGTCGGATCTATGCAGGCGCTTTCCTCGGCCCTCCCAGGACGTCGCCCCCTGAGGGGGGCGACAAAAATGTCACCCCTGACAAAAAAGTCGTGAGGGGGGCGACAAAATTGTCACCCCCCAATAATGTAGATATAGACAGTGGTAATATACCCCCCCATCCCCCCAGAGGGGGGACGGACGGCAAGAGCTATTTTTTGCCGCTCAAAGATGGGACAAGCTATGAGGTCACCAGGGCAGAGATTGAACGCCTACGGGAGCGGTTTCCGGCTGTCGACGTTGAGCAGCAATTCCGCAGTATGCTTACCTGGCTGGAGGCAAGCCCGGATAACCGCAAGACCCGCCGCGGGATCGGGCGGTTCATCGCCTCCTGGCTCTCCCGCCGGGCGGATAAAGTGACGCCGCAGCGGCCTATGACTGGCGGCATCCAAGAGGGAGGTGAGGGCTATGCCGAGCGAGAGCTCATATGATCTGCCTGCCTTGCTTGATACATACGATGCCCTTATATTTGACACTCGCTTTATTGACCCAACCCTCCCAAGCGGCCTTTGGTTTTGCGACTGCGCCGAAACGGTACAGGCTATCCAGATCAACGCCGTGTGCCTGGCTTCATCCAAAACCTGGGACGACCTTTCGCGGTGCAAGGACTTTTTCCAGTCGTTCCCATACATCGTCATTGTTTGCCCAGACCCGGAAAAACGTCAGGTAATGACCAATGAGCTGCGGCGCCGTATCCCGGATATGCCATTTTACATGGCTCTTGATGCCGCTTTTCGTGGCTGTAAGACCGTCCCGGAGCTGCGGGACACCCACGGCCAGTCCGGCATCGACAGGATACTCCTCGATTCCATTGAGCTGCCCGCCTACGGCCTGTTGGATATTTCAGACCTTAAGCCGCCTGACCTTTCCTCCATGATTTCCGTCCGTTCTGGCTTCCCGCCGCTGGATCGCAAGACCAGGGGCTTTAGCATGGGTGAGCTGTCAGTCTGGACAGGTCGGCGCGGAGAGGGAAAGAGCACACTCTTGAGCCAGCTTCTCATTGAGGCCATCGACCAGGGCTTCCGGGTTTGTGCCTACTCCGGCGAGCTGGCCGCCTGGAAGTTTAAGCTCTGGGCCTCCCTCCAGGCTGCCGGCCCGGAGAATATCGTCATGGCAAAGGACGCCTTGACTGGCGCGCCTATCCCCGCCGTCTTTGACAATATCCAGGCCCAGATCGACAACTGGTGGTGCCGCCGCTTTATGCTCTACGACATTGGCGTCAGCGCCGTGCATGACGCCCAGACGATCCTCCGGCTGTTTAACTACGCCCATAACTACTACGGCTGTGATGTGTTCCTTGTTGATAACATCATGACGACCCGGTTCAAGACCAGCAAAGAGGCGGACTTTTACCGGGCGCAGGCCAACTTTGTGGCCGCGCTGATCAGCTTTGCCCGCCGGGCTAAGGTGCATATCCATCTGGTGGCCCATCCCCGCAAGTCGCAACAGGGAGGAGGCAAAAAGAAGCACTTGGACAACGACGACGTCGGCGGCATCGGCGACATCACCAATCTGGCCGACAATGTCTTTTCCCTGGAGAGGAGTATGCGCGCCAAGAAAGAGGGCGGCCCGGTGGAGCCTGTCACCGAGCTGACCATCCTCAAAAACCGTATGTGGGGCGATTTCTTTCCTCCTGGGCAAGCGATGGGCCTTGATTTTGACAAAAAATCCAGGCGCTTCTTCCGCTCCGACGCCCCGGTGGACAAGCACTACGGCTGGGACTTTCGGGAGCAGGTCTCCCTGGAGGATCTCCCGCCCGATACGGAGATACCATTTGACAAGGAGGGAACAAAGTAATGCGTACCATTGCCATTATCAACCTCAAGGGCGGCGTCGGAAAGACGGCCACCACCGTCAACGTCGCCGCCATCCTGGCCAAGGACTACAAGCAACGGGTACTTGTGGTCGACGCCGACAGCCAATGCAACACCACCGAGTTTTTCGGCGGGGCGGATGAGATGAGTTCCACCCTCGCCGACCTGCTCCGGGAGACCAGGGACGGCGTGAATGACGTCGTGGAAACGTACATCAGTCAGACCTCTTTCCCCGGCATTGACATGATCCCCGCCGATGACAGCCTGATGGACTTGGATCTCACCAAGGTCGAGACCAACAGCGTGGAGGCTACCGTCCTGCGGGATCTGGTAAGTGTTCTGGAGGAGCAGGATCGTTACGACTGGTGCCTGGTTGACTGCCCCCCGGCGTTCAATGCCGCCAGTGCCGCCGCGCTGATAGCCGCCGATGAAGTCATTATCCCCATCAAGCTGGACGCTTTCTCCCTCCGGGGCATGGCTAACATGACCCAGCAGATCTCCAATATGCGGAAAATCAATCCCAATCTCAAGCTGCTTGGCTGCCTGCCCACCATGTGGTACACCTCGCCCCAGGTCAAGGAGGCGGAGGAGGCCCTACAAAAAAGCGGCCTGCCGGTCTTTGACCATATCAGGCGCACGGACAAGGTCGACGACATGACCTTTGCCCAGGAGCCGTTGATTATCAGCAGTCCCCGGAGCGCCGCAGGGGTGGATTACCGCCGGTTTGTCCGGCGGCTGGTGAAAGGAGGTCGCAAAAATGGCTGAGAAAAAGAAAGGCTTTGACTTGGCTGCTGCCCTGAGTGATGTGTCCAATCTGAACACCGGGGCTGAGGGCCGGGAGCAGATCGCGTATATCGACTTCAACCTCCTCCGCAGCGATGACCGCAACTTTTATGCGGTCGACGGCATTGAGGAGCTGGCCGCCAACATCGAGTTTGCCGGGCTCCAACAGCCCATCAGAGTGCGCCCCGATGACAAGGGCGTGGGCTATGTTATCGTCTCCGGCCACCGCCGCCATGCCGCCCTCCGCAAACTGCTTGAAGACGGAGTGGATCGGTTTCAGCCGGTGCCCTGCATCGTGGAGCGGGACACCGCCACCGGCGAGACGGCGGCGCTCCTCCAGGAGCTGCGCCTGATCTACGCCAACAGCGACACCCGGCGGATGTCCTCCGCCGATCTGGCCAAGCAGGCAGAGCGGGTTGAAATGCTCCTCTACCAACTCAAGGAGGCCGGAGTCGAGTTCCCCGGACGTATGCGGGATCATGTGGCTGAGGCGTGCAAGCTGTCAGCCTCCAAGCTGGCCCGGCTTAAGGTCATCCGGGAGAAGCTCATCCCGGAGCTGAAAAAATACTGGGACACCGGCAAGATGAACGACGCTGTGGCCTACGCCTGCGCCCAACACTCGGCGGAAATGCAGCGGCGGCTCATTGAGGTCAGCAAGGTGGCTGACTATTGGCAGAAGCCTACCGAGTGGTACGAGCAGACGGTCACCAATCGGATAGGCTATATGGAAGCCGACGCTTCCCTTGACTGCAAAATGGCTGGTGAGGGATGTAAGTGCGACAACCTCAAGCGGATAGAGCGCTGTATCAAAGGCGGTAACTATGGCGACCACTGCCGCACCGGGAGGTGCTGTTCCCGCTGCCCAAATCTCACACATTGCAAGTCCGCTTGCCCACACTTAGCCGATGAGATTGCCAAAGCTAAAACCGCGGAAAAATCTCAAAAAGCTAAAGACAAGGCTGCCGCCGAGGCTGCTGCCCGCCCCGACCTTGAGCGGATCACCGCTCTTTGGCAGCGCTTTGCAAGCGTCCGTCGGGCAGCGGGACTGAGCCTTGATGAGTATGCCAAGGCAGTTAAACTCTATCTGACCAAAGATGACATCAAGCTGATGGAGGCTATGGATCAAGGCAAAAAAATCACTGCAAATAGTCGGATGATATACCTGCCCTGTATCACATATCTTTCACAGATTGGCGCCCTTTGCCGGGCTGCCGACGTCCTGGGTGTCTCTCTGGACTACCTCCTCTGCCGGACGGACGATCCCGCCCCGGCGTCAAGTGCTGACGCCGCCCCGCAGTGGCACACCGGCACCCCGCCCAAGTCTGGGCAATACGTTTGTGAGGTTGCCTCCATAGGCGGATGCGAATATGAGGTAGTCCGATGGAACGCCGAGCTTGGGGAGTGGCGGCTGGAAATATGCGGTTACAAAGATTCCGCCAATGCCTCGGTGGAGCGCTGGTTCCCACTCCCGGCTGACGAAAAGGAGGCGAAGCCGGATGTATAACATTAGACCACGGAGCCGCTATGCGGGAATGACCGTCAAGACCAAGCCCGATGTCGGCAGTGACCCATTAAGCCACATCCCGCTTGGAAACCAGGACTTTGAGGTGGAGGACTGGTGGGAGAACGTCTACGGCCTTTCTTGGATGCACTCCAACGGCAACTTTGCGGCTCTTGCTTATGCAATGCGGACAGGACTACGGCATGGAGCCGTCCCTCTGGATGACAATGTCCTCTATGGCAAAATTATGGGGATGGGGTTCTTGTTTCACCTTTCGGAACTCTGCTTGCCGGAGGAGGAGACTACAAATGAGCCGTAAGCCTGCACTCCAGTGTACCCAGTTCCGCTGCTGGCGCCACGGTGACCGCCGCTGCTGTGTGGGCTGTCCCGAGCCCTGCGACCACATCTGCTACAACGCACCCGACCGCTGCGGCCTGAGTTCTGAGGGAAAAGCCAGACCCACGCCCCATAAAGGACGGTTTGCCGAGGAACAGACCGAACTTGCCCGTTTGGCTTCTGATGGAGTAGGCGCATACGAGGCTTCCTGTCGTCTGGGCCTGTCTCGGTCTAAGGTATATACCTGGTATCGCACCCACGGCTACGAGGTAAACCCCAGAAAGATAGACTACACGGCCCAGATCCGTGAGCTGTATTGCGAGAAACGGCTGTCCATCTATGCTATCGCCAAAAAGCTGGGCCGGAGCTATGGCGCCATCGCCTACCAAGTCCGCAAAATGGGGCTGATAAAGGAGGACGACTAATGCTGATTATTTCTCAAGACCGTATGACGGTTGTTAATCTGGATGCTGTCGCACGTTTTGGCGTGTCCGCTATCCCGGTATCCGCCTCGGCCTCGCGGCCAGATTATGAATGGGCCATCTTGGCCGACATGAGCCGCCCTGTCAACGGCGCCGTTTTGGGCCGGTATACGAGCAAGGAGCGGGCCATTGATGTGCTGCAAGAAATCACCACTGGATACCAGAAGTACATATTCGGTGAGGGCGGGCCTCTTGCCCGCCGAGAGCTCTATGCTCCGCCTTTTGCTTTTGACCCGCCCAAAGTCTACACTATGCCGGAGGAATGACAAATGTCTGAGTACATAGACCGGGAGGAGGCCCGATTGGCGCTACTTGACTGTACCGTCATCAATATCCCCGGCTTTGATAGGCGAGTGATACTACCAAGCGAAGCGCTTAAGCGGTTAAATCTTGTCCCTATTGCAGATGTGGTGCCGGTGCGGCATGAGACGTGGAATGTATGGCGGACATGGCGACGTATTCCCGCAGAGTGGTATTGCTCTGGGTGCGGTGGGAGATGTCACTTTAAGCCTGATTTTTGCCCTGCTTGCGGGGCGAAAATGGACGGATAAAAAGAGGAGGTGATTATGCGTGAAAGATCTTTTGATCGGTATCCTGATCAGCGTGCTCTCCTATTCTCTGGGCTATGGCACGCTCATGCGTAAGGTAATCAGCGGCCGGGTGGACATTTCCGGCCGGCGGTACGAGTGCCGGGATGTCGGCCCGGCTGCGAGGTAGATATATGACGCGTAAACGCTTTGTTAAACTGCTGATGGCTCGAGGATACAGTCGCAATCGCGCCCAGAGATGGGCCCAGCGCCGACTCGCCAGATTGTCATATGCGCATTACTTTCCTATTGTCGCCAAGCCGTTCGTTTCGTTTGTCTGTATTTGCCATCAGTGTCACCAATCACTTCATTCCGTTGCGGATTCTTTCAAACGCTTTGCGGCGGCGGTGTCCAATTTGGGCACGGCACATCAGGGCGGTGATGCCGATGGCTGATCCTCTCATCTGGCACTGCTGCCGACAACGGGCGTGGCCGCTCACAAAGGAGTGCCGGGCGCTGCGGCCACGCTTCCGCCCGGGAGAGACGGCCCTCGATCATCGCGCCAAGGCCGAGCTGAAACGCTACCAGCGCAGCGCCGTCAACCGCAAGCAGGTAGACCGGCTGGAGATCCGGCTGGCGCTCCTTGGCCCCACTGGTACCCATTACACACTGACCTATGAGGATGAGCACCTCCCCGGAGACTTCGGCGGCGTCCGCCGGAGCCTCCGGGCGTTCCTCTCTCGCGTGGGGCGATGGCGGGACGGCCGGCCGCTCGATTATGCCTACGCCATTGAGGGCCTCCACGGCGACCGCCGCTACCACATCCACTTTGCCTGTCCCTATGCTGACCTCGCTCCCACGGAGATCTCCCGGATTTGGCGGCAGGGCACGGTGGATGATGAGCCGGTGCTCCTGACCCATCCTGTCAAGGATGTCCAGACCGGGGAGTGGGTGACCGTTTGTGATGGTGGTTATCGGCGCCTCGCTGAGTATTTCAACAAGGAGCCAACGGACGGATTCTTCATCCCGCTGGGCCGCCATCCCTGGGGCTGTTCCCGGAGCCTCAACGCCAAGGTGCAGCCGCCGGAGATATGGATGGACGCCAGCGGCGCTATTGATATACCGCCCAGTGTTCTATGGGCCCGCCGCGGCGGAACAGAAAACGACTTCGGGGCCTATAACTATGCCAGCTGGATCAGTTCCCTATAAGGTATATATCTATTATAGATATACCTGAATTATAGGAACCGCGCGCGTGTTCAATCTTGAAACATAGTGATAAATTAGTCACGTTTTGAAAAGAGGGTTGCAAATGCCAAATGAACCTGCTAAAATAGTCATCAAGGACGGATGTGCGATCTGTCCAGTCTGTGGAAAGGGCAAGTTGATAAAATTCCTCCGCCCGACCACGGTCATCAAGGATCTGTCCGTCAAATGCAAACAGTGCGGGCAGACAACAGTCGTCAATATCAACCCGAGCCTGAGCCCCTGAGCCTGAGCCACACGACCGCGAAACGCGGCCTTGTTGGTTCGGGCTTTTCTTTTTGCCCGAAAAATACAGCCTGAGCCTGAGCCTTTGAGCCTGAGCCATACGCCCGCCACCGCGGCCGTCATGGTTCAGGCTTTTCTTTTGCCCGGCTGGAGGTGATAGCCCATGACCGCGCGAAAGGCAAAGGCGTGGCTCCCGGAGCTGGAGGAGCTGATCGCCGCTGGCCGTGAAGAGGAGTTTTACTCCTGGGGCCAGTGGCGGCGGCTCCGTAAAGACGTGATCGAGAAGCTGGACAACAACGAGTGCCAGCTCTGTAAGGCCAAGGGACGTTTTCGCCGGGGCAATATCTTGCATCACGTTAAGCACCTGCAAGACCGGCCCGATTTGGCCCTGAGCGTGTGGGATCCTGACACCGGCGAGCGGCAGCTCATCACCGTCTGCAAGGACTGTCACGAGGCCCAGCACCCGGAGAGCCTACGGCAATTTCGACCTGCGAAACCGCCTGTAACCGTTGAGCGGTGGGACTGACACACCCCCCGTCAGAAAAAACGGCCTCGCTCGCTTCTTCGCCAATCGGCTGGGTCCAGGACAAAACCGCGGCGTCGGGCCCGCGCGGCGCCGGGCGTGCGCGGCTGGATTGAATTTACGCATGCATACGCGAGGCGTCCGTCATCTATCCGGCAGAAAAAGCGCTGCCGATGTGGGAGGTGTGCAAGATGGCGAAAAGCGGAAAGGCCCCAAAAAATTGGCGGGCGTCCAAAGAGTTCAAAAGCCTCCGGGATGAGCTGCAACGCTCTATGGGCGGCAAGGATAAGCTGGACGCCGTCACCGCCGCCCGCATCGATGAGTACATGGACTTCTGGGTAATCCGCCACCAGCTGCAGGACGACATCACCGCCCGCGGCCTCTACGTCCAGGACGAACGGGGGCGGACGATGGAAAACCGGAGCGTGAGCCTAAGTATCCAGGCATCTCGCCAGATGTCGGCCATCGCCGCAGCTCTCGGCTTGGTGATCGGCGCGGAGCGGAAGCTGGAGGATGACGAACTGTGAGTACTCCTATCCCTGCCCAGGTGGAGAACTACCTCCGACTGGTCGAGGGCGATGTACCCAGGGCCTGTAAAGACCAGCACGCCCTTGCCGCTTATATCCGCCGGGTCTTTGATACAGAAGACCTTGTTGTGGATCTGGAGCAGCTTGATAAATACCTCTCCTTGGTCAAGTACTTTCCCTACGAGAGGCTTTATCCCTGGGAGGAATTTCTCATCGCCCTTTGGGACTGCACCTACACCCAGGACGGACAGCCCCGGTGGCCTGATCTGCTGTGTATGGTGGGCCGTGGCGCCGGCAAGGACGGTTTTATCGCTTTCGATGCTTTTTGCTCCGTTTCGCCTTATCACCGGGTGGAACGCTACAACGTGGACATCTGCGCCTACAACGAGGATCAGGCCATGACCCCGGTGCGGGACGTGGTGGATGCTCTGGAATCCCCCAGGAACGAGACCAAGTTGGCAAAGTACTACTACCACACCAAGGAGCTGGTGCAGGGCCGTAAGAACAAGGGCACCATTATCGGCCGAACCAATAACCCCAAAGGCCGCCAGGGACTACGCAGCGGCAAGGTGATCTTTAACGAGGGTCACCTCTACGAGAATTACGGCAATATCAAGGTATTTCGAGCTGGCCTGGGCAAGGTAGCACACCCTCGCTCTGGGATGTTTACCTCCAACGGCCATATCAGTGACGGCCCGCTGGATGACTACCTCGCGCAGGCGCAGCGGATTCTTTTTGAGGGCGAGGATGACAAGGGCTTCTTGCCCTTTGTCTGCCGACTTGACGCCGAGGAGGGTAT
>CAJTLK010000055.1 GCA_910577415.1 uncultured Oscillospiraceae bacterium
GGCAAGGGCCATCTGGTCCGGGAGATCGACGCCCTGGGCGGCGAGATGGCCAAGGCCGCGGACAGGGCCTGTATCCAGTACCGCTTGCTCAACAAGGGCAAAGGCCCCGCCGTCTGGTCTCTCCGGGCCCAGGCAGACCGCCGCCGCTATCAGGAGATCATGAAGCACACCCTGGAAATGCAGAAAAACCTTTGGGTGAAGCAGGCGGAGATCACGGATATCCTGACGGAGAACGGAGCGGTGTCCGCCGTCCGCACCGCCTACGGCGCGGTATATACGGTGAAGGCTGTCATTGTTTGCTCGGGCACCTACCTGGCCGGACGGACCATTGTGGGAGAGGTGACCAGGGACTCCGGCCCCGACGGCCTTTCCGCCGCCTGGTCTCTGTCCGACAGTCTCCGTTCCCTGGGGGTGACCCTCCGCCGCTTCAAGACGGGTACGCCCCCCCGGGTGAACCGGCGGAGCGTGGACTTTTCCAAAATGGAGCTTCAAGTGGGAGACGAGCGCCCAGTGCCCTTTTCCTTCTCTACTGGGGAAGCCCCGGAGAACCGGGCGGTATGCTACCTCACCTACACTACGGAGGCCACCCACAGGGTCATCCGGGCCAATCTGGACCGTTCCCCCCTCTACGACGGTACCATAGAGGGAGTGGGACCTCGGTATTGCCCCTCCATTGAGACCAAGATCGTCCGCTTCCCTGACAAGTCCCGTCACCAGCTTTTTGTGGAGCCTATGGGGCTGAACACGGAAGAGCTGTATATCCAGGGCTTTTCCTCCTCTCTTCCCGAGGAGGTCCAGGTGGAAATGCTCCACACCGTTCCTGGCCTGGAGAGAGCCGAGATGACCCGGGCGGCCTATGCCATCGAGTACGACTGTGTGGACCCTACTGAGCTGCGGTCCACCCTGGAGCACAAAAAAGTCCCCGGCCTCTATGGCGCGGGGCAGTTCAACGGCTCCTCGGGCTACGAGGAAGCGGCGGCCCAGGGGCTGATGGCGGGCGTCAACGCCGCCCGGAAGATACTGGGGCTGACCCCGGTGGTTTTGGGCCGGGAGGAGGGGTACATCGGGGTGCTCATCGACGACCTGGTGACCAAGGGCACCAACGAGCCCTACCGCATGATGACCTCCCGCACCGAATACCGGCTTTTGCAACGCCAGGACAACGCCGACAAAAGGCTTGCCCACATCGGCCATGAAATTGGCCTGGTCAGCGACGAGGTCTACGAGGCGGTGAAGGAAAAGTACGCCGCCGTGGAAAAAGAAATTTCCCGCCTGGAAAGGACCTCCTGTCCGGGGGGACATCTGGCCGACCTGCTCCGCAGGCCGGAAAATACCTATGAAAGTATTGCGTCCCTTGATCCCCAGCGGCCCCAGCTGCCTGCGGCAGTCACCGAGGCGGCGGAGATCGAGATCAAATACGCCGGGTACATCCGCCGCCAGGAGAAACAGGTACAGGAGATGAAAAGGCTGGAGCGGCGGCCCATCCCGGCGGGGCTGGACTACCTCTCCATGGAGGGCCTTCGGCTGGAGGCCCGGCAAAAGCTGGATGAGATACGCCCGGAGAACCTGGGCCAGGCCAGCCGCATCTCCGGGGTCAGCCCTGCCGACGTGGCGGCACTGATGGTCTACCTGGAAAAGGAAAAGCCGTAGGGAACAAATTTTTCCTTTTCTCATCTAATCCCTCAAAAGGAGGGAGCTTCCATGAAACGCAATGCCGCCATTTCTCTGCTTCTGGCTTTGAGTTTGCTCTCCGGCTGTACCGCCGGTGCCACGGAGCCTTCCGGGATACCGCACGAGACCCTTGATCCTCTGCGGATAGAAGAAGAAAAGTTCCCCGCGCCGGGGCCGGCAGGGCCAACGGAAAGCCATACTCCTCAGGGGGCGGAGGAGGCTGGGGAGACGTCCGGCAACGCCTTGGCCATGGCCCTGCTCCGGGTGGAGTGCGCCCGGAAGGACGGCAACGTTATTTTGTCACCCTTGTCCATTCAGACCGCTCTGGCCATGGCCTCGGAGGGGGCCGCCGGGGAGGCCAAGGAGGCGTTGGAGGCTCTGGGCCTCAGCGGGGGACAGGGAGCCAGTCTGTCCCAGACCGCCGGGGACAGCGTCCTCGCCATTGCCAACTCCATGTGGTTCAATGAGAAGCTCAGCGGCAAGGTGAACCAGGGCTTCAAGAATGTTTTGTCCTCTGAATACGGTGCGAAGGAGGGCTATTTTACCCCCAAGAGCCTGGATTCCGTCCGGGAGATCAACGGTTGGGTAAAAGAGAAGACCCAGGAGAAGATCGACACCATCATCACCGAGGACGCCCTTTCGGAGGACGCCCTGGCTGTGCTTGTCAACGCTATCTATTTTGGCGGAAAATGGGTGGAGCCCTTTGAAGACTTCCAGGTGCGGGAGGGGAAATTCCACGCCGGGAGCGGCCAAGAGACCAGGGAGCAGGATGCAGAGCTGATGTTCTCGCAGGAAAAGACCTACTTTGAAAATGAGCTGGCCACCGGGTTTTCCAAGCGCTATGAAAGCGGCTATGAGTTTATCGGGCTTCTGCCGAAAACCGCCGGATCGGAGGGTCTGGAGGAGGTCCTCAACGGGCTGGACCTGGACGAGTTCCTCAATAGCCGTACCTGGGAATATGATGTGGGCATCGCCATTCCCAAGTTTGAGCTGGAATACGCCAACTCCCTGCGACAGACCTTGATAAAAATGGGTCTGGGGAGCCTTTTTGAGGAACATTCCCTGGACGCTATGCTCACCGACGAGGCCCTGACCCTGGGGGACACCGCCTGGGTGGGCGACGTGCTCCACAAGACCTACATGAAGATGTATGAAACCGGCACCGAGGCGGCGGCTTCCACGGCCATCGTGGTCAAATACGGCACCACCTCCATTGCCCGGCCCAGGGAGTACCGGGAGGTCATTTTGGACCGGCCCTTTGCCTTCCTCATCCGGGATATGGAGAGTGAACGCATCGTCTTTTGCGGGGCGGTGAACAGCGTAGAGTAAAAACGGCCCTCCCCAGGGAGGACCGACAGGACGAGGACCGGGGGGGAGAGAGCATGAAACCGAACATCGTTCTGGGTCTCTCCGGCGGGGTGGACTCCGCCGTGGCGGCCTGTCTCCTTATGGAGGACTATACCGTCATCGGCGTCTATCTCTCCATCGGTTCCGAGGGAGCGGACGGGGAAGCCGACGCCCGCCGGGTGGCGGAGGAGCTAGGGATCGGCTTCCGGAGCGTAGATATTTCGGAGGCCCTGGAGCAGCACGTGAAGGCCCCCTTTGCCGCCGACTACCTCTCCGGGCGGACTCCCCTGCCCTGCGCCCGGTGCAACCCCCTGGTAAAGTTCCCAGCTCTTTTGGCCGTTGCCGACGAAATAGGGGCGGAATATGTGGCCACCGGGCATTATGCCAGGGTGGAAAGCGCGGGGGAGCGCGCCCTGCTCAAACGGGGGCGGGAGGCCAACGACCAGTCCTATCTCCTCTCCCGGCTGCCCCAAAATATTTTACAAAGAGTTATTTTTCCCTTGGGAAATTACGAGAAGGTATCGGTCCGGGCCATGGCGGCGGAGTTTGGTATCCCGGTGGCGGAGAAGCCGGACAGCATGGAGATCTGCTTCATCCCCGGCGACGACTACGCTGGGTGGTTGGAGCGCCGGGGGGAAACGCCTCCTCCCGGGGACTTTGTCTCCACCGATGGCGGGGTGCTGGGCCGCCACGGCGGCATCCACCGCTACACCCTGGGACAGGGGCGGGGGCTGGGGGTGTCCGGACCTCGCCGTTACTATGTTTCCGCCATCGATCCCGCCGCCAACACCGTCACTCTCTCCGACGGTTCCGACCTGGAAAAGACAGAAATATTTTGTGCTTGCCCCAACTGGATCGCCATAGACCGCCTCACCGCTCCCCTGGAGGTCGCTGCCCGGTTCCGCCACAGCAAAAGCGAGGCGCCCTGCACCATCCGCCCCATGGAAAACGGCGTTTTGGTGGAGGCCCACAGCCCGGTCCGCGCCCCCACGCCAGGGCAGCTGGCGGCATTCTACGAGGGGGATACGGTGATAGGCTCGGCCTGGATCGAAAGCGCGGAATAAAAATTTTGAAAAGAACGAAGAAAGGTGGCCGACGTCATGTCGGCCACCTTTTCGCGTATCCCGGATCATTTCCGTTCAGCCCTGGTCCTTGCCTTCCAGAAAGTAGGTGGCCTCCATGTCGGCCACACTGAGGGCAAAGGCCAGGGGATACTGCTCCAACGCCTGTCCTACCAGCCGGGCGTCCTCCTGGCCGGAGAAGCCCATGTGCCAGCGGATAGCCATGGCCTCCTGCCGGGTGAGCTTCATAAAGCCGGAGATGATGTATACGCTCTTTTCCCCGTGGCCGTAAGGCATGGGATCGTCAAAGTAGAAGGTGGGCACCTTCTCCCATACCCCGGTGGCGTCGTTTTTCACGTTCCGGGTCCCGGCCTTGTAGCAGCCCACCTTGCACAGGTCATGAAGCAGGGCGGCAATGGCTACGCTCTCCGCTTCCACCTCCAGGCCGTACAGCTCCGTCACCCGCTCCCGGGCAAGGTAATCCACCAGACAGTGGTAGACGTTGAGGGAGTGGTCGCACAGTCCTCCGGCATAGGCCCCGTGAAACTTGGTGGAGGCGGGGCAGGTGAAAAAGTCCGACTTGTTTTCCAGATAGTCCAGCAGGGCGTCGGCTCCCTCACGGTGGATGTGGTCCTTAAAAATTTCAATAAATTCCGCTTTTCCGCTCATGGTATCGGCTCCTTTGCACAGGGTGGGTGGACGGCTGTCGCCGTCTCTATTTTTCAACATCGGCTATCCGGGTATAGCGGCGGAGGGGGTATTCTCCGTCGTGGGCCTCACCGGGGAAGGAGTGGGACAGGCTCCCCGCCCGGGTGATCCGGGTGACTCCCGAGCGAAGGAGCAGATCGGTGAGGGCTTCCCGCTTTTCCGGGGAGCAGATCAGCCCTGCTGTCTGGAGCCTGCCCTTCTGCCGCCGGAGGGCGGCCAGGAGCCTCTCTTGGGGTAAAAGCTTCACCAAAACGTTGCCCTCCATGGGGGAAAGCTCCAGCTCATCGCCGGGGCATAAAACGATTGAGCAGCCCTTGCCGGAAAAGAGGTGTTCCCCCTCCGCCCGGCCCTCCACGATACGGCAGAGCAGGGCGGTGTGCCCGCTGAGGGAGGCTTGCGCCCCAAGCTCCGGGGGCTTATGAAGCGCTCCGGCGGCACGCTCCAAATGGGGGAGGAAGCTTTGGCAGAAGGCTTCCCCCTCCGCCCTTTCGGCGGTATCCAGGAAGATGACCTGACAGGAGGAGCAAAGCCGCTGACCCGTGGCAATAATGTGCCGGGCCAGGGCGGAAAGCTCCTCTGTCTCGTTTTCATAGCCCGAGATATAGGTAAAGCCCAGCCGGTGTCCCCATTCAATGAGCTTGCAGCCGGGAGGGGCCAGAGAGCGCAGGGAAGCTATCGCTCCGTCGCCGCCCCAGGTGACTACTCCGTCGGACAGGGAGCACAAGCGCTTCAGGGTCCCGGTCTCTGAGGAGGAGAAGGTGAAGGCATAGAGGAAGGGAGCCAGCGCCGGGGCTTGGTCGGTAAGGAGCTGCAGCGCCGCCAGGGACAGGCCCTTGTCGCTGTGGGGAAGTTTGATGAGGTTCACGTTGCCGCAGAGAAGACCTTCTACGGCGCTGTACACGGGAAGCCCCGGCATATTTCCCGCCGTTATGTGGAGGAGGGTCCCCAGGGGAAGGCGGCGGGCGGCGGTCCGCCCGTGGCTCTGGGGAACAAAGGGGGGGTCTCCCAGTTCGGTTTTCAGCTTGGATTCCAGGGCCTCCCGGCGCAGAAGGGGGAGCAGGTCGTTCAGACTGGCCCCCGCCGGAAGATATTGACGGAGCAGAGGATCAAACTCTCCCGCTTCCAGGCGTCCGGCCAGGGCGTCCAGGGCGGAGATGACGGTCTCCGGAGAAAGGGAGGCCATGGCTTTGGCTGCGTTGATCTCGTCTTCCAGGGTATCCAGCAGGGTGGGAAGGACGCTGTCGGGGAGAAGCTGTCCGTGGGCAAAGATCATGGCTGCTCCCTCCTTCCGCCAAAGCTCTCATCGCCCCCCAGAAGTTCGGCGGCGCCGGCGGCGCAGGTGGTGATGTCTCCCATCCCCACCCGGCCCAAAATGGTAAGGTAGGGGCTTTGTATGCCGCAGCCGCATTTTTCTCCCGGCGTAAGGTAGCCCAGGTCGTCGGTCATGACGCTGAGGGTAGGAGTAGCGGTCATGAGAGGGGAGATGAGGTTCACAAGTCCCACCCGGCCCATGGGCAGCGGCTCCAGGGTATCCGGGTCCCGGATGATACAGCGGCCATAAATGGGAATGTGAAAGTGGTGCCGGGGACAGGCGTTATAAAAAATGGGGTGCTCCACCGCTCCGAAGAGTTCATTGATATTGCTTTCTGGGATGCCCAGGACCTTTTCCGCCAGGGCATAGAGGGTGTGCTTGTCCACCTCCTGGGCGTAGTGCTGCTTCCAGCCCCCGGCCAGGATGATACGGGAACCCCTGGGGAGGGAGACCTTCAACCCCAACTCCTCCATCCGTGTCAATCCGAACCAGAGATAGGAGGGAAAGCCGATGATCCGGGTAGGGAATTTCGAGCTGCCCAGTTTTTCCAGGGCCTTGGCTACCCCGTCCAGGTCGGGTACGTAGGCGCCGTTGACCATGTTGAGGGCATAGGTGCGGGAGAGGGGTGGGGAAAAATGGGTCAGGCCAAACATGGTGCGGGTGACGCCGGTATGGTTGCCCTTTTGGGGGCGGTAGCCCAGCACCACACAATGGGCGGGAACGGGAGAGGCCAGACCGTGACGAAGGCCCAGCCGCACCACCATGGGAGCCTCGGCCAGGATACAGCCCCAGTCAAAGCCTACCTGGCTAAAGCGTCCGCTGGTGCCCGAGGAGGTGACCTTCATGGCCATACGCCACCCTGGCATGGAAAAGAGGGCCTTCCGCTTGAAAAAGAGGGTGGGCAGAACGGGGATCTTGGCAAGGTCGTCTGTGGTTTGCAGCTGCTCCGGGGAAAAGCCCAGGTGGGCGCAGATAGCGGCGTAGCCGGGGCAGTGGGCGATGTGGTAGGCGGCGTTGGAGCGGCAGGCCCGGAGAAAGGCGGCGTCGGAGCGGGGCAGGTCGTAGGGCCTGGACTTCCAGAAAAGCCGCTGACGGCTGAGCATGGCGACGCCTCCTTTCAGTGAGATACGGTTTTTCTTATCATACCGTATTCGCGCTGGGCATGCAAGGGCATTCTTTGGGGGCAATAAATGCCCTCTACAATTTACATCTGCAATGTAAAGACCTCAGGGGGCCATTCTTGATGTCAAGAATGGCCTATTTCCCGACACAGTGTCGGGAAAGGCGTGCAGGGAGATTCTTTGAGGCCAAAGAACCTCCCTGCATCCCTAAGAAACCCCTGAGGGGGGATTTCGATTTCCCTCTCCCCTTGGTGCTTTCTTGGGGGGCTGGGGGGCTATTCTTTTTGCATAAAGAATAGCCCCTTTTCAATTTAACGTTACATATCTTTACAAATAGCGGCAACACCTGTATTTTCAGGTGTTGCCGCTATTTGCCGTGTAGATGTCCTCATCGCATATCTCAGCGTATCTTTCCATCATTTTACCTGCAGCGGTAGTACAGAAAGAAGTAAAGGCGAGAGCTGGGACGCCCATCCTTTCTTTGATTCAATCAGGATATGGCTAAAATGTTCCGGTGGAGCTTAGATCGTCATATCGTAGATCCGCATGAGGGTGGCGATGGACTGCTCCCAGCTATAGGGCCCCTGGGGGCCGAACTGGTTATTGCCCAAACCGCCCATAATGCCGGCGGCCTGCATTTGCCCCACGGCCTCGCTGGCCCAGGGGGAGATGGAGCCATTGTCGTCAAAGGTGGGGGCAGACTTGTCCAGATCGATGCCCAGCACCCCCGCCAGCCGGGAGAGGATGGCGGCGGCCTGTTCTCTTGTCAGCTGACCATCGGGGTCAAATTTCTCGTCCCCCACGCCGGTGATGACCTTCAGATAGGCCAGCCGGCGGACGTTCATGTCGTCCGTGTCGGTGAAGGAGGTGGGCAGGGGGTTCGGGAGTTCGCGATACTCCTCGGGCCGCAGCTTAAGATAAATCTCCATGGCCAGATTGCAGAAATCCTTCCGGGTGATGGGGGCGGCGTAGGAGGAGTCGGGTATCTTCCCGTTGACGCCGTGGTCGCCCCCGCTGCCAAGACCCGGCATATCGCCGCCGGGGGAGAAGATGCCCAGGGAGTAGGCTCTGCCCACCGCGTCCCGGGCCCAGTCGGCGGGGGGCACGGCGCAGGAGGCGATGACCACCCGGTAATGTTGTCTGTCCGTCACATCCTGGGCCAGAAGGGTAGCGTCATGGCCCACATAGTGGTAGCTGGAGCTGCTGCTAAACTGCTGTATCGCCAGAACGTAACCATGCTCGGGGACAAAGGGGACAATGTTCAGGGACAGATCCCCGCCGTAGGGCACGTCGATGTTCTCGTTGCCCCAGTATGTCGTGGCTCCGTCGGCGGAGGTGAGATACCCCGAGGGGCCCTGGGGGGACTCCAGCTGCACCAGGATGGACAGATTGCCCCCCTTCACCGGGGTGAGGGTGATGGGCACCACCTTCTCGTCCCGGTAGGACATGAGGTTGCCTCCCCCCTCCACCCGGTATTCGGAGGTCAGCACCAGTTCGGTATCATACCGGCCCGGGAGCTTGTTGTTCCCTGTGGTGCCCTTGACGATCTCGACCTGAGCCGTTTCACCGGGGGCCAGAGTCCACTGCTTCTCCTTCAGTTCAAGGCACTGTTGGACGCTCCGCTCAAAGGCCCCATGATTGGTCCCCTCGCTTGCCAGTTTGGCCTGCAGCTCTATCGCCACCTTGGCCCGGTTGGTGACAGAGACGGTCTCGATAACGGTGTCCTCCATCTCCACTGGGCCGAAGTCCACGCTCTCCCGGTCCAGCTCCATTGCCTCCTCACCGCCCATATAGCCGTCATAGACTATTTCAAAGTGGTAGGGCAGGGGGTAGTTGCCCCCCTCGAAGATGGGCTCGTCGTACCGGTTTCTGCCCACAGGCTCGTCGGAAGTGGCAAAGAAGAAGTCCAGCTCTCCGTCATACACCCCGGCAGGGAAACTGGTACTCTCCCGGTATCCGGTGTACAGGGTCACATTCACACTGGCCGAGGAGCCGGGCTTCAGCTCCAGAGCGTAGGTGCTGACGGGGATCACCAGATATTGGCGGATACTGTCCCAGCCCTCCCGGGGCACAGTGACGTTAAAGCGGTTGCCGCCCTTGGAAAGGAAATCGTGGATATACCATAGGGTCTGGTCACTGGTGTTGGTAAAGGAGATGGTGAGGGTGGGGCAGTCCTCTTTCCTGTAGCCGTATTCCATTGTGCCGAAATCGGCCACCTCCATATCGTAGGTGATGGCGCCGGGATCCTCCGGGGCTTGGCTCTTCCATTCGTAGAGCGGGGCGCCATCCGCCAGAGCGGCGGCGGGCAGCAGGCTCAGACAAAGGGTGAGGCCCAGCAGAAGGGATGTGATTTTCTTTTTCATATGCTTTGCTCCTTACTTTCAAAGTTGCTCCCCACAGGGAGAAGAAAAGATATGTCCTTTTTGATTATATTGGAAACCCTTCTTGAAAACAATATGCCGGCTGCATAGCTGCGGGGAAATTTATGCAAAACCCCATGGAGCGGAAGGCGCATGACAGGAGCGGAAGAGCCGGATATGGTGTGGGCCCTGTTGTCCGGACGAGCGGCAGCCTGACAGGGGGCCGCTCGTCCCCAAACAGCGATACTTGCTGGTATCATACATGTAGTTGCCCTCGGAAGCTTTCCGTGGATCGTTTCTGAGGGCAACATGTTTACATCCTTCGAAATTTCTTCTTACTAAGTTTTATTCATTCGTAGTAAATTCGTAGTAATTTGGATATCTCGCTGTCAGGAAATACTTGGCTTTATATGGCTAAGCGACCATTGACTTTGCTTTTGGCATCAAAGAATAGTCCTCCAGGAACCGTCCCCACCGCTGCGGTGGGGACATGGGGAAACTCTTTGCCCCAAAGAATGCCCCCAAAAAGACTTTCGCCACTGTGGCGAAAAACAGCTTACGCCGCCAGCATCTCGTTCAGCTCGCTTTCCGCCTCCGACCAGGTATCGGCGGAGAAGCAGAACTCGCCGCTGCCGTCGTAGACCTCCACATGGCCCTGGACATACCGAAGTTCAAACTGCTCGCTCATAGGGGCTTCACTCCTTTCTGATGGTAATAGGATATCAGAAAGAGAGTCCGATAAGCGGGACTGTGAATGAGCCGCCCTTATGGGCGTTTTACTTTTTTACGTTCACGCTCCAGCCGTACACCCTCCCGAAAGCCTGAAGGGTGTGGAGGCGTTCCAGCTTCGCCCCGGTTTTTAGAAGCTGCTTCAGTGTGTGAAGGCTGTTGGTGTCCAGGGGCTTCTCCAGGACGCGATAGAAAGCAAAATACTGGTCACGCAGCCTTTCATACTCGTCCAGAAAGGAAAAATAGCTCTGCGTAAATGGCTCCGCCAAAAGGAATAGAGCTTCGACCTCCGGTTCTACGTACATTTTCATAACCCTCCATCAAAAATCTCTTTTAGTATACCCGATATCTCGGGAATATTCAAGAGAAGGCTATCAAAATATAATGAAAGCCTAAGAGGGTGGTTTCTATGATTTCATATGACCCCTTATGGGAGACCTTAAAGCGTAAGGGTATCTCCACATACACGCTGATAAAAAATTACTCTTTCAGCAGGGGAACGTTGGATTCTCTAAAACAGAATAGAAACGTTTCCACTGCTACGCTGAATGATTTGTGTAATATTCTGTCATGCCGTATTGAAGAAGTGTTGAAGCACATTCCAGACGAATAAAGGCCGTACCCAAATTTGGGTACGGCCTTCTTGCTGCCTTGTCCTTTTAACAGAGCTTTGCTCCGGCGGGGATGGCGTCGTCCACCATAATAAGGTGGAGGGCCTCCTCGCCCTTTTCGGTGTGGACGGCGGAGAGGAGCATACCGCAGCTGTCCAGGCCCATCATTTTCCGGGGGGGCAGGTTGACGATGGCAACCAGGGTCTTGCCCACCAGGTCCTCCGGCTCATACCACTTGTGAATACCGGACAAAATTTGCCGGTCCGTCCCGGAGCCGTCGTCCAGGGTAAAGCGAAGAAGCTTCTCGCTCTTCTTCACCGCTTCGCACGCCTTGACCTTCACTGCCCGGAAGTCGCTTTTGCAGAAGGTGTCGAAGTCCACCTTTTCCTCCACAAAAGGCTCGATCTCCAGATTGGGGAGGGCGGCCTTTTTTGCCTCCTCGGCGGCCTGCTCCAGCTCGGCGATAGCGGCGTCGGCGTCGATACGGGGGAAGAGGTTTTCTCCCTTGTTCACCGAGGCGGTCTGGGGCAGCACGCCCCACTGCGCGGCGCTCTCCCAGCTCTTACCGCATCCATCGCAGGTCCCGCAGGTGCCCAGCCGGGAGAAGATGGCGTCGGCGGTAGCGGGCATAAAGGGAGTCAGCAATACGGTGCAGATACGGAGGGTCTCAAGGAGGTTATAAAGCACTCGCGCCAGCCGGGGGCCGTTTTGCTCCATGTCCTTGGCCAGGGCCCAGGGGGCGTTCTCGTCAATATACTTATTGGCCCGGTCAATGACCTTGAAGATATCCGCCAGGGCGTCCTGGAACTGGTAACGCTCCATGGCCTCTTCATACCTGTCCCGGAGGGCGGAGGCCAGGGCGATGAGCTCGGCGTCCTTTTCCTCGTCGGCAGTCTGATTTTCCGGGAGGGCGCCGCCAAAGTATTTCTCCGCCATGGCCGTGGTGCGGCTGAGGAGGTTGCCCAGATCGTTGGCCAGGTCTACGTTGATGGTGCTGATAAGGGCCTCGTTGGAGAAGTTGCCGTCGGAGCCGAAGGGGAAGGTGCGCAGCAGGA
>CAJTLK010000056.1 GCA_910577415.1 uncultured Oscillospiraceae bacterium
CCGATCTCGTACATGGGGAAGTCCACGATCCAGCAGAAGGCGTACTGCTCCTTGTTCATGTGGTTGGGGCAGAAAGCGCCCAGCATCTTCACCAGCACCCCCGCCGTCTTCTGGGCCGCACCCAACTTTCCGGCAGAGAGGCCCACAAAGGTATTGGGCTTCAGACCCAGAGCCTGGACCACAGCGTCCTTGTTCTCCTGGACAAACTTAGCGATGCCGCCCACCAGCTCGCCGTTCTCGTCCATGCGGAACCAGTAGGCTTTGTTCCCGGCCTGGACCTCTACGTCAGCGCAGAGCTTGTCGATCTGCTTCCGGGTGCCCTCAAAGTCTGAGACCACCACGGCTTTGACCGTATTCCCCGCAAAGGGTTCAAAGCCACAGCCGCCCAGCAGCTCGGTGGCGTCGGTAACGGTGAGGTCGATGCGCAGATCGGGCTTGTCGGAGCCATATTTCTCCATGGCCTCGGTGAAGGGGATACGGAGGAAGGGGGCGGAGGAGGCGGTGTTATATGCGCCGTACTTGGCAAAGATGGGGGGCAGCACGTCCTCCAGAACGGCGAACACGTCGTCCTGGCTGGCGAAGGCCATCTCCATGTCCAGCTGGTAGAACTCGCCGGGGGAACGGTCACCACGGGCGTCCTCGTCCCGGAAGCAGGGGGCGATCTGGAAATACTTATCGAAGCCGGAGGCCATGAGCAGCTGCTTGAACTGCTGGGGAGCCTGGGGCAGGGCATAGAATTTGCCGGGATGCTTCCGGGAGGGCACCAGGTAGTCCCGGGCGCCCTCGGGGGAGGAGGCGGTCAGAATAGGGGTGGTGATCTCCATAAAGCCGTGGTCGATCATGGCCGAGCGCAGGGACGCGATGACCTGGGAGCGGAGAATGATGTTTTTCTTCACGTCGGGGTTGCGAAGGTCCAGATAGCGGTATTTGAGCCGGGCAGTCTCGTCGGCCTCCCGGCTGCGGTTTACCTGGAAGGGCAGCTCGTTATGATGGCAGCGGCCCAGTACCTTCACCTGGGAAGGGACGACCTCGATGTCGCCGGTGGGCAGCTTGGAATTTTTGCTGTCCCGCTCACGGACCACGCCGGAGACCTGGACGGTGGACTCCTTGTTAAGAGATTTGAAGGTCTTCACCGTATCCTCAGTTTCGCACACCACCTGGGTGACGCCGTAAAAGTCCCGAAGAACGGCAAAACCAAGGTTAGCCCCGACCTCCCGGAAATTCTCCAGGAAACCGGCCAACGTAACGGTCTTGCCTACGTCGGTCATCCTCAGCTCGCCACAGGAATGGCTGCGGAAGGCGGTCTTGACTTGATCCATGTAAACCAACTCCAATTCGTATAAATATGGACGATAAATACAATTTGTATCTTACTGACGGGCAGTCAGGGATTCCAGATAGGCGGTATAGGCGGCAGGGAGGTCAATGTCCGCTATGACCTCTTCGATGGGCTGAATGGAGGCTACGGCGAAGGCCTGTTCCACAAGACCGTCCAGGACAAAGTTCCGGTATTGAGAGATCAGGTCGGGGTGGTCCAAGGGGTCCAGCCGCCAGATGATGTGATAGCCATAGGTGGACTGCACTGCCTCGGTGGAATAGGAGTTAAACTCCAAAGCCTTAACGCCGTTTTCAAACTCGGAGACCATCTCACCGGGGCCAAAGAGGTAGCCGTTGGGGTTGGCCGTCATGCCGGGGTCGGTGCCAAAGACCGTCAGCAGGGCGTTGAACTGATCCAGGGTGGGCACGGACTTCAGGCCGTCCAATATGGCGTTGACAGTGTCCGTGTCGGAGACAAGAATGTGCTTGGCGCAAAGGATATTTTCTCCCTGAATGTATTCCCTGAGAGTGTCCTGAGACGGGGAGGGGGTCAGAGCGGCGGGAAGCTCCTGAGTGGTACAGCCAAGCTGTTCCGCCATTTCGTCCACAATGGCATAGGTGGCGGCATACCGCTGGGCCTCGCTTAAAATATCCTGCTCCAGCTCATCGGTCCAGGAAAGGCGGGCACCAAAGTTGGAGTAGTAATAGGAATCCAATTGATAGGCGATCCGAAGGGCCCAGCCCGTGAGAGCCTCTGCGGTCACGGCCTGGTTGTTGACCCACAGGGCGATCTGAGTGTCAGGAGAACCCGTGCTTTGGCCGGGCGAGGGGGCTGGCACAAAGGATTTTCGCAGCTCAGGCCGGACAATGCGGGAGACCATGGCGGCGCACTCGGCCCTTGTCAGGGGCTTGTCCCCGTCAAAGGTGCCCTGCTCGTCTACCCCGGTGAGGATACCGGCGTTATAGAACTTCAATATCGTGTCATCGTCGGTGTCCGGCAGGGAGGTGATGGAGTTGATGGCGTTCAAAAGCTGCTGCTCACTGGGCAGAGCGGCGTTCAAAAGCAAAAGGTATTGCAGCCGGGAGCATGGCTCCTCCGGGTGAGCCAGCATAGGGGTCAAGGTGGCGTCGGCGGAGGACATATACCCAAGGTACTGCTGATACCAGGGCAGGGTCTCCCCAGGCAGGGGGGTCACACCGGGAATGGCCTCTCCGGTCAGCGATGCGCGTATCCGGGCCGCCACGGCGGCGCACTCGGCCACCGTCAGGGTCTTCTCCGGCTGAAACCCCTTGTCGGTGCCGTTCATCAGGCCGACCTCATTGCACAGCCTGATATTGTCGTAATACCAGGCGGTCTCCTTCACGTCGGCGTAGCCAGGGTAGACGTTCACTGCGGGGAACTTTTCCTCTCCAACGGCGTGGACGCTCCCCAGACACAGGAGCAGAGCCAAGGTCAGACAGAACCATCGTTTCTTCATGGGCAGACCTCTCTTTTTTATAAAATGCCGTTTAGAATTGGATACGGAAGAGCTTTCCATCCTTGCTCACGAACCCGGCCCCATCGTCTCCGATAGGTCCCGCCCAGGTGAAAGGCTCGCTGACCTGGTTCCCGGCGTAGTCAAAGTAGGTGTAGTCAAAGCTGTCGCCGTTGGTAAAGCCCTGGGCAATAAGGCCGTAATTGGCGGTCAGTCCGCCGTTGAACCAGTTGGAAAAGGCCCCGGTGGGGGTCTCCACGCCGTCGATGGAGACAAGCCCACAGTCGCCTTCCCCATTTTCCCCCCAGTAGTTGAACATCCCATCCCCCAGGTAAAAGAGAGTAAGATACCGCCGGGGCAGAAGCTCTTTCCCTGTGACGTCAATGGCGTTGTAGTAGCTTCCGTTCGCGGTATAGTCGGTGAGGCAGACCACCGCCATCCCATCCTCAAAGGGAGTAGAATGGGAGTAATATTGAGCCGGGAGGACCCAGTTTCCCGCCTCATCCACATAGCCCCAAAGCCCGGAGGCCTTGTCCTCTTTGGGCTGGGGCCAGGTCTTATCAGGAGAGGAGATCGGATCGAACTTGTCCCCAAAGCCCTCGTCCCCATCTGCCACAGGCGTGTCCAGCAGGAGCCTGCCCTCCTCCACGTCAAAGTAGTTCCAAAGGGACTCGCCCTCCCGTTGGGGGTCGCTTCGCAGCACCAGGGCCCGGGTAGCGGTCCCCCGGCTCATAACGCCCTCTCCGCCATAGACAGAGTAGCCGTCCAGGGCCAGAATGACCCCATCGGCGGCCCGGTAAATGGCCTGCTCGACCACTCGCCCGCTCTCCGTCCGCGCAAGGACCACCCACCCGGCGGCCACATTATTGGAGTCGGCGGTGGGATACCACCCCTTCGGTAAAGCAATTTCCGTCAGGGTGTATTCCCGCAGCTCCACCGGTGGGGCGGAGGGCTGACGGGCGGCAGCTTCCACGGTAAGTTCAGGGGTGGGCGCGGCGGTAGGCGCCACAGTGGGCTTACCAGTGGTTTCCGCCGTGACCTCTGCCGAAGGCGTAGCCTTCACGCCAGCCTCCCCGCGGCAAGCAGAGAGGCTCAACACAACAACCAGGGCCAGCGCGACGGCCTCAAGGCGGTTTTTCCAAGCCATCCACACAGGAATCCACTCCAATCAGTAATATCGGGAGAAAACAATACTAAACGTAGTTGACCAGCCGCTCTATGACAGCTCCCCTGGCTTCACGGCGTAGTCGGGCTGGAGGGGCTTCCCGGTGAGGTCAATGAGCCGGGAGTAGTAGACCTGCACGTCAAAATCCTTATAGGCCTGCATACCCTGCCTGGCAGTGACTCCCAGGGCTGACAGGGAGTCCTCCTTTACATGGTTCAATACCGATTTTCCGTCGGTCCAGATATAGTGCCAGTTAAAGTCATCCCCCAAAGCAGCTTCCCAGGCGGCAATGGCGTTGTTTACCGTGATAAGGTATTCCTCCGCCGTGATCCCGGTGTCAAACATCACGGTATCCGGGGTGAGGTAGGCGGCGGTGAAGGGGGAGTAGTCGGCGGGGGTAAAGGAAATCCGCAGCTCCGGTCTTATGATCCGGCTCACCATAGCGGCGGCCTCCGCCCGGGTGAGGGGCCTCTCGCCGTGAAAGGTGCCATACTTGTCTACCCCAGTCAAAATGCCGGCGTTATAGTACTTCAGCACCGGCACAATGTTTCCTAAGTCGGGGTCAGGCAACTCCTTCACGCTGTTAATGGGGTTCAACAGAGGTTCCACACAGTCGTAGAGGATGCTGAGAAATTGTGCCCGCCCGGCGTTACCCTCGGGGTAGTTGGGACCCCCGACGAAGGGAAACAGGTAGCGGTAATAGGGACCCCACCATGGTTCCTCCGGCAGGAGAGTTGGGATGGTCTCTCCCCGGAGGGTAGCCCCCACTCGTGCGGCCAGGGCGACAGCCTCCGCCTGGGACAAAAATTTGCCCGGCTCAAAGCCTACATCGGTGCCGGTCATCAGTCCGGTCTCATAGCACAGTTTGGCGTTTTGGTAAAACCAGTCGGTCTCCTGTACGTCGGCGTAGCCGGAATATGTATTTACGGCGGGGAATTTTTCCTCCGTCCCCGCCGCCAGGGCAGGGGAGAGGAGCAGGGACCCCGTCAGGGCAAGGGCCAGGAGCCGCTTTGTTCCAAACAGTTTTTTCATCAAAAAGCCTCCTAAACAGAAGAATGTCCTTTAGACGAAAAAGCCGTCCAGGAGTTCCCGCCCTTTGCAGTAAAGAACTTTGCTGGTCAATGGCGGTTCACCCATCGATGGGGGCACCCATGTTCCGGGCGTCCACCTTTTCCTTCAACCATACGGGAGCGGCGGAAATATCCACCTTTTCTTGCTCCCCGGAGGTCATGTCCTTGAGGGAGACCACGCCGCTTTGCACCTCGTCCTCCCCCAGGAAGGCCACAAAGGGTACCCCCTGCTTGTCAGCGTAGTTCATTTTGGCCTTGAATTTCTTTGGCTCTGTATAAAGCTGGGCCCTGACCCCCTCGCTCCGGCAGACGGTGGCGAAGGCAATGGCAGGGGAGAGGTCGTCGGTCATGGGCAGGATGAGCACGTCCGCCGGGGCGGTGGGCAGGTCGGGGTTCAGCATCTCCTGCTCCTGCAAAACATAGAAAAGACGGGTGAGACCGATGGAAATGCCAACTCCGGGGAGTTGTTTTTCGGTATAATATTCCGCCAAGTTATCATAACGTCCGCCGGAGCATACGCTGCCCACCTCGGGATGATCCAGAAGCATGGTCTCATAGACCGTGCCGGTGTAGTAGTCCAATCCCCGGGCAATGGTGAGGTCTACGGTAAAGTGGCTCTCATCCACCCCAAAGGCGGAGAGGTATTTTACCACGGTGTTCAGCTCGTCTAAGCCCTGGTCGAAGGTCTCGTTCCGGCCCCGGTACCCTTCCAGGGCGGAGAGTACCTGAGCATTGGAACCTTTAATGGACATGAACTCCACAATGTCGCCCACCGCGTCCTGGTCCAGGCCCAGGTCGTCGTGGAGGATCAGTCCCACCTTTTCCGCGCCGATCTTCTCCAGCTTGTCCACCACCCGCATAATGTCCCCGGCGCGGTGGCCCCAGTTCAGCATGGCGTAAAAGCCGTTCAGAATTTTGCGGTTGTTGACCCGAATTTGGAAGCGCTTCAGGCCCAGGGCGGTAAAGGTCTCGTAAATAATGGCGGGGATCTCCGCTTCGTTGATGATGTCCAGGCTTCCGTCGCCGATGACGTCGATGTCCGCCTGGTAAAACTCCCGGAAGCGGCCCCGTTGGGCCCGCTCGCCCCGGTAGACCTTGCCGATCTGATACCGGCGGAAGGGAAAGGAGAGTTCGTTGTAGTGCATGGCTACATACTTGGCAAGAGGCACCGTCAGGTCAAAACGGAGGCTCAGGTCGGTGTCGCCCTTGGTAAAGCGGTAAATTTGCTTCTCGGTCTCGCCGCCGGCCTTGGCCAACAGCACCTCACTGGCTTCAATGACCGGGGTGTCCAGGGGGGTAAAGCCGTACCTGGCGTAAGTCTGGGCCAGAATGTCCTTTACCCGCTCGAACTGTACCTGCTGGGCGGGGAGAAGCTCCATAAAGCCGGACAAGGTTCTTGCCTTTACACGTTCCATGCTGTCATACATCCTTTCAGTAAAAGCCTGTCCCGGCAGCGGGGAGCAGAGCAGATAGTCTTTGCGTCAAAACGGCAGGGCCCCGCCCCGTGGGGCAAAGGCGCCTGCCGTAGTATAAGGGTCGCCGCTCAGGAGAGGAAGGGGGCGCTGCCGGGCTTGATGGCGTCGCGCCAGTCCAGATCGCCTCGGCTCAGGCCCAGGATCAGCATTTCCGCGGTTGCCAGATTGGTGGCTACGGGGATGTTATACTGGTCGCACAGCCGCATGACATAGTCCAGATCCTCGTCCAGATCGTGGGACTGAGGCTCCGAAAAGAAAAGGACCATGTCGATCTCGTTGTAAGTAATGCGTGCTCCGATCTGCTGGCTTCCTCCGTGCTCGTGGGAGAGGTAGAGGGTGACGGGCAGCCCGGTAGCCTCGCTTACCATCTGGCCGGTGCTGGCGGTGGCGCAAATATTGTGCCGGGCCAGCACGGCGGAGTAGGCGAGGCAAAACTGGACCATCAGCTCTTTTTTGTGGTCGTGGCACATCAGGGCGATATTCATTGCGGCAGCAGCTCCTTTCTGAAAGCGTCGGGGCCAAAAGGAACGGACAAAAGGGCACAGGACGGTCAGCAGACCGTCAAAACGGGACAAAGCGGCAAGGCGTTTCCCCTACAGCTTCAGGAGGGGGACCTTTCTGCCGGTGAGGCGAAGGGAAATGTTGCGGTAGGCCGCGGCGGCGCCCCTGCCGGAGCAGAGGGCCAGGGGGCGGCCCTGATTGGCGCAGACCATGACCTGCTCATCCTCGGGAACGACGCCCAGAAGAGGCAGTCCGGCAGCGTCCATGGCGCTGTCGATGTTGACGCGCATCTTTTTCAACAATTTTGGCTGGACCCGGTTGACCACCAGATGGATCTGGTCTACCTGCCGCGCCAGCTCAGAAACTGTGCGCTGGGCATCCCGAAGGGCGGAAGCATCGGTGGTGGAGACTACGATGGCCCTGTCACAGCCGCAGACCGCCAGCTGAAATCCTGCGCCTAATCCGGCGGGGGCATCCAAAAGGATATAGTCAAAGCGGCTCTTGGCCTGGTCCAGCATCTCCTTCACAAGCTCCGGAGAAAGCTGCTCAGGCAGGGTCACAGGGGCAGTGAGAAGAAACAAACCCGAGATCTCCGGGTGCTCCACCACAGCACGCTCCAAAGAGCAGCGCCCCTGGAGAACGTCGGTAAAATCCATCAACGCCCGGTCAGCAAGGCCCAGGGACAGGTCCAGATTTCGCAGCCCCACGTCCATATCGATACATAGTGTGGAGTAGCCCAGCGCGGCCAGACAAGAACTGACGGCGCCCACCAGAGAGGTCTTTCCCGTCCCCCCCTTGCCGGAGGTGACGGCAATGACAGTCGACATAGTTTCAAACCTCCCTACTAGACCGCCTTGAGCGGGAAGATATTATACCAAAAAAATGGCTAAAGTTCAAGGTTTTTTGTGGATTTTACGAAAACGGCTATAGCGGCGTTTTCTTGATCTTTCCCCAACTTCTGGGCAGCCCCTTAGGAGTGGGAGAAATTTTTTTGACCGGCACCAACCGATGGGTGACTCCGGCACCGGGGATAGGATAATCTATGGCCTCCAATTGCCTGCCCCCCAGTCGCTCTACGGAGGTGGCGCCGGAGGCGATCTCCAAGTTGCTCTCCACGCTCTTCATGGCAACGAATTTCCCACCCACCCTTACATAGGGCAGGCATAGCTCGCACAGCAGCGGGTAGGACGCCACCGCCCGGGAAACGGCAAGATCAAAGCTGTCCCGGAACTCCGGCTGCAATGCCAGTTCCTCCGCCCGGGCGTGAAGGCACCGAACGCCGTCAAGGAAAAGAACTTCACAGACTTCGTGCAGCCAATTCACCCGCTTGCCCAGGGAGTCCACCAGGGTAAGGGAGAGTGACGGCTCCAAAATTTTCAGCACCAAGCCAGGAAACCCTGCCCCGGTGCCTACGTCGATGAGGGACTTGCCCGCCAGCCAGGTAGGGGTAGGGTCCAAACCCCGCTGTGCCTTTGTAGGGGCGGGTTCTAAACCCGCCCGGTCCCCGTAGGCCAGCACTGCCGCGGAATCCAAGAAGTGGAGCCGGGCGATCTGATCGGGCTGGGTGATGGCGGTAAGGTTCATGACCTGATTTTGCTCCAAAAGCAGCTGGCTATACCTGCACAGCTTGTCCACTGCGCCGCTGGGCGGGGTAAGGCCCATCTCCGCAAGTCCCTGAATAAGAATATCCTTCATGTCCTCACCCCACAAGCTGGGCAAAAAGGACGGGAATGCCGCGGATCAGATTCCATACCGACAGGGCAAAGCAGCCCCCGGATACCAGGATACAGGCAGGAAGACCACCCCGGCCCTTACCCTCCCGAAAGCGGAGAATGGCGGCGCAGCCCAGCCCCACCAGAGCGGGAGTGACCATCAGCGGGCCAATGCCGGTTAAAAAGTAACCATGGGCAAGGCCATAGACGTTGAGCAGGGTAAGGATGACCATATAGACCACGCCTACCCAGGCCCACAGCCGCTTCATAGGGGAGGCGTACTGGATAGGCTGCTTTTGCTCCTGGGCCTCATTTTGCAGCTCCTTTTTGTCCATTACTTTTTCAGCAGGTCACGAATTTCGGCCAGCAGCTTTTCCTCGTTGGAAGGCTCTGGCTCGGGTTCGGGCGCTGCGGGGGCCTCCTCAGCCTTCTTGTGGAAGGAGTTCATGGCCTTCACCAGGCAGAACACCACAAAGGCCATGACCAGGAAGTTAAGGATGGCCTGGACAAAGTTGCCATAGGTGACTACCGCGCCGCCAATGGTGACAGACAGCTCGGCAAAGGAAATGCTCCCGGTCAGTATGCCCAGCAGGGGCATGATAATGTCGTTGATGAGGGAGGTGGTGATGGCGGAAAAGGCGCCGCCAATGATAACGCCCACCGCCATGTCCATCACATTGCCCCGGGCAATAAACTCCTTGAATTCGCCGATGAACCCTTTGCTCTTCTCTTTCATGTTTTGTACCTCCTGTTTATTTCTTGCGGAGGCGGGGCCTCCACTGGCTTACAAGCGTTGTTCCTGAGTAGGAGGCTACAAACGTAGTCCGCTCTGTCCCAAAGCTTACAGCTCCTTAAACTCTATTCGGTATATTTTTTCATCCTTGCCCACGAACCCCCGGCCATCGTCCGTCAGAGCGCTGATCCAGTCGAAGTCCTCGCTGAGGCGGTGGCCCAGACCGTTGATGTAGCAATTCAACCCTCTGCGGACGTCCAGCTCCCCGCCGGGGGCGGGATAGCCGTAGGCTTCCACAGCGTTATACCAATTCATGCTGCCCAGCTCGGTGGCGTTGCCGCCGTCCCAGAGGGTGCAGATCCCATTTTCCGGCAGACCGGTCTGGCTCAGATACTTGTCGCCGGCAACCTCGGTGGCCCGGTAGCACTGGGCATTAAGGGGCACCGCAAAGGTTCCCGTCTCGTCCACCAGCCCGCCCATCTCTACCCGGGAGCCGTCGGGCTGGGTGAACCAAAAGCTCAGGTAAAGCCCCCCGCCGGTGGACAGCATACCGACTGGCTTTTCTCCGTCTCCCGGCCAGGGCAGCAGCTCTCCATCCAGGGTAAGAATGCCGTTGTTCTCTCTGCCGCTGGTGATGATGGGCATTACCGGGTAAGTCACCTCGTGGCCCGACATGGGGTCGTCCATCAGGTAGGTGAGGGTGTAGGAATACTTCTCTGGCGTGGGCTTGGGCTGGAATTCCACCCGCAGCTCCGGTTTCAGGATGCGGGCGCAGATGGCGGCGGCCTCGGCGCGTGACAAGGAAGAACCCTTGTCAAAGATGCCAAACTCATCCTTGCCGGTCATCACCCCGGCGTTGTAGAAGTCCAGCACCATTTCCGCCAACTCTTTGCTGCCCCACTCGGCCCCGGCGTCGGGGAAGTCGGAAATGTGGTTGATCCTGGGCGCCAGCAGCTCCGCCGCCGTGGCGTGGAGGGCCTCCACAAAATCGCCCCGGGTGGCGGTTTTAGCCGGCTCGGAGGGCCGCAGAGGAAGAGGGGCGGTAAGCTGCTCTTTTTCCAGATAGTATATGGTGTCCCGGAACCAGTCCCCAGGCAGGGGCCGCCGGTCAACTTTGAGCAGGTCGACCACAAGGGCGTCAACGACCTCCCGCTCCTCCTTGGTGCCGTCAGGGGAGGGGTACAAAACCAGAGCGTCCCCATCAGAGCCGGACTGCCGGCGGGCCTCACAGGGGAGGGGGCCAGAGGGCTCGGGCAGGACCGTCCAGACCGTGGCCTGGGCAGACTCCCACGGGGCGAGCCAACCGATGGCAGCCATCTTTTCCTCCGATAGGTTTGCCACCAAATGCCCCAGGGACATGGGGGAAATGGTGGAGCCGCACTCCATACTGTCAAAGCGTAGGCGAACGCCGTTTTCAAACTCCAGCGTCACCGTGCCGTACTCCTCCGGGGCCTTGGGCAGGTTTCCGTCCCCGCCGCTTTTGACGTGGTGGATGCGCCCGGCCAGGGTGGCGGCTTCCGCCAGGGTCACGGTGCCCTGGGGGTGGAATATCCCTTCCCCCACACCCTTCATCAGCCCCGCCTCCACGCACACGCCTACGTAGGGCGCGAACCAGTCATCAGTGGACACGTCTACAAATGTAGTTCCCTCCGCCTCTAAGGACGGAGCCTCTGGGCCAGGGTCGTTCTCTGGCCCCTCTGCCGGGGGCTTTTCACCCCCTGACGCCCCGCCTTTTTCAAACGCCACTGTCAGCTCCCCGGTGGCAGTGTCCACCCGGTAGGTGTACGTCCCCACGTCGTGGAGCAGCTCCCCGGCGGCGTTATAGAGAACGTCGTCAAAGCGGTAAACATAGGACAGTACCGACCCATCCTCATTGAAAAAAAGCTCGTCCGGCCCGCGATCCGTGGGGTACTGGGGGTACTTTTCTCCTGCTGCCGCTGTACTGGGCAGAAGCAACCGTTGAATTTGTTTTTCCGGCTCCACCGTTGCAGGCTCCTGGCAAAAGAGGTAAAGGTAGTAGTCTCTGGATGTTTTACCGTCCCGCTCAAACTCGCTCCACATCAGCGCCGCCGTATAGTCAGTCCCCTCCAGGCGCTTCTCCACGGTGATACCCATGTCCGTATACCAGCTTATCAGTTGGTCCTGGGT
>CAJTLK010000057.1 GCA_910577415.1 uncultured Oscillospiraceae bacterium
AGGGCCTCGTTGGAGAAGTTGCCGTCGGAGCCGAAGGGGAAGGTGCGCAGCAGGAAAAACCGCAGGGCGTCCACTCCGAACTTCTCGGCCAGGATATAGGGGTCCACCACGTTGCCCTTGGACTTGCTCATCTTGCCGCCGTCCAGCAGCAGCCACCCGTGGCCGAAGCACTTCTTGGGCACCGGCTCCCCCAGGCTCATCAGAAAGGCGGGCCAGTAGATGGCGTGGAAGCGGACGATCTCCTTGCCGATGAAGTGGACGTCGGCGGGCCAGAATTTGCTGCAGTCGTCATATCTGTCGTTCTCAAAGCCCAGGGCGGTCATGTAGTTAAAAAGGGCGTCCAGCCACACATAGGTCACGTGTTTAGGGTCAAAGTCCACCGGCACGCCCCAGGTAAAGGAGGTGCGGGACACGCACAGGTCCTGAAGCCCGCCTTCGCAGTCGATAAAGTTGTTCACCATCTCGTTCACCCGGCTGCGGGGTTCCAGGAAGTCGGTGTTCAGCAGCAGGTCCCGGACCCGGTCAGCGTACTTGGAAGCCCGGAAGAAGTAAGCCTCCTCCTCGGCGTCCACCACCTCCCGGCCACAGTCGGGGCACTTGCCGTCCACCAGCTGGCTCTCGGTCCAAAAGCTCTCGCAGGGCTTGCAGTATTTGCCCACATACTTGCTTTTATAGATGTCGCCGTTATCGTACATCCGCTTGAAAATTTTCTGAATGGCGGCGACATGGTAGTCGTCGGTAGTGCGGATAAAACGGTCATAGCTGATGTTCATCAGCTTCCACAGGTCCAGAATGCCCCGCTCCCCCTTGACGATATTGTCCACAAACTCCTGGGGGGTCTTGCCCGCCTCCCTGGCCTTGTCCTCGATCTTCTGGCCGTGCTCGTCGGTGCCGGTGAGGAACATGACCTCGCAGCCCTTGAGCCGCTTATAGCGGGCCATGGCGTCGGTGGCCACGGTGCAGTAGGTGTGGCCGATGTGGAGCTTGTCCGAGGGGTAGTAGATAGGGGTGGTGATATAGAATTTTTCAGCCATGGTCATTCAGCCTCCGTTTCGGCGTCAGAAGCGCCGGTTTCGTCTTCGGTATATGGGGGTCGGTGCAAAAGCAGGGCGGCATGGGCGGAGAGGAAGAGGATGGAAAACCCAAACCGGCAGAGGTCGGCGTAGGAATGGGCGTCCGCCAGGGTGACAAGAGAGAAAAAGGAACCCATGAGACAGAAGAAAATGGTCCGCCGGGGCTTTCCGGCCTGGAAGGACCACCCCGCGATGTAATAAAGACCCAACAGGGACAGGGCAATGGCAAAGACCTCAAAGACATAGTCCATGATGATGGGATCGGAGGCCCGGACCTGGTAGTCGGTGATGAGCCACAGGCAGAAGAGAAGGCACAGCTCCAACAGGGGAAGCTGCTCCCTGGCCTCCTTCCCCCGGTAGAGCTTTCTGGCCCACAGCACCGCGCAGGGAAGCCCCGCCACGCAGAAGAGGATGCGCAGGGGGGGCAGCACCATGGAGGCCACCCGGCTCACCTGGTTGGCGTCTTCGCCCACATTGGCGCCGTAGACCGCCGAAAAGCTGAGTAGCTCAAACCCGGTGCTCAGGAGCAGCAGGAACCCGGACAGGACGATGGCGGTGAGGAAGAGGGAGTTGTCCCGGGCGGCGGAAAAGGCCACATCCACGGGGGCGGAGCCTTTGCCGGACCAGATAAGGAGAAACACTCCCACCGCCACCAGGATGGACAGAGCGATGAGGAGCATGGCGGAGGGCGCGCCGGGGATGGGCAGGCGTGTATCCGGCTCAAACCCGGCGGTAAGCTGCCACTTTCGCAGACCAAAGCCCGCTGCCCCGCCCAGCAGAGTCAATATAAGAGGGAAGTTTTTTCGCATGGCATCAGGTCCTCTCTGTAATTGAGGGTAGGTTTTATCCAATAAAATAGTATACCACAATTTGGAGTGTTTGAAAAGGGAGCTATTTCCGCAGCCTGGTCAGGACCGCTTCAAACCAGTCGGGGAGGGGGCAGTCCACAGTCAGGACTTCTCCCGTGCGGGGGTGGGCAAAGGTGAGGGACTTGGCGTGAAGGCACTGACCTGCCAGGCCGGGGACGGGCTTTTTATTGCCGTACACCGTGTCCCCCAGGAGAGGGTGGCCGATGGAGCAGAGATGCACCCGGATCTGGTGGGTGCGCCCAGTCTCCAAATTGCACTTCAGGTAGGTATACCCGCTCAGACGCTCCAGCACCTGGTAGTGGGTCACCGCCCGGCGGCCATTGGGGTCGATAGCCATTTTCTTGCGGTCCACCGGGTGGCGGGCAATGGGAGAGTCCACGGTGCCGCCCTCGTCCCGGAAGCCTCCCACCGCCACGGCGTGGTACTCCCGGCAAAGAGAATGGTCCTCCAGCTGGGCGGCCAGGGAGAGGTGGGCGGGGTCGTTTTTCGCTGCGATGATCAGCCCTGAGGTGTCCCGGTCGATGCGGTGGACAATGCCGGGGCGAAGCTTGCCGTTGATGCCGGAGAGGCTATTTCCACAGTGATATAACAGGGCGTTGACCAGAGTGCCGTCCGGGTGACCGGGGGCAGGGTGGACTACCATGCCCACAGGCTTATTGACCACGATCACGTCCTCATCCTCATAGACTACGTCCAGGGGAATATCCTGGGCCGCGGCCTCGATGGGTTCAGGGGCGGGGAGGACTGTCAGGTAGACCTCTCCAGGGGAGGTCCTACGGTTCTTTTTTATCCGCTCCCCGCCGCAGGTCACGGCCCCGTCCTCCAGCAGCTTTTGCGCCGCCGAGCGGGTCAGGCCGGGACAGGAGCGGGAGAGGAAGAGGTCGACTCGCTCTTCCCGGTCAGCGGTGAACTCAAGGCTGGTCATGGCTGTCCTCCGGCGCGTCGGGAGCGGGAGCCTCGGCGTCCTTGTCCTTATCATAGAAAAACAGGACGTAAACGATCATCAGCACGCCGCCGCACACCACGCAGATATCGGCCACATTGAAGACGGGGAAGTCTATAAAAACAGTCTTGAACATGTCGGTGACATAGCCCAGCGCCGCCCGGTCAATGAGGTTGCCCGCCGCCCCCGCCAAGAGGAGGGAGAGGGACAGCCGACCCCACGGGCCGGGGAAAAAGTCCTTCCGCAGTGCCAGGGCAATGACCATCGTGGCGATGAGGGAGACAATGGCCAGAAGCCAGGTCAGGTCGGACCCGGCCAAAAAGGAAAAGGCCGCCCCGGTGTTCTGCACATAGGTCAGCTCCAGTACATGGGGGAGAAAGGGCACGGAAGCGCCCAGGACAATGGCCTTGCGCACCCAGACCTTTACCATCTGGTCAACACCTATTAGTAATATAGATAGAAGAAAATACAGCACGCTATCACTCCTTACCTTAACCCCTGCGCCTTGCACAGGGCGGCAAACTTGCCGTTTCTGGCGTTCAGCTCCTCCCAGGTGCCCAGCTCCAGCACCCGGTTGTTGTCGATAACGGCGATGCGGTGGGCCGAGCGGACGGTGGAGAGGCGGTGGGCGATGATGAGGGTGGTCCTCCCCTTGGAGAGTTCATCGAAGGCGCTTTGGATATGCTGCTCGGTGACGGTGTCCAGGGCGGAAGTGGCCTCGTCCAAAATCAGCACCGGGGGGTCCTTCAGAAAGACCCGGGCGATGGATACCCGCTGCTTCTGGCCGCCGGAGAGCATGACCCCCCGCTCGCCTACGTAGGTCTGAAAGCCGTCGGGCATAGCCATCACGTCATCGTAAAGTTCAGCCTTTTTGGCCGCGGCGATGATCTCCGCCTCGGTGGCGCCGGGGTGGCCATAGGCGATGTTGTCAAAGATGGTCCCGGCAAAAAGAAACACGTCCTGCTGGACAATGCCGATGTTTCGCCGCAGGGAGGAGAGCTTGACTTCCCGGACGTCCTTTCCGTCCAGGAGGATGGCGCCCTCCGTCACGTCATAGAACCGGGGGATAAGCTGGCACAGGGTGGTCTTTCCGCCGCCGGAGGGACCTACCACCGCCAGTGTCTCTCCCCTGGGGATATGGAGGGAGACCTGATCCAGCACCGGGGGCTGGGTGGGGTCGTAGGTAAAGGTGACGTTCTCTACCCGGATATCACCCTGGGCCGTGCCCAGGTCGGCGGCGTCAGGGGCGTCCTGAATTTCCGGCTCGGTGCGCATCAGCTCCACAAACCGGCCAAAGCCCGCCATGCCCTGCATAAACTGCTCCACAAAGGCGGAGAGCTTACGGATGGGGGTGATAAAGGTGGTGACATAGAGGGAAAAAGTGATGAGGTCGGTGTAGTCCATCTTATTTTCCATGATGAGGGCGCCGCCTACGGCAATGACCACCACTGACATCATGCCCACGCAGATCTCCATTCCGGCGTGGTAGGTGGCAAAGGACTTATAATAGTCCCGCTTGGCTTCCCGGAAGAGGTCGTTGGAGCGGTTGAATTTCCGGTTCTCCTCATTCTCGTTGGCAAAAGCCTGGGCGGTGCGGATGCCGGAGATGGAGGACTCTACCTCACCGTTGATAACGGCGGTTTTTTTCTTTACCTCCACCGAGCGGCGGCGCATCCGGCCACGCTGGAAAATGGTAAAACCGGCGAAGATGGGGACGATGGTAAACACGGCCAAGGCCAGCTCCCAACGGATGGTGAGCATGACGCAGAAGGCGCCCGCCAGAGTAATAATGGAGATAAAGAGGTCCTCCGGGCCGTGGTGGGCAAGCTCACCGATCTCGAAAAGATCGGTGGTCACACGGCTCATAAGCTGGCCGGTACGGTTTTTATCAAAGAAGGAAAAGGAAAGGGTCTGCATGTGCTCAAAGAGGTCACGACGCATATCGGCCTCGATGTTGACCCCCATCATGTGGCCCCAGTAGGTAACGGTGTGGTAAAGCGCACCCTTCAAAAGATAGGCCAGAGCCATCACCGCCATGACGGCAAAAAACGTGCCGAACAGCCGTTGGGGGAGCAGACGGTTCATGCACAGTCGGGACACCCAGGGGAAGAGAAGGTCTATGATGGAGATGCACAACGCGCAGCTCAGATCCAGAAGAAAGAGCTTCAGGTGGGGCTTATAATAGGAGGCGAAGATGGAAAGCTGCCCCCGGCTTTGAAAGTCCTTAACGGTCATGGCCGCGCCTCCTTTTTTGACAGGTAAAATTTGCGGTATTGCTTAGTATATCGCATTTTTGCTCCCAATGTCAACGCCGGAGGTGTTTCTCCCTTGCGTACGGGGGAAAACTGTATTAAAATGGAAAGCTGCAAGGATAGTTTTTTCCCCCGAAAGGAGTTCATTTTATGCGAGAGATCATTCTGCTGAAGCTGGGCGAGCTGGTACTCAAGGGTCTAAACCGCCACCGCTTTGAGGAGCAGCTTATGGCAAACGCCAAGCGCCGGCTCAAGCCGTTAGGGGCCTTTAAAGTATATACCCGGCAATCCATTACCTACGTGGAGCCGCAGTCCGACGATTGCGACACCGCCGCCGCTTTTGCCGCCATGCAGAAGGTCTTTGGCGCCGCCGATGTGTGCCTGTGCCGGGAGTGTGAGAAGGATCAGGACGCCATGCTTGCCGCCATCAAAGAATTTTTGGCCGACCAGATCGCCGCTGCCAGGACCTTTAAGGTGGAGTGTAAGCGCTCGGACAAGACCTTCCCCCTCAACTCCATCCAGTTGGCCCAGTACCTGGGGGGAGAGCTGGACGAGGCTTATCCCCACATGAGGGCTGAAATGCACCATCCTGATCTCATCGTCAATGTGGAGGTGCGGGAGACCGCCGCTTATATCCACGGCAACCCGGCCCCCGGCGCGGGAGGACTGCCCGTAGGGGTGGGAGGCCGGGCGGTGAGCCTTCTCTCCGGCGGTATCGACTCCCCGGTGGCCTCCTGGATGATGGCCAAGCGGGGGCTGAGCCTGGAAATGGTGCATTTCTTCTCCTACCCCTACACGTCCCCGGAGGCCAAGGAGAAGGTGCTGGACCTGGCAAGGATATTGACCCCCTACACCGGGCGGCTGGTGGTCCATGTGGTGCCCTTTACCGCTATCCAGGAGGAGCTGCGGCGGTCCTGTCCTGAGGAGCTGTTCACCATCCTCATGCGGCGGTTCATGATGCGCATTGCCGCCGAGGTGGCCCACCGCACCGGCTCCGGGTGCCTGATCACCGGGGAGAGCCTGGGCCAGGTGGCCAGCCAGACCATGGAGGCCATGCGCTGCACCGGCGTTGTTACCGACCTGCCCATTTTCCGCCCGGTGGTGGGGATGGACAAGGAGGAGATCGTCCGCATCTCCCGAAAGATCGGGGCCTTCGAGACCTCCATCCTACCCTATGAGGACTGTTGTACCGTCTTTACCCCCAAGCACCCCCGGCTCAAGCCCACACGGGCAGAGTGTGAGCGGGCGGAGGAAAAGCTGGACGTGGAGGGCATGGTAAAGACCGCCGCGGACAATATCGAGCGGGTCTTTATCGCCATGGAGTGAGAGACGGCGGAGAGGAGGACTTCGGTATGAGTCACGCGCGGCGGCGGTATGGTCTTGTCTTTCTCCTACTGCTGGGGGTCGAGATCGTCATCGCCCTTTTTGTCCATGACCGTTTTGTCCGCCCTTATCTGGGAGATGTGCTGGTGGTGTGGGTGGTTTACGCCTTTGCCCGCACGCTGTTTCCCACGGGATTTCCCTGGCTTCCGGCGGGGGTGACGCTTTTTGCCGTACTGGTGGAGGTGGGACAGGCGTTCGGACTGGTGGACCGGCTGGGGCTGGGACATATCCGCTTTTTCCGTATCCTCCTGGGAAGCGTTTTTGACTGGGCCGATGTGCTGTGTTACCTCATAGGAGGCGGGCTGATCCTACTGGCGGAGGGTATTGTCCGCGCCCATAAATGTCGTTGAAAGGAAGTCTTTCCATGTCTCATACCGCTGAACTGATCGCCGTGGGCACCGAGCTGCTGCTGGGCAACATCGCCAACACCGACGCCCAGACCCTATCCAAGGAGCTTTCCGCCCTGGGGATCAACGTCTTTTACCATACCGTGGTTGGGGACAACCCGGAGCGGCTGCGCCGGGCGGTGGAGATCGCCAGGAGCCGGGCCGACCTCATTATCACCACCGGGGGCCTTGGCCCCACCTGCGACGACCTCACAAAGAACGTGCTGGCGGAATGCTTCGGCAAGAAGCTGGTCTACAATGAGGAGGCCGCCCAACGGATGGAGGCTTACTTCCGTCGCCTCCACCCGGACACTGGGGCCATGACGGAAAACAACTATCAACAGGCCTATCTCCCCGAGGGCTGTGTCCCCTTCCAGAACGACTGGGGCACCGCCCCCGGCTGTGGGTTTGTCTCGGACGGGGTGCGGGTGGTCATGCTCCCCGGCCCGCCCAGCGAGTGCGGTCCCATGTTCCGTGCTCGTGCCATCCCGTTCCTCGCCGAGTGTACCGACGGGGTCATCCTGAACCGCTCCCTGCGGGTGTTCGGCATGGGGGAGTCGGCGGTGGAGTATCAGCTCCGGGACAGGATGAACGCCATGCAAAATCCCACCCTGGCTCCCTATGCCAAGGAGGGAGAAGTGGAGCTGCGTATCACCGCCAAGGCGGAGGATGAAGACTCCGCTCAGGCCATGATCGCCCCGGTGGAGGCCGAGCTGCGGGAATTGCTGGGCGAGCTGATCTACGGAGCGGATGTGGACTCTCTGGAGCAGGTGTGTTTGGGGCTGCTGAAGGAAAAGGACTTGACCCTGGCATCTGCCGAGAGCTGCACCGGTGGATTGATCGCCAAGCGCATGACCGATCTGCCCGGTTCCTCCGCCGCCTTCAGGGGCGGAGTGGTGAGCTACTGCAACGAGGTGAAAAACCAGGCGCTGGGGGTATCCCAAGCGCTGCTGGACCAATACGGCGCGGTGTCCCCCCAGGTGGCCCAGGCCATGGCGGAGGGCGCGCGGAAGCTGATGGGGAGCGCGCTTGCCCTTTCGTCCACAGGGGTGGCCGGGCCGGACAGCGACGAGCGGGGCAACCCGGTGGGGCTGGTGTACGTGGCCTTGGCCTGGAACGGCGGCGTCCACGTCCGGGAGCTGCACTGCGCCGGGAGCCGGAGCCGTATCCGCACCGTGGCCGCCAGTCATGCCTTCGACCTCCTGCGGCGGAAATTGACCGGTCTGAGCTTGTAAAAGTCCGCTTTTGCTTGACATTTCCCGGGAAATCGTTTATTCTAACTATATTATATAAAAGGAATCGAGGTTCCTGCTATGTCTGATTATACCAGCCGCCGCATTTCTGAGGCCGAGCTTTCCGTGATGGAGACCCTTTGGGATACCGGAGCCCCCATGACCGCCAAGGAGCTTCAGACCGTGCTGAAGGAGCGCCGGGGATGGGAGCGCACCACTGTCCGCTCTCTGCTGACCCGTTTGCAGGAGAAGGGTTCCGTTCAGGTGGACAAGGACGCCGATGTGGCGACCTACGCCCCCGCCTTTACCAAGAAGGAGTACGGCTGGGACCTGGCCGAGGTGCTGATCGAGCGGCTTTACAACAACGACGCCAAGGCCCTGGTGGCCGAGCTGACGGCCCGCGGCGTGTTGTGAGCGGCGGGTGCTTGTAAGAAAAAAGGAAAGAGGGCGGCGGATCGGGAGGTCCGCCGCTCTTTTGCGTTCTTGCAGTGCCATCCCATTTTTCACAAGAAATTTTTCGGCCCAGGCTGATATTCTGGAGAGAAAAACATTGATTTTCAGCCTTTTCTGGGTTATAATACAGCCTTGTTGTGAAAAAGTATACTATAAGCGCGAAAAGATATGAGGTGCGGATATGCAGGACAACAAATTACGCAACGTTGCCATCATTGCTCACGTCGACCTCGTCGTCGCAAAGTCCGCTTGATTCCGCTTCCACCTGCGGTGAAAGCTCCATCCGCTCCCTTGCTCCTTCTCTCCCCACAAAAGCTGAAGACCGCTTTTGCGGGGGCCCCAATTTGATTGAATAAACGGCACTGCCGCGCCGCCCCATCTGCGATGGGGCCCCGGTGGTCTTGCCGCGTAAGGAGATACGAACTATGCAGGATAATAAATTACGCAACGTTGCCATCATTGCTCACGTTGACCATGGCAAGACCACCCTGGTGGACGAGATGCTCAAGCAGGGCGGCATCTACCGGGAAAATCAGGCCACTGTGGACCGGGTCATGGACTCTGGCGACCTGGAGCGGGAGCGCGGCATTACCATCCTGGCGAAAAACACCGCCGTCCACTACAAGGATACCAAGATCAACATCGTGGACACGCCGGGCCACGCCGACTTCGGCGGCGAGGTGGAGCGTATCCTGAAGATGGTCAACGGCGTCATCCTCCTGGTGGACGCCGCCGAGGGTCCTATGCCCCAGACCCGCTTTGTGCTTTCTAAGGCCCTGGAGCTGGGCCACCGGGTCATCGTGGTAGTCAACAAGATAGACCGCCCCGACCAGCGCATCCACGAGGTCTGCGACGAGGTGTTGGAGCTGCTGATGGACCTGAACGCCACCCAGGAGCAGTTCGATTCTCCCACCCTCTTCTGCTCGGGCCGCAACGGCACCGCCAGCTACTCCCCCGACGTGCCCGGTACCGACCTGACCCCCCTCTTTGACACCATCCTGGACTATATTCCTGCCCCGGAGGCCGACACAGAGGCCCCCTTCCAGATGCTGGTCAGCTCCATCGATTACAATGAGTTTGTGGGCCGCATTGCCATTGGCCGCATTGAGCGGGGCGCCATCCATCAGAACGAAGAGATCGCTGTGTGCAATTTCCACTCTCCCGACGCCCCGGCGAAGAAGGCCAAGGCCACCGCCATCTATCAGTTTGACGGGCTTGCCAAGGTGCCCGCCACCGAGGCCACCGCGGGCAACATCATTGCCATGAGCGGCATCGGCGACATTACCATCGGCGATACCATCTGCGCTCCGTCCGCCATCGAGCCTATTGAGTTCGTGAAAATTTCCGCCCCCACGATGGAGATGACCTTCTCGGTCAACGACTCTCCCTTCGCCGGGCGAGAGGGTAAATTCGTAACCTCCCGGCAAATTCGGGAGCGGCTCCAGCGGGAGACCCTGAAGGACGTGTCCCTCCGGGTCACGGAGACCGACAACACCGACTCCTTCAATGTGGCGGGCCGGGGCGAGATGAGCCTTTCCATCCTTATCGAGACCATGCGCCGGGAGGGCTATGAGTTCCAGGTTTCTCCCCCCCGCGTGCTCTACCAGGAGATCGACGGCAAAAAGTGCGAGCCTATCGAGCGGCTGGTGGTGGACGTGCCCGCCGACTGTGTGGGCGGCGTCATCGAGGCCATCGGCAAGCGCAAGGGCGATATGCTGGATATGACCCCCGTGGGAGACCGGATGAAGGTGCAGTTCCTGGTGCCCAGCCGGGGGCTCTTCGGCTACCGCAACGAGTTTTTGACCGCTACCAAGGGCGAGGGCATTATGGCCAGCGTCTTTGAGGAGTATGCCCCCATGAAGGGAGAGATCGCCCGCCGCAGCACCGGCAGCCTGGTGGCCTTTGAGACCGGCGAGGCGGTGACATACGGCCTCTTCAACGCCCAGGAGCGGGGCGCGCTGTTCATCGGCGCGGGCACCCCGGTGTATGCGGGCATGATCGTGGGCGAGTGCCCCAAGCAGGAGGACATCAGCGTCAACGTCTGCAAGAAGAAGCAGCTGACCAATATGCGGGCCTCCGGCTCTGACGAGGCCCTGCGCCTGACGCCTCCCCGGCAGATGAGCCTGGAGCAGGATCTGGAGTTCCTGGCCGACGATGAGCTGCTGGAGTGCACGCCGGAAAACCTGCGCCTGCGCAAGCGGGTGCTGGACCACGGCGAGCGGATGCGCATCGCCAGCAAGAAGAAGTCCTGACCCTGTGATAATGAAAACAAGCCCCGGAGCTTCTCGCTCCGGGGCATTTTTATGCAGGGCTATTTCTTTTTCCAGTGCTCGCAGGTGTGGTCCGGCTTCCGTGTCTTGACCGAAAGTGCGGTACAACGCCCGCAGTGGACCTCATAATATCCCCTGGAGCCGCGGCTGTAATGCTGGTAGTAATGGGCGCAGGTGCAGCAGACCTGTTTTCCGGCGTACAGTTCTCGATATTTCATTATGAAATCACCTCACATGCATTTTACACCTTACCGTATCAAATGTGGTGAAAATACATCCAATGAGGTTTAGAAAAAATTTTGCGCGGAATTTTATCATATTTTGGTGAACATTTTTTTGGAAGAAGCTAACGGTTTACACTGTTTTTGTTTCCCGCCAGCAATGGCGGGGAGGTCTTTTTGGGGCATTCTTTGGGGCAAAGAATGCCCCAAACCCCCGAAGAAACCCCGAAGGGGGGATTTCGATTTCCCCCCCTCGGACTCCCCCTTGAAACGACCAAAGGGCAGGGGCTGCGGCCCCTACCCTTTGGAAACCCACC
>CAJTLK010000058.1 GCA_910577415.1 uncultured Oscillospiraceae bacterium
CAATATCGGCGAGGTAGCCGTTCAGCTTGCCGCTCAACAGCAAGGCGTTATACAGAACTGGGCGGTATTCTTTGAGATACCGCTTGTGCCGCTGCCCCCACACGCCGACCGACTGTTCTTCTTCAGCGGGTACGGTCAGACAGGGGAAATAGTAGTCGCCAATCAGTTCATACCAAAGACCGTTGTTCTCATTAAAAATGTACTTGTTCATATTGAAATCCTCCGCTATAATATATTTGCACATACGTCACAGTTCTCCGATTGCCACACGCTGTTATATCCTGTTGCGGGATTTTCTTGCCCTTGCTTTTGCCCTTATGAGCAGCCAGGGTAAGGGTAAACTTGTGTGAAACCGAATAAAGGGATAAGGCGAACACACTGTAAAAAATCTTTTGTTTTCAAGGTTTTTGGAGGATTTTATTGAAAATCTACGGTGAGCGATAACCGCTCATAAAATCGTAGTATTCAAATTCCAGTTTATCGGACAGTCATTGAACAACGATGGCTGCCTGCGTAGTTATTTTGACGGAAAATTAAAAAATTGAACCTCCATCAACACGAAAGGTAAAAGGGGTTCTGCTGATGAGCACCAGAGGCTATGTCGCTCTGGAAAGCGGCAAGTCCTGTTGCAGCCTGATCACCGTCTTGCTTTTCCTGGACCGCTGTTGTCCCGACAGGTCCGCTTTCTTAGCGGGACTGTCCAACGTCCTTAAGACCTCAGGCACCGCGGCTTTGGACTGACGCCAGCCGTCCCTTCTATACTCAACGCCACAAGAGGCCGCCCCGGCTGGGGCGGCCTCTTGCTGCAAGTATTCTTTTTACGGCGAAAAGCCGCCTCGGAGGCTTTGCTTATCTTCTGCCACCGCCGCCGCGGCGGCTGGCCTTTTTCTCGTTGAGATGGTGCTCGGACAGCTTGGTGCCCGAGGATGCCATAAACTGCTTGAGCTTATCCTCAAAGGTGACAGGCTCGGGGGCCTTCTTCTGCCCGGTAAAGCCCACAGGCCGGGGAGCGGCAGGGCGCCCCTGATGGGCGGGCGGCTCCATGGCCTTTTTGATGGAAAGATTGATCCGGCCCGCGTCATCTACTCCGATGACCTTGACCTTGACCTCCTGCCCCTCCTGCAAATGATCCTTTACGTCATTTACATAAGTATACGCGATCTCGGAAATATGTACCAGTCCGGACCGCCCCTCAGGCAGCGTGACGAAGGCCCCGAATTTTGTGATCCCGCTGACCTTCCCCTCCAAGATAGACCCAATCTCCAGCTCCATACAGCTTCTTTGTCCTCCCCTTTGATTTTTCCTCTCTTAGCCTGATGGCGTGAACTTGAACCCGGTTTTTCCGGGCCGATTTTCCCTCCGGCCTCGTTATCGCTCTTGAGGATACGCCAAGTATCCCCTGCGAGCGATGCCTTGCCGGAGAAAAAATCAGCTCCGGCAAAACTGCGAAGCACTTTTCAGCGAGAAAAATTCGAGGGATTTTCCTCGCGCCGGACGATGGTGGGCTGACGCCCACCGAGGACGGCACAAGGAAAAGCGCCGAATTTGGCCGCTGAAAAGCGGGTCCAAGTTTGCGCCATCAGGCTACGGCCCACACAAAGCCGTTTAATCGGTGAAAATAATGACCTTTTCCCCCGGCGCGGCAAGGCCCAGCTCATTGCGGGCGATGTCTTTTTGCCGGGTGGGGTCTTCGCTGTGCTCCACGGCGTCCCGCAGGTCGGCGTTGGTCTGGCTCTGGCTCGCCACCTGGAGCTTCAGCGTGTCCAGCTCCTCCTGGGCGTTGGCGATCATGCCCTGCATCCTCAGAAGGCTTACGCTGGCGGCGATGAGCAGGGCGAGGACTACGATCTTGGTGAGAAAGCCCGCCTTCTTCACTTGCAACCGCGTCCCCTCCCCTCTTCTCCTGGCGCCTCATTTCGGAAATAGTACAGCTTATTCTATACCATTTTTCCTCATAATGGAAGACCTTTTTTAGATTTACATAAAATTTTTTTTGGAAATTATGGAGCCATTTCAGGGGCAGCATACACAGCCCGGCCAGGGCTCCTGCCAGGTCGGCCAGCTTTTCCCCCAGGAAAACCATTGGGCCGCTAAGGATGAGGAAATATATTCCTCCCCCCAGAGCCACTCCCAGCATAAAATAGATGCGTACCACTCCGTCTCCCGCCGCCACGGCATAGACAAAGAGGGAAACAGCGGCTATGGGCCAGTAGAGCAGGTCGAGAACGGCCCCCAGGCCCAAAAGGGGCAGACGGTGCCGAAGAAGGCGGCACAGGTCATAGAGCAGTCCCAGCCCTCCTCCCAGGGCCAGGGCGCCCAGAAAGGCCATGGCCTGACCGGTAATGGAGATCTCCATTCCTCACCCCAGCAGCCGGGAAAGGAAGCCGCCCTTTCGCCGCTCGGCCTCATAGGTCAGGGACTCCACCGTCCCCTCCACCTTCAGGTCTCCCCCGTCCAGGCTCAGTTTTTCGATGTGCAGGTCCTCTCCCCGGACCACCAGCACCCCCTGGGCGGTATCCATGACGATAAGGTTCTCATCAAAGCTCTCAACTTCCTCCACGCCGGAGACCGTCAGGTGCTCCCGCTCCTCCAAGATCAGACGGTGGCCCGTGGCGACCAGCTCCTCATAGGGCATAGTCTCCCCCTTTCCGGCCCGTTGGGCCAAGTGTGATATCCCAATATATGGGACAAAGCCCCCGGTTATGACGGGGCCGGAAAGAATGTCCCGGCGCACCCGCAGCAAAAAAAAGACCCCCCCACGGGAACCATCCCATGGGCGGGTCCTTTCTCTTTTCTTTTACTTCTCCGGCGCCACCCAGGCCACGGCCACGGCGCCGGGTCCGGCATGGGTGCCGATGGTGCCGCCCACCGTTCCGATGGGCAGCGCCTCCGTTCCATTCCGCCACAGTGCGGCGTTGTCCTCGGCATACTTCTTCAACAGGGCGTCGCTGAGGCCGGTGTAGCCCAGGAAGTAGGGCATTTCAAAGTCCACCCCACCGGCGCTCCGCACCGCCTCGGCGATCAGGTTATCGGCCTGCTTGGACCCCCGGGCCTTACCCACCACGGCCACTTCGCCGTTTCTGATGGCAATGACCGGCTTGATCTGGAGCAATCCCCCGGCAAAGGCCACGGCGGCGGAGACCCGGCCACCCTTCTTTAAGTATTCCAGGGTGTCCAGCAGGGCCACCAGGCGCACCCGCTTTTTCACCTGCTCCAGCTCCCGCACGATCTTCTCCACGTCGGCCCCGGCGTCCTTCCGGCGCAGGGCCAGCTCCACCAGGATACGCTCGCCCACGGTGACGTTCTCACTGTCCACCACCCAGACGTTCTCCTTGCCCTCAGCGGCGGACAGGGCGCTCTGGTTGGTGCCCGAGAGCTTGCCCGACATGGTGATGACGATCACCGCCTCCCCTTTTTCCAGGTGCTCGTCGATGGCCTCCTCAAAGGCAAAGGGCGTGATCTGGCTGGTGACGGGCAGACCACTCCCCTCCACCAGCTTCTCGTAAAACTCGCTGTGGGTCAGGTCCACCCCGTCCCGGTAGGCCGTCTCCCCAAAGGTGATGAGCATAGGCAGAACGGTGAGGTCGGGGCGCTGGTTGCCCACGATGTCGGATGCAGAATCGGTGATGATATGGATATTCATTGCGTTCTCCTTTTACAATGTTGGAATATCAACTTTCTGACGTCCCTCACTATACACCTCGCTTGTTGATTTGTCAACATTTTTCTTTGGAGGGGCGGTTTTGGGGTTGACAAACGAAAAAACTCGATTATAATAACTACAAATTATGCCAGCGTTGTCAATGGTTGGCGGGAGAGCGTGAGGACACAAAATGGACGTTAAGGGATTCTTAAAACGAAAAAATATCGTGATCTCGGCAAAACGCTATGGTGTGGACGCATTGGGCGCCATGGCACAGGGGCTTTTCTGCTCCCTGCTCATCGGCACCATCATCAAGACCCTTGGACAACAGCTGAACGTAGCTTTTCTGGCTGAGATGGGCGGCTTTGCCTCGGCCATGTCCGCCCCCGCCATGGCCATCGCCATTGGCTACGCCCTCCAGGCGCCCCCTCTGGTACTCTTCTCCCTGGCCGCCGTGGGACAGGCTGCCAACGCCCTGGGCGGGGCGGGCGGGCCGCTGGCCGTCCTCTTTCTCGCCATCATCGCCGCTGAGTTTGGCAAGGCGGTAAGCAAGGAGACCAGGATCGACCTGCTTGTCACCCCCTTTGTCACCATTTTTGTGGGCGTATCCCTGTCTTACCTCATTGCGCCCCCTATCGGCAAGGTTGCCGACGCCTTCGGCACCCTCATCAACCAGACCACCTTGCTCCAGCCCTTCTGGATGGGTATGGCCGTCAGCGTGCTGGTGGGCATCGCCCTGACCCTGCCCATCTCCTCCGCCGCCATCTGCCACACCCTGGGCCTGGCCGGTCTGGCCGGTGGGGCCGCCGTGGCCGGGTGCTGCGCCCAGATGGTGGGCTTCGCCGTCATGTCCTTCCGGGAAAACCGTTGGGGCGGCCTGGTGAGCCAGGGTTTGGGCACCTCCATGCTCCAGATGGGCAACATTGTAAAGAACCCCCGCATCTGGATCCCCCCCATTCTCGCCTCGGCCATTACCGGCCCCCTGGCCACCTGTCTCTTCCGTTTGGAGATGAACGGCGCGGCCATCAATGCCGGTATGGGCACCTGTGGGCTGTGCGGACAGATCGGCGTGTGGACGGGCTGGCTCGCCCCCAGCGAGAACGCCGTGGCCAAGGTGGGGGCTGTGGCCGTCTCCCCCACCGCCTTTCACTGGCTGGGACTGATCCTTATCTCCTTCGTCCTTCCTGCCGTTCTCACCTGGGTCTTTGGCGAACTCCTCCGCAAGCTCGGCTGGATCAAGGATGGCGACCTGACCCTGAACTGAGATAGACAAAAAAAGCGAGGCAGACCAAAATGGTCTGCCTTGCTTTTTGGTTCTTTCTTATGCGCCGGTATTAAAGCTCTTGGGGGAGACATAGCTGTGGGGGCTGGAGGCGTGGCCGCCGTCGTATTTTACCGTCAGATACAGCGCCCCATTGTCGGTCATGACCTGCACATAACAGATACCGTCGGCGTCAAAGCGGTCTGTGATCTCGGTCTCCTCCCCGTGGTAGCGGACCCAGACGGAGCCGTCGGCCCGGTAGTCCACCTCCGGCAAATCCAGATGCTCCATGATCTCGCTCTCGGTAAGGGGACGCTCGCTACCATCATCGTTGATGACTACTCCGCCGCCGCCAAATTCGTGGCTTTCGCCGTCTTCGCCCTGATAAGTGACCGTGTACCCGATGCCCCGAATGTCCAGCACCGCGTCGGTCTGGTCGCCGTTGATCCAAAGCTGGACGCTGCGCTGGATACCGCCCACATCCGCGGCATAGGCCGCGCAGGCCAGGGCCATTACCATAACTGCCGCTGCGCAGACCGCGGCCAGCCGGGATATATTGATCTTTTTGGTGTGTTTCATCGCTTTTACCTCCATAAGACAGTCCTCGGAGGCATGAAGCACGGAAAACGTCCTTTGATAACGCTGCTTATTCGTCATCGTTCCATCCCTCCTGAAGTATATTTTTTAGGAGCGTTCTTCCACGGTTGAGTTGGCTTTTCACCGTTCCCCCGGGGCGGCGCAGGATATGGGCGATCTCCTCTACGGTGTACTCCTCGTAATAAAACAGGTGGATCACCGTGCGATATTTTTCCGGCAGACCCATGACGGCCTCAAACAGCCCGCTGTCCTCCGGTTCTGCAAAGGGCAGCTCGTCCATGTACTCCTCCCACTCCACCTTCTGCTTCCGCCAGAAGGAGGAGGCCATGTCCTTCGCCCGGTTGATGGCGACCCGGAGCAGCCACGCCTTGAGATGGGCTTCGCTCTCAAAGTCCTTGCCGGCGCCTACGGAATAATACCGTATCAGCGTGTCCTGCACCACATCGTCGGCGTCGGCCCGATTCCGACATACGCTGAACGCCGCGGAAAATATCCGGTCCCCATATTTTTGGAATACCTCGTCCACTGATGCTCTCATAGCCTCGCTCCTGTCTGTCATTGAAAGGCCCTTCACCTACCATACGATCCAGAGAGGAAAAAGGTTGCGCCGGGAAGCAAATTTTTTATTTTTTCCCGGCCCTCCACCGTCCTGTTTCCACGCAAAAGCCCGCCGGAGCAATGCTCCGGCGGGCTTTCCAACTTTTTTCTGTCCCGCCAGTTTTTTACTTGGCGTAGTCCACAGCCTTGGTCTCCCGAATGATGTTGACCTTGATCTGGCCGGGATATTCCATCTCGTCCTCGATCTTCTTGGCAACGTCCCGGGCCAGAAGCACCATCTGGTCCTCGCTGACCTTGTCCGGCTCCACCATGATGCGGATCTCCCGGCCCGCCTGGATGGCAAAGCATTTCTCCACGCCGGGGAAGGAGGAGCCGATGCCCTCCAGAGTCTCCAGGCGCTTGATGTAATTCTCCAGGTTCTCCCGCCGGGCGCCGGGACGGGCGGCGGAAACGGCGTCTGCCGCCTGGACCAGCACAGCTACCAGGGTCTTAGGCTCCACGTCGTTGTGGTGGGCCTCGATGGCGTGGATGACCTCCTCGCTCTCGTGGTATTTCCGGGCCAGCTCCACGCCGATGGCTACGTGGCTGCCCTCCACCTCATGGTCGATGGCCTTACCCAGGTCGTGGAGCAGGCCGGCCCGCTTGGCTACGGCCACATCGCCGCCCAGCTCTGAGGCCATAAGCCCCGCCAGGTGGGAGACCTCCAACGAATGGGAAAGCACGTTCTGACCGTAGCTGGTACGGTATTTCATACGGCCCAGCAGCTTCACAAGCTCGGGGTGCAGACCGTGGACGTTGGCCTCAAAGACCGTCCGCTCACCCTCGGCCTTGATGGTGGCATCCACCTCCCGCTTGGCCTTCTCCACCATCTCCTCGATACGGGCGGGGTGGATGCGCCCATCCTGGATCAGCTTCTCCAGGGCAATGCGGGCGATCTCCCGGCGGACCGGGTCAAAGCAGGAGACCGTGATGGCCTCCGGGGTATCGTCGATGATGAGGTCCACTCCGGTAAGGGTCTCCAGGGTACGGATATTCCGGCCCTCCCGGCCAATGATACGGCCCTTCATATCGTCGCTGGGCAGGGCCACCACGCTGACGGTGGCCTCAGCCACATGATCTGAAGCACAGCGCTGGATGGCAAGGGAGATGATCTCCCGGGCCATGCTGTCGGCCTCCTCCTTGTAGTGGGCCTCAGCCTCCTTGATCTTGGCGGCGGACTCGTGTGTTACCTCGGCCTCCAGCTGGCTCACCAGCATATCCTTGGCCTCTTCAGCGGTCATGCCGGAAATTCTCTCCAGCTCGGCCATCTGCTTTTGCTTGACGTCCTCTATCTCTTCCTTTGTCTGCTCCAGGGCGGCAAGCTTTTCCTGCAGGGCCTCGTCCTTTTTCTCCAGGTTCTCGGTCTTCTTATCCAGGTTCTCTTCCTTCTGCTCCAGACGGGTCTCCTGCTGCTGGATGGCGGCACGGCGCTCCTTCTCCTGCTGCTCCCACTCGTTGCGGGCGGCGAGGATAGCCTCCTTGGCCTCCACCATGGCTTCCCGCTGCTTGCTCTCGGCGGTCTTGATGGCGTCGTTGAGGATACGCTTGGCCTCCGCCTCGGCGGAGTTCAGCTTCTTGTCCGAAACGTTGCGGTGGTAAACGGTGGCGATCACGCCGCCGATCAGCAGACCGACAGCCGCCGCGACAACGCACAGCAGAATGACGATCCCGATCCCAATATCCATGCTCATGTCCCTTTTTTTCACACCTTTCATTCATTTTGTCAGGGGGCCAAATACCCCATTGAAAAGAAAAACGCGGACGCTTTTCTTCATTTTGCACCAGATATATTTTAAGTCTATGGCAGCTTTCTGTCAAGGTGTTTCCATTTTTCCGCTGTATATATTGTATATCGGGTCTTCCTGCGGCACAAAAAGCAGAGACTTTTTGTAAAGTTTTTGTTTCGTTTTAAAACATTTTGTGGTATGCTATTTTACGGTAGCAAACTGGATGATAAATAAGGAGGGCCTGACCTTGAAAGAGAAACTTTCTCCCCGCCAGCTGGCGCTTATTGGCTCCACCCTCTTCGGCCTGTTTTTCGGCGCGGGGAACCTGATCTTCCCCCTTATCCTGGGCGCCAAGGCAGGCTCCGCTCTCCCCCTGGCCCTGTTGGGCCTTCTCATCACCGCCGTAGGCATCCCCCTGCTGGGGGTCATGTCCATGGGCATTTCCCGCAGCGAGGGGCTGCTGGAGCTGTCAGGCCGGGTGTCCCCCGCCTTCCGGCTCCTCTTCACCTGCGCCCTCTATCTCACCATTGGGCCGCTCTTCGCCATCCCCCGGTGCGCCGCCACCAGCTTCACCATCGGCATCTCTCCTTTCGCCGGAGAGAAAATATGGCTGTGGCAGCTCATTTTTACCGCGCTCTTCTTCGCCGCGGTGCTCTATTTCTCTCTGAAGCCATCCAAAATTTTGGATTCGGTGGGCAAGCTGCTCAACCCGGCCTTCCTTTTGCTTCTTGGAATTATGTTAATCGTTGCATTGATAAAACCTGTTCAGTCTTTTAATTCTGTCTCTCCTTTTGGAGATTATGTTAACTCCTCCTTCTCCGCCGGTTTTCTTCAGGGCTACGACACCCTGGACGCCTTAGCCAGTTTGGCCTTCGGCATTATCGTCATCCGCTCGGTGCGTCAGCTTGGCATCACTGAGCCGGGACAGGTGGCAGTGAGCACAGTAAAGGCCGGAGCCGTGAGCATGGGCCTTATGGCCCTCATCTACGCCGCCACCGCCCTGGTGGGCGCCCAGAGCTGCGGACTGTATGCCGAGCGGCTTGGCGACAGCGCCTTCACCGGCGGCGACGCCTTTGCCATCATTGCCCGGCACTACTTTGGCAAGGGCGGCGCGCTGATCCTGGCGGCCACCGTCACCCTGTGCTGCCTGAAGACCGCCGTTGGGCTTGTCACCTCCTGCTCGGAGACCTTTGAGGAAATGTTCCCCGGCAAGCTCCGCTACCCCCAGTGGGCCGTTCTGTTCAGCGGCGTGTCCTTTCTCATCTCCAACATTGGCCTGAGCCAGATCATCACCTTCTCCGCCCCGGTGCTCTACTTCCTCTATCCCCTGGCTATCGTGCTTATCCTGCTTGGGCTGTTTGGGCGCTTCTTCGGTCATGCCCGCAGGGTCTATCAGTGGACCATGCTTTTCACCTGGCTTGCCGCCCTGCTGGAATTGGCAAGGGTAGTGAACTTCCAGCCGGTGATGAACGTGGCAGAGCGCTTCCTCCCTCTCTACGCCTATGGCCTGGGCTGGCTGGTCCCGGCGGCGGTGGGCTTCGTCCTGGGACTTGCGCTGGAGAAATTCAACTGTAAGCGGGCAATGTGATCCCAACCTGCGGGCGGATAATATCCGCCCCTACGGTTCGATATTTCCTTTGCGCCTCGCCCGTGGTATGGCGCCGGCTTGCAGGTAGCCAATTTCCGCTCGCTGCGGTCCGGCGTTTCTTGCACACCCACCCAAAGCAAAAAGCAGCCCCGGAGGGGAGACCCTCCGGGGCTGCTTTTTGCTCTTTACTCCGTCTTCACCGCGGCGGGGTAAATTTCATTCAGCCGCTCGTCGCCGTAATGCTCATCCAGATACTCCTCCACCACGTTTTGGGGCGGAACGCCCTGGCCTCTCTGCTCCATCCGTCCCAGGGCGGCGGCGCTTACCACCATGTCTGCCGCGAGAAAGACCGTCAGCGCCCAGGTGAGGGGGCGGCCCCACTTCCTGGGGATACGCTCGATAAGGCCGGACAGCCGGGGATAGACCACCCGGATCCACGCCACCGCCGCGATGCCCCAGAAAAAGCAGTAGAGGAGGTTCACCCGCCCCGCCAGGTTGAAGGGAATGTGACTGTAATCCCAGAACACCACCCCAAACACCAGCTCGGTAAACACGCTGCACAGATACTCATAGGCTCCGCCAAGGAGGGTGCCCGCCCAGAACAGAAAGCTGTCGGACCGCTCCCGGTAGCGGTGGAGGAGAAGGCTTGCCAGAGCCATGGCGAAGCCCCAGACCAGGGAGAAATCTCCCCACACCAGGCTGGAGCGGGACTGCCACACTCCGGCGGTGGCCCGGACGAAGAGGGACTCCACTATGTCGCCCAGAAAGGCCCCGATGAAAAAGAGCCAGAAAAGCTTATAGAACCCGCACCCGGCGGCGAAGACCGCACTCCTCTCCCGCTTTTTCTCAAAGTCGGCCTGGGGATAGGTCTTGCGGATACGGCCCTCGGTCCTCCGAAGCACCCACAGCCCCAGTCGGACGGTAAGGGCCTCGATCCGGCTCCCGATCTCCTCCACCTGGGGCAGACGGTGGACCGTCCCCGCCAGAGTGAGGGCGGTAGCCAAACAGTCCAGCGCGAAGACGGCGAGCAAACACCAAAGCAGGATGTGGAGAACAAGGGGCGGGATCAGCCCCGCCAGGGCCAGTAGCAGACCGTTGCCCCACTTGACCACCACCACGCCCAGCACGCCCCAGAGAGCGGCGCTGGCGGCGCAGACATAGCCGTCCAGATTCCAGCGGCGGCCTGAGTAGTCCCACCAGCGGGTCCCGGTGAGCTTGAAGAGCCAGTGGCCCGCCAGCCATTCGATCACGCTGGCGTAGATGGCGCTGCCCAAAAAGAGAAAGAACCAACTGCCCGCCAGGTCCCGGAGGGCCGCGCCGATGAGGGGACCGGCCACGCCGTAGGCCACGCAGAGGGGACCGAAAAGCAGACTGCGGTCCACATACCGCCGCTGCCGTACCGCCGCCAGGGCGGTCTCCCCCAGCCAGCCCAGAAAGGCATAACAGAAAAAGAGCCATAGGCTCATGTAAAAGGTGGTCATCGGTTTTCTCCTCTCTCTGAAAGCCGCCTGGGCGGGAAAGCGCCTTCAGCCCCTGTCAGACATAAAAAGGGAGCCCGCAAGGGGCTCCCCGAAGCGGTTTATTTTTCCTCCGGCAGGGAGTCGTCCTCCCGGATCCAATCCTCTACATGGACCACAGTGTATTCCGTAGGAGTACGGCGGATGACCACCCGCTCGATACCCGCGTTGATGATGAACCGACGGCACATGGAGCAGGAAGTGGCGTCCCCCAGCAGCTCCCCGGTCTTACCGTCCCGGCCCGCCAGATAGAGAGTGGCGCCGATGGTCTCGCTCCGGGCGGCGGAGAGGATGGCGTTGGCCTCGGCGTGAACGCTGCGGCACAGCTCGTACCGCTCTCCCGAGGGGATCTGCATGGCCTCCCGGGTACAGTAGCCCAGGTCGGCGCAGTTTTTCCGGCCCCGGGGC
>CAJTLK010000059.1 GCA_910577415.1 uncultured Oscillospiraceae bacterium
ACTCCCCTCTGCCCTGGCCGGGGGAGAGCCTCTCCCCCCGGGAAAACATGGAGTTTCTCTGTGAGCTGTGCATGAACTACGCCCAGAAGTTTGGGAAATTCTACTTCCAGAACCTCTTCCTCACGGGCAACCCCGGTCTGGGCAAGACCTTCCTCTCGGCCTGTATTGCCCGGACGGTGGCGGAGAATGGCTTCTCCGTGGTCTACGACACGGCGGTAAATCTCTTTGCCCAGTTTGAGGAGCAGAAGTTTGGCAAGAACTATGAGGAGGGCAAGGCCGCCCAGACCGAGACCCGCCGCTACCTGAGCTGCGACCTGCTCATTCTGGATGATCTTGGCAGCGAGCTGACCACCCCCTTTGTCCAATCCGCTCTCTATAGCCTGGTGAACACCCGCCTGGTCCAGAACAAGGCTACCATCATCTCCTCCAACCTGAGTATGGACGGGGTGCGGGAACGCTATAACGGACAGACCGCCTCCCGGCTGGAGGGGGAGTACCGGGTGCTCCGCTTCTATGGCGATGATATCCGTCTGCTGCGGAAAGCCAAGCTGTGAGCCATCGAACGATATCAGATAAAATCAGGCTTCCCCAATTTTTGGGGAAGCCTGATTTTTCTAAGGAAACAGTTGCTTTTCCTGGAAAATCAGTTTATAATGTGGTTTACAGAACAATGGAGACCTATATCTTGTTTTTGGAGGGACACGCGTATGAAACTGAAACGGTTTGGAGCCATGTGCCTTTCCCTGGCCCTGGCGCTCTCTCTGACTGTGATCCCCAGCCACGCCGCGCTGGAGTTTTCCGATGTGCCGGAGGATTTCTGGGGCGGTCAGGGCTACCGCGACATTAAGTCCATGGCCGACAAGGGATTGGCCAAGGGCTACGAGGACGGCACCTTCCGTCCCAACGCCAAAATGACTGCGGTGGAGACCCTGCTGTTCTGCGCCCGTGCCACCGGCGTGGACGCTGGCACCCAGGTCGCCATCTACGACAATATCGGCAAGGAGGTCTCCAAGCTCCTGCCCTCCGCCAACGGCATGAACAATTGGGCCTCCAGCGAAATGGCCCTGGCCATTGAGACCGGGGTGCTCTCCCTCTCGGAGCTGGAGGAGCTGGCCCAGACCGATCCCAAATCGGTGAAGACCGATGAAAAGGGCCTTATCACCTCCTCCCGCACCTATCTGGAGGAGACCATGCCCCGGGAAAACATCTGCAAATATCTGGTCCGTGCCATGCAGCTGGAGCCGCTGGCTAAGAGCCTGTCCAGCTATTCCCTGAACTACAAGTATAAGGACGCCGCCCAGATCTCTCCCGAGCTGCTTCCCTATGTCTATGTCCTCACCAACTACGGCGTGGTCAAGGGTAAGGAGACAGGCAACTTCGACCCCCAGGGGGCTGTCACCCGTGCTGAGATGACCACCATGCTCTGCCGCACCCTGAACCTCATGGAGGAGATGGGCATCGTCACCGAGCTGAGCGAGTATACCGACTATCCCTGGGCGGGCGGCGTTATCACTTCGGTCACGGAAGGCGCCGACAAGAGCGTCATTCTCACTCTCCGAAATGAAGCCGCGGAGACCACCCAGTCCTACTCCGTCCCGGTCACTGCCAAGATCTATAAGGACAACATGATCGCCAACGCCTCTACCCTGAAGGTCAACCAGTACGTCCGACTCAACCTCAATGACCGGGGCGCGGTCACCAGCGTCCGCCTGGGCGGTCCCCTTACCGTTTACAGCGGCTCCCTGGACGATCTGGATCTGGAGAATAGCACCGTCTCCCTCATCTCCGGCGGCCAGGTGAGGACCCTCACCATGGACCGCTTCACCCAGGTGGTGATCGGTAAAACCGTGGGCGGCAGGGGACTGATCGACACGGAGGCTGGCTACACTGCTGCCGACTGCTATGTGGACGCCAACGGTCATTTGGCCGCTGTCCGCTTCTCCGGCGGCACCCTGCTCCAGACCGGCTTGGTGGAGAGCGTCAGCAACGGCCCCAACGGCTCCACCATTCTGGGCATATACGCCCCCAACGGCACCATCCACCGTTATACCGTCCCTAACGGCGTAGCCGTCACCGCAGACCGTGCCTTGATCGGCGCCCTGTCCCCGTCCTATGTAGGCAGCTATGTCCAGCTCCGGGTATTCAGCGATTCTACCGAGGCTCAGAACGTAGCCATCGACACCATCAGCAACTATATCCAGGGTCCCATCAAGAAGATCTCCAACGTGGGCACCGCCAAGGAGTTCACCATTAACAACATCTTTACCGGCAAGGACGTGGAGCTGATCGTCAGCACCAACGCCGTCATCACCTTCAACGGTGAGGTCAAGACGATGGACCAGGTGGAGCAGGGCTGGTATGTCACCGTGCTGGCCCCCAACCAGAAGATCACCGAAATGCAAGCCTTCCCCGGCTCCACCTCCATTGAAGGTACCATCACCCGCATTGTCCCCGGCACCACCACCTCCCTGGAGGTGACACGGGCCTCCGACGGCGCCATCCTCAACTACAGCATCGACCTGACCAACCAGCCCATTATCAACCGCAACAACGAGAAGGCCAACGTCATTCAGCTCCAGAGCGGCGACAAGGTCATTGTCACCGTGCGCTACAACAAGGTGGAGCGCATCGACGCCACCCCCCAGACCGCCAACCTCTCCGGCGAGATCACCGGCATCAGCAAGAACCTGAACGAGCCTTTGACCATGACCATAAAGCTGAAGGATGGCGACATCGTATCCTATACCATCGGCGACAGCGTGAAGGTCTCCCGGGGCAACACCGCCGCCAAGGTCTCCGACCTGACCCCCGGTCAGGCGGTGGACCTGCTCACCGACGGCGACAATGTCCTCTCCATTGACATCACCACCGAGGCCCCCTCTACCTCTGAGCTTATCGGTACAGTACTGACGGTGGACAGCACCACCACCAAGAAGATCATCACCGTTCAGGTCACTGACGTTCAGGGCAACTCCAGCATGATCCAGGTCAAGGCGAAGGACGCCGCCCTTCTGGACATCAACGGCGGCGAGCTGCGTTTGTCCAACGGCTTCCCCACTGGCTGCACCATCCGGGCCATGGGCGCTTATGAGGGTTCCGACTTTGTGGCCTCCATCGTCATCAAGCTGCGGTAAAGGCCCTTCTCAAAAAGTTCAACAGGATCGAGGTCAGAATGGATATGAAACGCCGTCTCATTGTTTTATTTCTCTGCGCCGCCCTCGCCCTTTCCTTTACTCCCGCCACCGCAGCCGCCGATGCTCCCTCCGATTGGGCCGTCAACGCCGTGAATTGGCTCCGGGGCACGGGGAAACTCACCGACGCCGACTTTACCGGCTATGACCGTGTAGTCACCCGGCTGGACTTCGCCCGGCTGGCGGTGGTGCTCTACGAGCTGATCACCGGGATGCCCACCCCCGATCCCGCCGATGTGAAGAACCCCTTTACCGACACCGATGACCTCAACGCCCTGCGGGCTTATAAGATCAAGGTGGTCAACGGTACCGGGGACGGCACTCTCTTTTCCCCGGACGCCCAGGTCAGCCGGGAACAGATCGCCGTCATGCTTCTGCGGGTACTGGATACCTGCGGAGTGACTTACAGTCAGGCCGACGTCAGCGGCATTACCTTTTCCGATGAGGCAGACCTGGGCTGGTGGGCCGTGGACGGCGTGAAGCGGGCCTATCTTATCCAGGTGATGAACGGCACCGGCGGCACCTCTATGTCCCCCAAAGCCCCTGTCACCATGGAGCAGGCTTACCAGCTCCTTTACAACGTCTACACCAACCGGGACGCCATCCGCGCCGGGGCGGTGCGCTCCATCTCCTCCGGCGCGGCGGGCACCATTTCCCTGAAATACACCGGCGGCGGCAAGTATGACACCGGCTGGTGTGAGGACGCCTACCACGGCCAACCCGTAGTCTGCGACGTCGACCAGGACGGCTCCCTGGATATTTTGGCCGCCTCCTACACCGTCCAGTGTCTGGACGCCGCCACCGGCTCCCTCAAATGGCGTTTCCCCGCCGGGAAGGACCGAAACACCGTCACCGACGGCGCCAGCCCTTCCCAACTCCGCACCTGGCCGGGTCTATACGTGGGCGATATCGACGGCGACGGTCACAATGAGATCGTGGCCGGACACGGCAGCAGTCTGCTTCACCAGGGCGTATTGGCGGTCTACGATGAAAATGGCTACTTCAAACCTGGCTGGCCCCAGAGCCTTCCCAACGAGGTCTATTCCGTGGCCGTGGCCGATCTGGACAGCGACGGCACCATGGAGATCGCCGCGGGTATCGGCGTCAGCGACGGCCTCAGCGTCTATGTCTACGAGCATGACGGTTCCCTCCGTCCCGGCTGGCCCCAGCTGGACGCCGCCCATGACGGAAGAAAGACCTATGCCGCCGAGACAGATCCCAATGCTCCCTCCATCGCCTACTCCTATGGAATCTTCAATGACAACCTGGCCATTGGCGACATTGACGGCGACGGTGTGAAAGAGATCGTGGCTCCCGCAGACATGGGCCAGATCTGCGCCTACAAGCCCGATGGTTCCCAGGTCCGCACCGCTTTGAGCCTGGAATTTGGCTCCCAGTATGGGGTCACGGACAAGGCCGTCTGGGGCCGGGTAGGCGCCTTTTCTGACGCCGGTTATGAGTCCAGCGTCCACAATGGCGGCTTTGGCCGGGAGTACGGCCCCGACCCTGCCGACCCCAGCGGCGAATGGCTGAAGCTGGACCTTACCTCCCTGCCTATGAATGAGCGGCTCACCGCCCACTTTACCCACAGCAAAGCCGTCGTTGCCGACCTGGACGGCAATGGGAGCAACGAAGTCGCCGTGGTGGGCGACGTCCATGACCGTGCCGACGAGGGTAAGACCCCTTTGCCTCACCTCTATCATGAGCTGTTCATTTTTAACGGTGACCGCACCCGTTTTAATGCCGCCTGGGCCGTTCAGCCCATTGTGAAGGAAGCTCCTCTGTGCCCTCTCACCGATAGCGACTGGGAGACCATGGACCGCTGTATGCCCGACCCGGTGTGCGCCGATCTGGATGGTGACGGCAGACTGGAAATTTTGTATCCCGATTTTTCCGGCAAGCTCAACTGCTACTGGCTGGACCACACCCAGCACGGGAGCTGGCCTATCAATGTCTATGACGGCTCCACCATGGAGTACGCCTCCGCCCCCACAGTTTGCGATCTGAACGGTGATGGCAAGCCGGAGGTGGTCTTCACCACCTACACCCAGAAGACCGGCTCCAAGAAGGGCAGCCTTTGCATTGCCGACGCTGACGGCAAGCTGCTTCAACAGGTGGAGCTTCCTGACGCCAGCGATACCTCCAATCCCGTTCCCAACGGCTGCATGGCAGCCCCGGTGGTCTGCGACATGGACGGTGACGGCAAGCCGGAGATCGTCCTCCAGACCTATCTCTCGGGTATCACGGTGTACGATCTGGCCTGAGAATTTTAAAATGTGAAACCGCCCACCGTCTTTGACGGTGGGCGGTTTGTCTTTTTGGGGAGGGTTGCATTATCACGCTCCGCAAGGGGCTGGGCGCTCGGTCTCTTTCTCTCCGACTCGGCCTGGTCTCCGGGCCGCTTCACGGCCCTGCGCTCGCCCTCGCTCCAGTCCATCGGCTGGGTCTTTGCGGCTTTGCCGCTTAGAGCCAGCTCATGCCCTTGGGGTAAGCTCCCTCGCAGTCCCTTGCTCCGCGCTTATTTGTTACTTTTCCTCCAGATCTTCATCTTCTCCGCGTCGGCGATCAGCTCGTCCCGGAAGTCGGGGTGGGCGATGGAGATCAGCTTCTCCGCTCGCTCCCAGGTGCTCAGGCCCTTCAAATTCACCAGACCGTATTCAGTGACGATGTACTGCACACAGGAGCGGGGGTCAGTGGCGATAGAGCCGGGAGTCAGGGTGGGGACAATGCGGCTCTTGGTCACTCCGTCCTTCCCGGTGACGGTGGAGGCCATGCAGATAAAGCTCTTGCCCCCCTTGGAAAGGTAGGCTCCCATAACGAAGTCCAGCTGTCCGCCGGTGCCCGAGATATGCTTCACGCCTGCGCTCTCGGCGTTGACCTGGCCGAAAAGGTCCATATCGATGGCGTTGTTGATGGAGATGAAGTTATCCAACTGGGAAAGAACTCCAACATCGTTGGTGTAGTCCACCGGGGCGGCCATTACGTCGGGGTTGCGGTCCACATAGTCATAGAGCTTTTTGGTCCCCGCGGCAAAAGCATAGACCTGACGGCCCTTGTCCAGGTTCTTTCGCGCCCCGGTGATCTTGCCCGCCATGGCAATATCCACGAAGGCGTCCACATACATCTCCGTATGCACGCCCAGGTCCTTCAGGTCGGACTGGGCGATCATGCTCCCCACAGCGTTAGGCATCCCGCCGATGCCCAGCTGCAGACAGGCCCCGTCGGGAATTTCCTTTACGATAAGCTCCGCCACAGCCTTGTCTACAGCGGAGGGTTCTCCGCCCCCGCCCAGCTCGGCCACCGGGGGGTTCTCCCCCTCCACCACATAGTCCACATCCCGGATGTTGATCTCCGCGCCGGTAAGGCCATAGACCCACGGCATATTGGCGTTGACCTCCACAATGATATGCCTGGCCTTCTCCAGCATATCCCGCAGATGGGAGGCCGAGAGGGCAAAGCTGAAATTACCGTGGGCGTCCATGGGCGTGACCTGGATCATGGCCACATCCACGCTCACATTTTCCCGGTAGTACCGGGGCAGCTCGGAATAACGAATGGGTGCGAAAAAGCCCATTCCCGCCGAGATGATCTTCCTGTCAATGCCGGAACAGTGCCAGGAATTCCAGGTAAAGTGCTCCCCGGCGTCGGGGGCCTTGGCGATCTCGGGCGTCCACATGGTGACGCCGCCCCGGACCTTCACGTCCCGCAGCTCGTCCTTCCGTGCCGCTAAAGCTCTGTCCAAAGCCACCGGATGATTGGCGCACCAGCCGTAGTCCACCCAATCTCCAGACTGTACCAGCTTCACCGCCTCTTCGGCAGTGGTCAGCTTCTCCTGATATAGCTTCTGAAAGTCCATGCCTACACGCACCTTTCCGTACTCTCCCTATTGGGGGGAAAATTTGTTTATATTTTAACACACTCACCCGCCCAAAACAAGAGCGGAACTCCCATGTCAAGGCCGGGGCTTCCCCTCCGCCTTCTCAAAGGCGGCCTTGATTGGCTGGCTGGGAAGCCTGGTGTTGTTTCGCTTTAGCAGTTTAACGATCTCACCTTGCGCCTGCTCCACCTCGCTTCGTAGCTCCTGGGCGCTGAGACGCAGGGCGCCGTGGCCCAAAATGATAAACTGCTCGGCGGCGTCGGAGGTAGCCACCCGCACCTTGGCTCCCCCTTTGGAAAGCCGGTAGCTGGCTTTCTCGATGTAGCTGTCCGCCGTCTGTGCCTCCTTGGTGTAGACCACGTGAATGTTGTGGTACTGCATCACCGAGCCTGTCCCCTGGGGCACCTTGTAGGCGTCGAAGACCAGAATGATCCGCTGCTGGTGATAGCCCTGATAGTTGCTCAGAATGTCCATGAGGGCGGTACGGGCGTCGTTCAGGTCCTCTCGGGCCAGCCGGGTCAGCTCCTCCCAGGCGAATATCATATTGTAGCCGTCCACCAAAAGATATTCCGGCTTGCCGCTGTCTGTCATCTTCAACTCCACCGGGCCGTCGCCCATGGACGTTCGCCTGGGCTTGGGCGGGGCGTCAAAGGAACGGGGCTTCACCGACCCATAGGTCTTTTCAAAAATGCCCATCAGCTCCTTGTCCCGCTCTATCGAAGCGCCGGTATATGAATGGCGGGGCTGGGACAGGCCATGGGACAGAACGCCCCCGCCCTGTTTTTCTTCCTGACTTTTGTCCCCCTGCCAAGCGGGCAGATGCATGTGCTTCTCCACTTCGTTCCACGGCACCTCATGTCCCGCCCCATGGGAGCAGAATACCGACGAGGCCGGATTCTCCACATCCCGCTCGGGGTCATAGCCCATCTCCTTTATAACGGCCTCCTGGTCGGCGCAGGGCCGATACCCCCCGGTGACACAGCTCAGCCTCCCCCGGCCCCGGGTGTAGGCCGCCACGTCGGCGGCATAGTCCTGAAAGGCCGACACCGGTCCGGCGGCGGTAATGACCGCCTCCTCCCCCACTAGCTCCGGCGGCTCGGCCTCTCCCCCCATGCGCTGGATATCGCTCAGTGCCCGGCCCACATCGGCGGCGGGCAGCTCCAGCCGCAGATCGTACCACGGCTCCAGCAGCACGCTCTCTCCGCACATCAAGCCCTGACGGATGGCCCGGTAGGTGGCCTGGCGGAAATCGCCCCCCTCGGTGTGCTTCTCATGGGCGCGGCCCGCCAGGAGGGTAAAGCGTACGTCGGTGAGGGCGCTGCCGGTGAGCACCCCGGCATGGGGCTTCTCCAAAATATGGGTAAAGATGAGCCGCTGCCAGTTCTCCGCCAACTCGTCTTGGGAACAGGCGGAAGCGATCTCAATGCCGCTGCCGGGAGGCAATGGCTCCAGCAGCAGGTGTACCTCGGCATAGTGGCGCAGAGGCTCGAAGTGGCCCACTCCCTCCACTGCCTGGGCTACCGTCTCCCGGTAGACCACGCTGCCGGGACCAAACTCCACCTCCAGGCCAAACCGCTGGGCAATGACCCGCTTCAGCACTTCAGCCTGGACCTGGCCCATCAGCCGCAAGCGCAGCTCTCCCAGGGCCTCGTTCCATTCCAAATGGAGCTGAGGGTCTTCCTCCTCCAGCTGGCGCAGCTTGGGCAAAATGGTGTGAGGGTCTGTACCTTCCGGCAAAATGAGGCGGTAGGCCAGGGCGGGTTCCAGTACCGGCGGCGCCCAAGGTTCCTCCGCCCCCAGCGCCTGACCGGGAAAGGTGGCGCTCAGCCCGGTAACGGCGCACACCGTCCCCACCGGAGCCTTGCTTACCGAAACGGCCTTTGCGCCGGAGTAAACACGGATCTGATCTACCTTCTCGCCGTTTATCAGTTCCTTGACCCGTAAGCTCCCTCCGGTGAGTTTCATGTGGGTGAGCCGCGCGCCCTGACCGTCCCGGGAAATTTTAAACACGCGGGCGGCAAAATTCTCTTTCCATTGGGGCCTGGGAGCAAACCGCCGCAATCCGTCCAGCAGCTCGCCGATCCCCTCCACCTTCAGGGCGGAGCCAAAGAAGCAGGGGAAGAGCCTCCGTCCCCCAACGAGCCGCCGCAGGGTATTATCAGAGAGCCGCTGGGTCTCCATGTATTCCTCCAGGGCCTCCTCGTCCCCCAGGGCGGCCTCCTCCCAAAATTGATCTGTACCGTAGTCGGAGAAGTCCGCCAGACTATCAGGGGAGAGGGCAGAGCGCAATTTATCCAGCAGCTGCTCCTTCTCTACCCCGGGCTGGTCCATCTTATTGAGGAAAAGAAAGGTGGGCACACCGTGCCGCTCCAACAGCTTCCAGAGAGTGTGGGTGTGGCCCTGGGGACCGTCGGGGCCTGAGATGACCAGCACCGCGCAGTCCATGGCCCCCAAAGCCCGCTCGGTCTCGGCGGCAAAGTCCACGTGGCCGGGGGTGTCCAGCAGCGTCAGCTCCACGCCGTCCAGGGGCAGCACCGCCTGCTTGGAAAAGATGGTGATACCCCGCTCCCGCTCCTGGTCGTCGGTGTCCAGAAAGGCGTCGGCGTGGTCCACCCGCCCCAGCTTCCGCAGTGCGCCGCCCTGGTAGAGGAGGGCTTCGGAAAGGGTGGTCTTCCCCGCGTCCACATGAGCCAGCAGTCCTATGGTGAGCCTGTCCATATGCGCCCTCCTTTCAATGTGTTTGAAAAAGTATACCACACTTTGCCCCGTAAAAAAAGAGCCGGCCCGTCAGGGTCGGCTCTTTGTCCCTTTTTGCTCTTTCCACTGTTTGCAGGTCTGGTCCGGCTTGCGGGTCTTGACCAAAAGCGCGGTACAATGCCCACAGTGGACCTCAAAATATCCCTTCGGTCCACGGCTGTAATGCTGGTAGTAGTGGGCACAGGTGCAGCAGACCTGTTTCCCGGCAAAAAGCTCTTGATTTTTCATTATAGGATCACCTCGACAACATTTTACATTATATCAGTTGATAGGGGTGAAATTTACTATCGATTGATAGCAAAATATTTGTGGTGGACTATCTTTGGGGAAGAAGTTAACAGTTTGCACTTGTTTCCATTTCCCTGCCGCGGCAGGGAGGGCCTTTTGGGGGCATTCTTTGCGGCAAAGAATGCCCCCACCCCCCCGAAGAAACCCCGAGGGGGGATTTCGATTTCCCCCCTCGGACTCCCCCTTAAACGACCAAAGAGGGGCCACTGCGGTGGCCCCTCTTTGGAAACTCCCCGTAGCTGTTCTCCTGAAACAAGAAGACCTCTCGGCCTTACTTTGTAACGGCCGAGGGGTTCGTCGTGCCCAGCCGCCGCTACGAAGTGCGGGGGCCGGGCCAACAGCCCGAAATAGAACGACCCAGGGAGGGTTCCAAGGGAGGGGGACCGCAGTCCCCCTCCCTTGGTCGGTGGGGGAGGGATTCCAAAGGGAGGGCGAATCGAAACGCCCTCCCTTTGGTGGTTCTTGGGGAGTCCGGGGGGCCATTCTTGACATCAAGAATGGTCCTCCGGGAACCGTCCCCACCACTGTGGTGGGGACATGGGAAAACTCTTTGCCCCAAAGAATGCCCCCAAAAACGCTCTCCACCAGTATGGTGGAAATATTATGCCGGGGAACCATCCGCCATTTTCGTAACAAAAAAATCTCCCCAAGGGTCATACCCTTAGGGAGATTTTCATGTTCTGCTTTATTTCTTCAGCCCGGGGTTGTTCTCCATCTCCCGGAGGGCGTCGCGGTAGGAGAGGTTCACACGGCCCTTTTCATCGATCTCGGTGACCTTCACCCAGATCATATCGCCGATGTTCACCACGTCCTCCACCTTCTCCACCCGCCGCTCGGAGAGCTTGGAGATGTGGACCATGCCGTCCTTTCCGGGGGCCAGCTCCACGAAGGCGCCGAAGGGCATGATGCGGACCACCTTACCGTAGTAGAGGCTACCCACTTCGGGGACAAAGACGATGGTCTCGATCATCTTCTTGGCTACCTCGCACTTCTCGGCGTCGGGAGAGGCGATATGGATGGTGCCGTCCTCCTCCACGTCCACCTGGGCGCCGGACTCGGCCACGATCTTCTGGATGACGCTGCCGCCCTTGCCGATGACCTCCCGGATCTTGTCCACGTCGATCTTCATGGAGATCATCTTGGGGGC
>CAJTLK010000060.1 GCA_910577415.1 uncultured Oscillospiraceae bacterium
ACGAGAACGGCGACATCTTCTTCCAGCACCGCGAGGCCTGCAACAAGTACTATGACGCCCTCCCCGAGATCGTGGAGGAGTACATGGGCAAGATCAACGCCAAGCTGGGCACCGACTATCAGCTGTTCAACTACTACGGCGCCCCCGACGCTGACCGGGTCATTATCGCTATGGGCTCCATCTGCGAGGTGGCTGAGGAGGTCATCGACTACCTCAACGCCCACGGCGAGAAGGTGGGCCTCGTTAAGGTCCGCCTGTACCGCCCCTTCCGGGCTGACAAGCTCCTTGCCGCCATCCCCGCCTCCGCCAAGAAGATCGCCGTTCTGGACCGCACCAAGGAGCCCGGCTCCCTGGGCGAGCCGCTCTACCAGGACGTGATCTCCGCCCTGTTCGAGGCCGGTATCACCGACAAGACCGTCATCGGCGGACGCTACGGCCTCGGCTCCAAGGACACCCCGCCCGCCAGCGTCTTCGCCGTCTATGAGGAGCTGGCGAAGGCCGCTCCCAAGCGTGAGTTCACCATCGGCATCGTGGACGACGTCACCGGCCTGAGCCTGCCCGAGCATGCCTGCCCCAACACCGCCACCCCTGGCACCATCGAGTGCAAGTTCTGGGGCCTGGGCGGCGACGGCACTGTGGGCGCCAACAAGAACTCCACCAAGATCATCGGCGACCACACCGACAAGTATATCCAGGCGTACTTCCAGTACGACTCCAAGAAGACCGGCGGCGTCACCGTCAGCCACCTGCGCTTCGGTGACAAGCCCATCCGCGCCCCCTACTATATCAATAAGGCCGACTTCGTGGCCTGCCACGTGCCCTCCTATATCATCAAGGCCTTCCCCATGGTCCGCGATGTGAAGGACGGCGGTACCTTCCTCATCAACTGTCAGTGGAGCGACGAGGAGCTGAACGAGCATCTGCCCGCCGTGGCTAAGCGCTACATTGCCGAGCATGACATCCACGTTTACACCATCAACGCCATCGACGCGGCCATCAAGATCGGCATGGGCAAGCGGACCAACACCATCCTTCAGTCCGCCTTCTTCGCCCTGGCTAAGATTATCCCCGCCGACGAGGCCATTCAGTACATGAAGGACGCCGCCGAGCACTCCTACATGAAGAAGGGCAAAGACATCGTGGAGATGAACTGGAAGGCCATCGACATGGGCGCTTCCCTCATCCACGAGGTCAAGATCCCCGCCGACTGGGCCACCGCCCAGGATAAGCCCAAGGACAGCAAGCTCACCGGTATCCCCGCCGTTGTGTCCATGGTGGAGAAGGTCATGGAGCCTGTGGGCCGCATGGACGGCGACAGCCTCCCTGTTTCCGCCTTTGCCGGCGAGCATGTGGACGGCACCTTCCAGCTGGGCGCCGCCGCCTATGAGAAGCGCGGCGTAGCCGTCACCGTCCCCACCTGGGACCAGGACAAGTGTATCCAGTGCAACCAGTGTGCCTTCGTCTGCCCCCACGCCACCATCCGTCCCTTTGCCATGACCGAGGCCGAGGCCGCCAAGGCTCCCGCCGCCGCCAAGATCGTGGACGTGAAGGCCGGTAAGGGCAAGGGCGTCTACAAGTACACCATGGCCGTCAGTCCTCTGGACTGCATGGGCTGCGGCGTCTGCGTCGGCGTGTGTCCCACCAACGCCATCACCATGGCTCCCCAGGAGGGCCAGCTGGAGCAGCAGCCGGTCTTCGACTATTGCGTTGCCGAGGTGGCTGAGAAGGCCGATATGGCCGGTATCACCAACCCCAAGGACAGCCAGTTCAAGAAGCCTCTGCTGGAGTTCTCCGGCTCCTGTGCCGGCTGCGCCGAGACCTCTTACGCCCGCCTCATCACCCAGGTCTGCGGCGAGCGGATGTACATTTCCAACGCCACCGGCTGCTCCTCCATCTGGGGCGGCCCCGCTGCCACCAGCCCCTACACCGTCACCAAGGACGGCAAGGGTCCCGCTTGGGCCAACTCCCTGTTTGAAGACAACGCCGAGCACGGCCTGGGCTTCTACTTTGGCCAGAAGGCCATTCGTGACCGTCTGACCGGGAAGCTGGAGGCCCTTAGTGAGAAGGCTTCCGCCGACGTGAAGAGCGCTATCCAGGCCTGGATGGACACCAAGGACGACGGCGCGGCCAACGCCGAACCCACCAAGGCCCTCATTGCCGCCCTGGAGAAGTGCGGCTGCGACGAGGCCAAGGAGATCCTGGAGTTGAAGGAGTTCCTGTCCAAGAAGTCCATTTGGATCTTTGGCGGCGACGGCTGGGCCTACGACATCGGCTTCGGCGGCCTGGATCACGTGCTGGCCAGCGGCGAGGACGTGAACGTCATGGTCTTCGATACCGAGGTCTACTCCAACACCGGCGGCCAGGCCAGTAAGGCCACCAACTTCGGCGCTGTGGCGCAGTTTGCCGCCGCCGGTAAGGCCACCCCCAAGAAGTCCCTGGCCGAGATCGCCATGAGCTACGGCTATGTCTACGTGGCCCAAGTGGCTATGGGCGCCAACCAGGCCCAGACCCTCACCGCCATCCGGGAGGCCGAGGCCTATCACGGCCCGTCCCTCATCATCGGCTACTCCCCCTGCGAGATGCACTCCATCAAGGGCGGCATGGTCCACAGCCAGGACGAGATGAAGAAGGCCGTTGAGTGCGGTTACTGGAATATGTTCCGCTTCAACCCCGACCTGAAGAAGGAGGGCAAGAGCCCCTTCATCCTGGACTCCAAGGAGCCTAAGGGCGGCTATCAGGAGTTCCTGATGAACGAGGCCCGCTACTCCGCTCTGACCCGCTCCTTCCCCGAGCGCGCCAAGGAGCTGTTTGCCAAGAACGAGGAGAGCGCCAAGGCCCGTTACGAGCACCTGCTCAAGCTGGTGGAGCTTTACAAGTAAGACCCGCCGCGGCCTGAACACAGTAAAAAAGCAAGCCCCCGGACCTTCCGTCCGGGGGCTTGCTTTGTGCTTCTTGGGGTTTTGGGGGCCGCCTCCGGCACACGAGCGAAGGGGGCCGGGCGGAAACCGTCAGGGCGGCTGCCGGACTATGACGGCGGCGTCCTTGAAACGGGTCCAGGAAAGGCGCTGGCCGCAGCGGTCACAATAAGCCATATGCTCCCGTTCCAAGCTGCACCCGCATTGGGGACAGACGGGAAAAGAGGGCGCGCCGGACAGGAGAGGAAATATGCGTATCTCCACGACAGGCATAGGGGCGCGGAAGGAAAATTCGTTTGCCTCTATGCCCAAAAGGTGATTGGGGGTCTCGCGGAAGCCCAGGCACATCTGCTCAAAAATGTTGAGGGACGGATAAGAACGCTTGCAGACGATGTTGGCAAAATGCCGGGAGCTGCAGTTGCACCGTTCGGATGCCCGCTCATAACTGAGATGCTCTGCGTCGCAAATTTTGAGAAGAGAAACGGATAAATTGTCTAAAAACATCGCAGACCCCCGCTTTCTGTCATAAGCTGCTTTTAGAGTAGAGTAAACGGCGGCCAGGCGCAAGGAAGCGTACTTCCTTTTTTGCGGGCGGGACGCGGCGGCCCGATCTCCGGCTTGTGGGGCTACGGCTTCAAACTGGAAGGGAAGAGGGCGCTCTCTACTCTATGCTTCTTAGTAAGATTTTTTAATAGGATTTTTCCGGGGAGGTGGCGGAGGGTGATTCCACCACCTTGGAATTGCTGTCATAGACGGTAACCGTAGTGACCACCACATAGGTGTGGCCAGTGGGGACGTAATAGGTGCCGCCGGCAGACAGCGACCCACTCCCGGAGTCTGTCCAGGTCTTGATGGTGGAGCCGTCCTTTTTCAGTTCCACAGTCAGGTCAGCGGTATAACCGCTATATAATTTAGCAGTTCCAAAGCACGAGGCACCGCCACTGGAGGAGATGTTTAGTGTAGCGGTTACGCCTCCAGTGCCTGTGTACCTGGGTTCCACAGCCTGGGCAGCGGCAAGGTTGGCCGTCAGTGCCCCTAAGAGAAGCAGCAGCGCAGCGGCAGTTTGGACGGATCTTTTCATGGTAAATACCTCCTGAAAATATGTTTCGAGGTTGCCCTCAATACAGGAGACACGGAAAGTAGAAAAACGCAACACAGAAAACGACAAATTTTGACAAAAATAAAAAGGAGAGGAGCGGCGTGACCCGCTTCTCTCCTTTTTGTTGTCAGTATTTCAATTCGTTAGCTACCCGGAGTAAATCATCCTGACTCACGCTTTCTCCCATAAGCCATGTCAAGGCGGTATTGTCTTTTGTTGTCCATACGAGGTGGATTACATTTTCTTTTTGATACAGGGTTGCCTTTGTTTTTTGAATATCAACATATTCTATTTTAGCATTTTCAGTATCCACATTGGCTTCCATTCCTGGTGTTAAGTAATAATCAATATAGATACATTCGCCCTCCGCCCTTTGATATTGATACCCAATAAAAGTATCGTTTTCCTCATGGTTCATTAACTTATACCCCTCCGGCAGCCAGCCCACCTCCAAATGGGGGCCTTCCATCTCCGCAGGCTGGTCTACAAACCGGAAGGTGGTGTTGGTGTCGAAGACCTCGATGATCAGATTCAGGGTGTTGAGCCGCACCGTTTCCGACGCGGCAAAGGCCCCGGTGAACAGGATGGCGGCAATGCCCGCCGCCATCACCACCCGCTTTACAGTCTTTACCGTAAAATGTCCCGCGGAGCGGAGGCTTTGTTTTGTGAACTGGCGGCGGATGGTCTGAAGGCTCCGCCGTTCGGCGCCTTCTGAAATTCCAGCGGAGGGGTCACTTTTCAACCGTTCATTTTCCTCCGCGGCTCTTTTTCCCTCGGCTGTGGCGACGTCGTCCATCAGCAGGGCAAAGAGGGCGTCCTCATACCGTTCCTGGAGCTGTTCTCTTCTGGTCATGTTCCTTCCTTTCCGACGGCGGCCCATAGCCCGCCGTCTTGTCCTGGGCGGTTTCATTCTAAGGGTCAGTATAGCACGTTGTCCCCAATATAGGTGACACAAATAATTTGTTTTGCAACACACCGGGGCAAAAAAACTTTTTGGCCCTTACAAATTTCGTTTTCTTGAGTATAGTTATACTGATTAAAATAGGTGATATTTAGAAAATAGTATGGCAAATTTATATATTTATGGAAGGAGAAAATAGTTAACGTATAATTATAAATATTTTTTCCGATAGGGGAGAGTCATATGTCCAAATTTGGAGAACTATTGGCTGAGCTGCGGCAGGACAGAAAAATGACGCAAAGAGATTTGGCGCATATCCTCCATGTTTCTGTCGGTACCATTTCCAACTATGAAAACAACGTCCATTTTCCTGACGTAGAAAAGCTGATAGAGCTGGCCGATTTTTTCGGGGTGACTACCGATTATCTGCTTGGGCGGTGCGAGTCGGCCTGTTCCCCGGATGTATTTTCAGAACAGATCACAAAGGACAAAACGGCGGGCGAGCTTCTTGAGCTTCTGCGGCAACTCCCCGTAGAAAATAGAAACGCGCTGGACGTATTTTTTGGCGACGCCGAATTTCGCATGACGGTCCAGCGGCATATCAAAAAGGAGACGACATGATACCTTATTGTATATTGGTCATCGAAAATGATGACGACAGAGAGTTTATGATCGGCCTGTACGAGAATTACAAACAGCTCATGCATTCCACGGTCAGAAAGCTGGTCAAAAACGAACACGATATAGAGGACCTGACACAGGACGTTCTGGTAAAGCTGATCGATAAGATCGATCTGCTGCGGAGCAGAAGCCGTGACCAGAGGGTCAACTACATTATCTCCGCCTGTAAATATACCGCCTTCAACCACATTCGGGATAACGGGAATCACCCCGAGCTGTCCTTTGAGGCGTGCGGAGAACTCAATGACCCGCAGTATGACGACCACGAGATCGAGCTGCGCTTGATAAAGGACGAGGAGCTGGAGGCGCTGCGAAGGGTCTTGGGGCAAATGGACCTGCGGATGCAATGCCTTCTGGAGGGGTACTACTTTTTGGAAAAGCCCGCGGCGGAGCTGGGAAAGGACCTCGGCATCAAGCCGGACAGCGTACGGACGTACTTAACAAGGGCGAGAAAAAGGGCCTTTGAGCTGCTGAAAAAGGAACTGGAAAAGTAAAAAGGACCGGGGGCCCTGCCGGGGCTTCCGGCCCTTTTTTGCGCCTGAGGGTTTTCTCTGGACGGGACGCGATTTTCTTTTCCGCCTCCTTGAATTCCCACAAGAAAAATGATATAATTCTCTAATTCTAAACTGCCCCCGAATGCCCCGGAAAGGAGCGTGCCGCCATGGAGACCAGGACCACCCGTATCTCCCCCGCCGACGTTACCCGCCAGCGGGAATTTTGCGAGAAGATCGCCGAGCGCAACGCCGCTTTGGCCGCTGAGAGTCTGGCCTTTGTGGACACCTACGGCTGCCAGCAGAACGAGGCCGACTCCGAGCGTATCCGGGGTTATCTCCGGGCCATGGGATATGGCTTCACCGACGATGAAAATGCCGCCGACGTCATCGTCATCAACACCTGCGCCATTCGGGAGCACGCCGAGGACCGGGTCTTCGGCAACATCGGCGCCCTGGTCCACGCCAAACGCCGCCATCCGGGGCAGATCATCTGCCTGTGCGGCTGTATGGCCCAGGAGCCGTGGGTGGCGGAGAAGATCAAACAGTCTTACCGCCATGTAGACCTGGTTTTTGGCCCCCACGCCTTGTGGCGGTTCCCCGAGCTTTTTTACCGGGTCTACACCCGCCGGGGGCGGGTCTTTGAGAACGCGGACGAGCCGGGGTCCATTGCCGAGGGAGTTCCGCTGGTGCGGCAGAACGGCGTGAAGGCATGGGTGTCCATTATGTACGGGTGCAACAACTTTTGTACTTATTGCATCGTCCCCTATGTCCGGGGCCGGGAGCGCTCCCGGCTGCCCGAGGACGTGCTCTCTGAGTGCCGGGAGCTGGCCGAGGCGGGATATAAGGAGATCACCCTTCTGGGCCAGAATGTGAATTCCTACGGTAAGGACCTGGGCCTGAGCATGGATTTTGCCGATCTGCTCCGGGCGGTGAACGACATCCCCGGAGAATTCCTCATCCGCTTTATGACCAGCCATCCCAAGGACGCCTCCCAGAAGCTCTTTGAGACCATGGCCCAATGCGAGAAGGTGGCCCCGGTATTCCACCTGCCCTTCCAGTCGGGCAATGACCGGGTGCTGAAGGCCATGAACCGCCACTATGACCGCGCGGTCTATCTGGATAAGGTGAGAAGGCTCCGGGAGCAAATTCCCGACGTCGTCATCACCTCCGACGTGATCGTGGGCTTCCCCGGCGAGACCACCGCCGAATTTGAAGACACCCTCTCCCTGGTGGAGGAGGTGGGCTTCGACGCTCTTTTCACCTTTATCTTTTCCCCCCGGAAAGGCACCCCGGCGGCGGAGATGGACGACCCCATGCCCATGGCGGAAAAGAAGGCCAACTTCCAGCGGCTGGTGGACGCCCAGAACGCCATTTCCGCCCAAAAGCACGCCGCCTATATCGGCAAAACGATACGCTGCCTTATCGACGGGGTATGCCAGGAGGAGGGCTTTGTCCTTACTGCCCGGACTCCAGGCAACCGCCTGGTGCGGGTGGAGGCGGGAGAGGAAGCCCTTATTGGGACATACCGGGATGTGGAAATTACCGGGGCCAACACCTGGTCGCTGTGGGGCCGGCTAAAATAAAGAGCGGAGGTGAGTTCCATGCCTGAGGGCACCCCTATGATGCAGCAATATCATAAAATGAAGGCCCAGCACCCGGACTGCCTTCTCTTTTTCCGCTTGGGCGACTTCTATGAGATGTTCAACGAGGACGCGGTGCTGGCTTCCCAAGAGCTGGAGCTTACCCTCACCAGCCGGGACCGGGGATTGCCCCCGGAAGAGCGCACTCCCATGTGCGGCGTGCCTTACCACTCGGTGGAGGCTTACCTGGGCCGGCTTATCGCCAAGGGGTACAAGGTGGCCATCTGCGAGCAGATGGAGGACCCGGCCCAGGCCCAGGGTCTGGTGGAACGGGACGTCATCCGCATCGTCACTCCCGGCACCGTCATTGAAGAGACCATGCTGGAGGAGGGAAAGAACAACTTCCTCTGCGCCCTGTGCCTGAGCGGAGAGGCGGCGGGGCTGTGCTTTGCCGACCTGTCCACCGGGGAGGTCTCTGCCACCGGCTTTGACGGCCCCGGTTGGCGGGAACATGTGGAAAATGAGCTGGGCCGCTTTGCCCCCCGGGAGGTCCTACTCTCTCCTGAGGCCGCCGCCGACCCCGTGCTGGAGGCATTTTTGACCACCCGCCTGAGCTGCCGGGTGGAGAAGGGGGCGGAGACCGACTTCGATCCTGGTCGGGCCGCGGAGACGGTCCGAAGCCAGTTCGGCTCCACCGCCGACGATTTGCCCACCGGGGCTGTGACGGCGGCGGTGGGCGCGCTGATGGACTACCTCTACGCCACCCAAAAGACCGACCTGAGCCATATGCAGGCGGTGAGTTACTACACCACTGGAGAATTTATGGAGCTGGACCTTACCGCCCGGAGGAATCTGGAGCTGACCCAGACCATCCGGGGCGGTGAGAAAAGGGGCAGCCTACTTTGGGTGCTGGACAAGACCTGCACCCCCATGGGCCACCGCCTTCTCCGGGTCTGGATCGAAAAGCCGCTGCTCTCCCCCGTGGCGATTGGCAAGCGTCAGGGCGCGGTGGGCGACCTGGTGGGAGACAGCGTGGCCCGACAGGAGCTTGCCCGGGAGCTGAAGGAGGTCACCGACCTGGAGCGGCTCATCAGCCGGGTGGTCTATGGCTCCGCCGGGGGCCGGGACCTGGTGAGCCTGTCCCACGGCCTGGGGCGGCTGCCCCAGTTGAGGGCACTGCTGACCCCCTTCCCCTCCGTCCTTTTGGGGGTGCTGCGGGAGAGCCTGGACGACCTTGCCGAGCTGCGAAGCGAGATCGACGCCGCTTTTGTGGACGAGCCGCCCTTTTCCGTCCGGGAGGGGGGCTTTATCCGGGAGGGGTATCACCCCGAGGTAGATCGGCTCCGGGGCATCCTCACCGGGGGGAGGGACATGGTGGCCGACCTGGAGCGGCAGGAGAAGGAAAGGACCGGCATACAGCGGCTGAAGGTGGGCTACAACAAGGTCTTCGGCTATTACATCGAGGTCTCCAAGGCCAACACCGTACCCATTCCCGAAACATACATCCGCAAGCAGACCTTGGTGAACTGCGAGCGTTACATCACCCCGGAGCTGAAGGAGATGGAGCACACTATCCTCACCGCCCAGGACCAGCTTACCGCACTGGAATACCGTCTGTTCACCGAGGTGCGGAAGAAGGCCGCGGACCGGGTGGCGGATATCCAGCGCTCTGCCGCGGCGGTGGCCCAGGTGGACGTGCTGTGCTCCTTTGCCCGTGTGGCCGCCGAGAACGGCTACTGTATGCCCCAGGTGGACCTGAGCGACGTCATCGAGATCGCCGAGGGCCGCCACCCGGTGGTGGAGAAGATGAGCCGGGACCTTTTTGTTCCCAATGATACCCGGATGGACGGCAGAAGCGACCAGGTCGCCATCATCACCGGCCCCAATATGGCGGGTAAATCCACCTATATGCGCCAGGTGGCCCTTATCGTGCTCATGGCCCAGATGGGCAGCTTTGTCCCGGCCAAAAGCGCCCGGGTGGGCGTGGTGGACCGGGTCTTTACCCGCATCGGCGCCAGCGACGACCTGGGGGCGGGGCAGTCCACCTTTATGGTGGAGATGACCGAGGTGGCCTCCCTACTGAAAAACGCCACCGGCAAGTCCCTGCTCATCCTGGACGAGATCGGACGGGGCACCGCCACCTATGACGGCATGGCAATTGCCAGGGCGGTGCTGGAATACTGCGCCGACAAAAAGAAGCTGGGCTGCAAGACCCTCTTTGCCACCCATTATCACGAGATCACCGCCCTGGAGGCTGAGATGCCGGGGGTGAAGAACTACAATATCGCCGCCCGGAAGAAGAAGGACGATATCCTCTTTCTGCGGAAGATCGTCCCCGGTCCCGCCGGAGCCAGTTACGGCATTGAGGTGGCAAAGCTGGCGGGAGTGCCCGACAAGGTCATCACCAGGGCCAAGGCCATTTTGGAGGAGCTGGAGGCCGGAGGCGGCGCGCCCATAGCGGCGCGGGAGGCAGAGGCGTCCGCCGAGGGAGGCCAGTTCTCTATGGAGGACGTTTCCGCCCGGACGGTGGCCGACAAGCTCCGGGGGGTGGACATGGACACGTTAACGCCCATCGAGGCTATGAACCTGCTCTACCAGCTCAAGAAGGAGCTGTAAAAAGGAAGGAAGCCACCGGCCAGGGCAAGAAGGCCGCGAACAAAGCTTTATGGAGAAAGGGGGAAAGGACATGTTTCGCCGTAGCTGGAGGACCCATATGACCGACGCCGAATCCCGGCGGGGCCTGGTCTTTTTTCTCCTTTACTTTTTCCTTTTTCCCTATGGAAACGCATGGATACAGCAGCTCATTTTCGGCGACGCCGAGACCCCTATTGCCGAGGCTAACGTCATCTATTACGGCGTTTTGTTTGCCGCCTGTCTGATTCTTTTTTGGCGGTTTTTGAAGGAGGATTTCCAAAGCCTGGTGGACTGGCTCCCGGAGAACACTGCCGGGATACTGCTGGGGCTGGCGGGGGCGGGAGTGATGAACGCGCTTCTGCGGCTGCTGCCCTTCCCGGTCTCCGACCCCATTCCCGCACAGTACGCCGCCGAATTTGGCGCGGCCCCCATTCCCACCCTGGCCCTATTGCTGCTGTTGATCCCCCTGGTGGAGGAGACCCTGTTCCGGGGACTGCTCTTCGGACAGTTCCGGGGATACAGCCGTCCCTTGGCCTACGTCATTACCAGCGTTTTTTACGCCCTGGCAGCGGTGTGGCGGTACGCCCTGGAGCGGGGAGACGCCCGGTATCTGCTGCTGTCGGTGGTCTATCTGCCCCTGTCCATCGCCTGTACTTGGTGCTACGATAACGGCGGCAGCGTTTGGGCCACCGCCTTTCTTCATGCCGGACTCAACGGCATTATCCTTTTCCTGGCTCTTTGAAGAGGCCACTGAAAAAAGAGGTGAGAAGCCATGCCCCATATTGAACAGCTATCCCCCCATGTGGCCGACCTCATTGCCGCTGGCGAGGTGGTGGAGCGTCCCGCCAGCGTAGTTAAGGAGCTGGTGGAGAATGCGGTGGACGCCGGAGCGCACATGGT
>CAJTLK010000061.1 GCA_910577415.1 uncultured Oscillospiraceae bacterium
AACTGGCTGCTGCGCCTCGGCTAAATTTGAGTATGTGGAGGCCGCCATCCTGGAGTTGCTCCGTCAGCGGCTGCAGGATCTGACCCTCCGCCGGGAATCCGCTGCCAAGGCAGACACCGCACCCCTGGAGGCCAAACTGGCCGCCGCCCGGAAGGAGCTGGCCGCTGCAAACAGCCAAAAAGCGCGCTTATACGAGCTGCTGGAGCTCCAGGAGTATGACCTCCCCACATTCCGCGAGCGCATGGCCATCGTGCGGGATAAGATCACCGGCATAGAGTCTCTGATCGGCGCCACAGAGCATCGCCTCCGGGAGCTGCGGGCGGTGGATACCGCTACCCAGGCCAAGCGGCTGGCGGAGATCTTGGACGCCTATGAGGACTCCGACGCCCCCCACCGCAACGCCCTGCTCAAGAGTGTCATTGACGTGATCTGGTACACTAAGGCCAAAAAGACCAAGCCCATGGACTTTGAGCTGGAGATCGTCTATAAACCAAACTAAGACCCCGCAAGCCCTTGCGGCCTGCGGGGTCTGCAATATCTCTACAATGTTATATCTTACGACAAGGACTGCGTTGAGGACCTGCGGGTCTATCTCACCAAGAGCTCCCAGTGCGCCCTGGACCGCGCCTGCAATGTGAAGGCCGGCTGCGCCGAGCTGCTGTTCGTGTCCACCAATGTGGAACCCATTTGCTTCAACAAGGGCTTCTACACCGTGGATGTGCGCTACTTCTATAAGATCACCGCCGACGCCTTCGTGGGCGCCGCCCGCCCGGTGGAGATCACTGGCCTGGCCGTCTTTGACAAGCGGGTCATCCTCTTCGGTAGCGAGGGCTGCTCCAAGACCTTCACCTCCGACATGGTCCTGGATTGCGCCAATCTGCCCCAGGTCAACCAGCCCCTGGCCGTTGTGGAGGCCGTCGATCCCCTGGTCCTGGGGATGAAGCTGGTGGACCCCTGCGAGTGCAAGTGCTGCGAGTGCGAGCTGTGCGATATTCCCGCCTGCATCTGCGGCTGCTTCGGCAGCGACCTGGACTTCGGCTGCGAGGGCAAGCGTCTGTTCGTCTCTCTGGGCCAGTTCTCCCTCATCCGCCTGGAGCGGGACACCCAGCTCCTGATCCCCGTCTACGACTACTGCCTGCCCGAGAAGGAGTGCACCTGCGACGGCGGCCAGTGCGAGGAGGACCCCTGCGAGCTGTTCCGTCACGTGAAGTTCCCCGTCAACGAGTTCTTCCCCCCCAACCGGGTGGAGGGCGGCAACGGCGGCTGCAGCTGCGGCTGCTGCTGCAACTAAGCCCAAACCGGCAACAAAAATCTCCCTGGTTTCCCAGGGAGATTTTTTTATTACATTAAGGGAGCGAAGAGGCGGAGCACCGAACGGAAAAGGAGCCGGGGAAAATAGTGGTCCCTGGCCTGTTCCAAAGTGACCTCCCGGCACTGCTTCTGGGTGGTGAGAAAATCCGCCTTCACATCCAGCACTGTACGCCCGCCGCAGAGCCAGACGCCGTTTTCAAAGTGGAGGAAGAGGCTGCGGTAATCCATATTCACCGTACCCACGGTAGCGTAGAGGTCGTCGGAGACAACATTCTTGGCGTGGAGGAAGCCGGGGGTATATTCAAATATCCGCACCCCAGCCTCCAGTAGCGGCTCATAGTGAGCCTGAGTCGCTTCATAGACCGTTTTCTTGTCCGGGATACCGGGAACCATGATGCGCACATCCACCCCGCTCTTGGCGGCGGTACACAGGGCGGTATTCAAGTTGTCGCTGATGATAAGGTAGGGGGTCATGACATAGATATAGTCCTTCGCCTTGGAGATGAGGTTGAGATAGACCGTCTCCCCTACCGGCTCACTATCCAAAGGACTGTCGGCGTAGGGCTGCACCCATCCCTCCGCCGCGCCGGGAGACGTGAGGGGCCGGTAGGCGGACAGGTTCTCCCGGCGGGAGCAGATATACTCCCACATGGTGAGGAACATCACCGTCATGGACCAGGCCGCGTCCCCCTTCACCAGAACGGCGCTGTCCTTCCAGTGTCCGTAGCGCTCCTTTTGATTGATATACTCGTCGGCCAGGTTGATCCCGCCGGTGAAGGCCGCCTTGCCGTCGATGATACACAGCTTTCGGTGGTCCCGGTTGTTGAGCCGCACGGAGAGCACCGGCACAAAGCGGTTGAAAGCCCTGCACTGGATGCCCTTGCGCTCCAACTGCTGGGCAAAATCCCTGGGGAGGGTGGTGAGGCTCCCCACGTCGTCATAGATGACCCGCACATCCACCCCGGCGGCCACCTTCTCCTCCAATATCTCCAAAATGGAGTTCCAGAACTTTCCGGGAGTAATGATGAAATACTCCAGAAAGATATACTTTTCCGCCCCACGAAGCGCAGCGAGCATAGGCGCGAAGGCGTCGTCCCCCACGGGGAAATACCGGGTCACGGTATTGGCGTAGAGGGGGCAGTGGGCGTACTCCTCCAGGTAGCGGGACTGGTTCACCGCGTCGGGACCAAAGGGGGCGAGGGTCTGGGCCTTCTTATCCGGGGAGAGGGCGTCGGCCATATGCTTGTTCATGCCCTCCAGCTTCCGCCGGAGCCTCCGGGACGGGCCGTTGCCGCCGCAGATCAGGTAGAACAGCCCTCCGAAGAAGGGGGCAAAAAGGATGAGGATGATCCAGCCGATCTTGTAGCCCGGGTCCATCCGGCGGTTGACGATATAGAGCACCGCGATGACCGAAAGGGCCACACAGAAGAAGTAGACATAGACAAAGTAGTCGTTGAAGCGGATGAGCACCGCCATCAACAGGCCGATCTGCACCAACAGCAGAAGGGCCACCATGAACATCCGGTGTCCCAGGATGGACAATATCTTTTTCACATGCGGCCCTCCCTTCTGAGAAATGCGGCCCCACAGCGCCGCTGTGGATGATCGGTCCGGCAGGTCAAAATGACCGCGGGGCGGCTTATTTGATCGCTACGTTCTCTGCCCCGAACATCTCCCGCAGCTCGGCGATGAGGGCCGGGTGCAACTCGGCGGCGGCCCCCAGGCGCTTCTTCGTGTCCTCGCAGTAGAGGACCAACTGGCTGTTGCCGGGGAACATATTGAGCACCAGCCGCAGCTTCCGCATCCGTGGGTCGGCGGCGGAGGGGAGCTTCACATAGAGCTTGGCGCCCTGGGGAACTCCCCCGCCCGCGGCGCTCCTCTCCCCCATCTCTCCAGCGGCTGTCCCCACCGTCGGCTCATCCCCCAGGGGCCTTACCCGGTCACACATGAGCTGGGGGGCCTTCTCGTCCCGGACGGAGAGCTTGCCCTCCACCAGCAGGGCCTTGCCCTCCTGAAGGTAAGGAGCGCATTCCCCCAGTGTCCGGGAAAACACCAGCAGCTCCATGGCCCCGGTGTCGTCCTCCAATCCCACATAGGCCATGAGACTGTTATTTTTGGTGGTCTTGGTCCTGGCCGAGGCCACCACTCCCGCCAGGGTCACCCGCTGGCCGTCCCGGTAGCTCTGTGGCCCCTCCTCCCTGGCGAAATCGGCCAGGATGGAGCCAACAGAGCTGGCCCGGTGCTTCCGGGCCAGGTCCCGGTAATCGTCCATAGGATGGCCGGAGAGGTATAGCCCGGTGGTCTCCTTCTCCATCTTCATCCTGTCCTGGCGGGAGAACTCCGGCACATTGGGCAGGGGCACCTCCGGGGGCGGGGCCATGCCGTCCGCGCCGCCAAAGAGGTCGTATTGCCCCTCGATGGTGTCCTTTCTCGCCTTGGCGATCAGCTCCATGGTCTTCTCGCATACGCTCAGCAGCTGGGCGCGCCTTGCCCCCATACCGTCAAAGGCCCCGCACTTGATAAGGGACTCCACCACCCGCTTGTTGCACTCCTTGTCGAACATCCGAGAGCAGAAGTCAGGGAAGGAGACAAAGGGGCCGTTTCTCTCCCGCTCGTCCAGCACCTGAAGGGCAAAGCCCCGGCCCACTCCCTTCACCGCCGCCAGACCAAAGCGGATGCCCTCGGCCACGGCGGCAAAGTCGGCCTCGGACTGGTTCACATCGGGGGGCAGCAGGGCGATGGAGCAGCTGCGGCACTCGGCGATATACTCGGCCACCTTCTCGCTGGAATCCAGCACAGAGGTCAAAAGGGCCGCCATATACTCCTTGGTATAGTGGCACTTGAACCAGGCGGTCTGGTAGGCCACCACAGCGTAGGACAGGGAGTGGGCCTTATTGAAGGCGTACTCGGCAAAGGCGTCGATCTCCCGGTAGATGGCCTCGGCCACCGCCTCGGGGATGCCGTTGTGGACGCAGCCCACGATGCCCCTGGACGGGTCGCCGTGGATGAAATATTCCCGCTCCTCCTCGATCTGCTTCCGCTTCTTTTTGGACATGGCCCGGCGGACCATGTCGGCCTGACCGATGGAGTACCCCGCCAGCTTGCGGAAGATCTCGATGACCTGCTCCTGGTAGACGATGCAGCCGTAGGTCACAGACAGGATAGGCTCCAGCATGGGGTGTCGGTAGCTCACCTTGCCCGGGTCCTTGGCGCACTCCAAAAACCGGGGAATGGAATCCATCGGCCCCGGACGGTAGAGGGCGATGATGGCGCAGATATCCTCTAAGCTCTTGGGCTTCAGGCCCACGCACACCCCGGTCATCCCCGCCGACTCCATCTGGAACACCCCGGAGGTCTTCCCCTCGGAGAGCATCGCCAACGTCTCCGGGTCGTTGTCCGGGATAGAGTCCAGGGTAAAGTCAGGCCGGGTCTTTTGAATGAGCTTCACCGTATCGTCCAGCACCGTCAGGTTGCGAAGGCCCAAAAAATCCATTTTGAGAAGCCCCAGCTCCTCCAGGGTCACCATGGTGAACTGGGTCACCCGCTGGCCGTCGTTGGTGGCCAGGGGCACATAGTCCTCCACCGGCAGCTTGGTGATGACCACCCCGGCGGCGTGGGTGGAGGCATGGCGGGGCATGCCCTCGATGGCCTGGGCGGTGTCAATGAGGAGCTTCACCTGCTCGTCCTCGCCGTACATATCCCGGAGGGGCTTGGACAGCTTCAGGGCGTCGGAGAGGGTGATGTGGAGGGCGCCGGGACCAGCGGGCACCTGTTTAGCCACCTGGTCCACCTGGTCGTAGGGCATATTGAGCACCCGTCCCACGTCCCGGATGGCTCCCCGGGCGGCCATGGTGCCGAAGGTGACGATCTGGGCCATATGGTCCGCGCCATACTTGCCCCGGACATAGTCGATGACCTCCTCCCGGCGGCGGGGGCAGAAGTCCACGTCGATATCCGGCATTGTCACCCGTCCGGGATTGAGAAAGCGCTCAAAATAGAGGCCGTATTTCATGGGGTCGATCTCGGTAATGGCAAGGCAGTAGGACACCATGCTCCCGGCGGCGGAGCCGCGGCCCGGTCCCACCGGGATGCCCGCGCGCTTGGCGTAGCCGATGAAGTCGGAGACGATGAGGAAGTAGTCCACAAAGCCCATGTTCCGGATGGTCTGCATCTCAAATTCCAGCTGCTTTTCATACTCGGCGCTGCCCTCGGGATAGCGGCGGGCAAAGCCCTCCCGGCACAGCCGCTCAAAGTAGGCGTCCGGGTCGCTCTCCCCCTGGGGCAGCTTGAATTCCGGCAGGTGGTACTTGCCGAATTCAAACTCCACCTGGCACATATCGGCGATCTTCTGGGTGTTCTCCACCGCCTCGGGGTACTTGCCGAAGAGGACGGCCATCTCCTCCTCGCTCTTGATATACATCTCGTCGTTTTCAAAGCGCATCCGGTTGGGGTCGGCCTCGGTCTTGCCGGTCTGGATACACATGAGGATATCCTGGGTCCGGGCGTCGGTCTTCTCGATATAGTGGGCGTCGTTGGTACACACCAGGGGGATCCCGGTCTCCTCGTGGATGCGGACCAGTCCCGCGATGACGGCGGGGTCGGCCTCCAGGCCGTGGTCCTGAAGCTCCAGGTAGTAGTTCCCCCGTCCAAAGAGAGCGTCCATCTCCACGGCGTGGGCCTTGGCGCCGTCATAGTCCCCCATGCGGATACGCCGGGGCAGTTCTCCCGCCAGACAGGCCGACAGGCAGATAAGCCCCCCCGCGCGCTGGCGGAGGAGGTCTAAGTCGATGCGGGGCTTGATGTAGAACCCCTCGGTATAGGACTGGCTCACCATGTGGGAGAGGTTGCGGTAGCCCTCCTCATTTTTACATAGCAGAATGAGGTGCCGGGGGTGGCTGTCCAGCTCGTGGATGCGGTCAAACCGGGTCCGGGGGGCCACATAGACCTCACAGCCGATGACCGGGTGTATCCCCTCTGCCTTGCAGGCACGGTAAAAGTCGATGACGCCGTACATATTGCCGTGGTCGGTGATGGCCACGGCGGTCTGCCCCAGCTCCTTCACCCGCCGCACCAGCTTGGGGATACGGCAGGCTCCGTCCAGGAGGGAATATTCGGTGTGGTTGTGAAGATGGACGAAAGCCATAGCTTGTCCCTCCCTTTCTCTGTGGTGCGGCAAGCCCTTCGCTCCGGGCAAAAGTCCCTACTCCCCCGCCAGCTCGGAGAGCTTCTTCAGCCGGTAGCTGAGGGTGGATTTGGTGATGGGTGGTTGACATAATTCTCCCAGCTCACTGAGGGTCAGGTCGGGATTTTCCAGCCGCAGCAGGGCCACCTCCCGGAGCTTGGGGGGCAGCTCGCCCAGGTCCGCCCGCTTTTGCAGTTTGCGGATGGCCTCCAGCTGGGCCTGGGCGGCCTCCACCGCCTTGTCCAGGTTGGCGGCGTCGCAGTTCACCCTGCGGTTGACGCCCCCCCGCAGGTCCTTTTCCGCCTTGGCGTTCATCAGCTCCATGGCCGCCAGGGGCGCGCCCAGGTTGGTGAGGAAGTCGGCGATGTCCTCGCTGCGTTTGAAGTAGACCATGTGGTTGGCGCCCCGCTTGACGCCCTTTGGCTCAAAGCCCCCCTCCCGCAGCAGGGTCATCAGCTCCCGGCTCACCGAGAGGTGGGAGGTGGCAAATTCCAGGTGGTAGCCCTTGGCTGGGTCGGTGACCGACCCTCCCGCCAGGAAGGCCCCCCGGAAAAAGGCGGTGCGGCAGTGCTCCTCCTCCAGGGCGGCAAAGTTGATGTGGTGGGCCACCGAGGAGCCGGGATCGTAGCCGAAGGTCTCAGAGAGAAGCGAGAGCTTGTCCGGCGCGGTGATGGAGAAGACCCGCTTGCCGCCCCCCGGCTCCGGGAGGCGGTCAAAGGAAATGTGAAAGGCTTTTTTGAACAGGGTGGGAAGACTTTCGGCAAAGTCGGCGGACTCGGTAATGATCCGGGCCTCGCCCCGGTCAAAACGGTTGGCGTAAAGGAGGATCCCGTAGCACTGGGCCTGGGCACAGCAGCGCCGGGGGGGCAGGGTCTTGCACAGCTCCCGCTTGGCCTCGCCGGAAAATGACATGGCAGGTTCCTCCTTCTCTTTAAGGTAATAGGCTGTCAGGCTCCAAAGCGGCCAGAACAGTCGCTCCACTTCCCTCCGACTCGGCCTGGTCTGCAAGCCGCTATGCAGCTTTCCGCTCGGCCTCGCTCCAGTCCAGTGTCGCTCCTTGTCCGCTTTTCCGCCCTTCTATAGGCTGTCAGGCTCCAAAGCGGCCAGAACAGTCGCTCCACTTCCCTCCGACTCGGCCTGGTCTGCAAGCCGCTATGCAGCTTTCCGCTCGGCCTCGCTCCAGTCCAGTGTCGCTCCTTGTCCGCTTTTCCGCCCTTCTAAAAGATTTTTGTGTCCGCCCGCTCCTCGTAAAGCTCCATCACCGTGCGGCCCAGGACCTCCGGGGAGTGGCGGGCATATTGGGAGGAGCCGGAGATCATGGGCCGCTCCACCACCTCTACGCCAAGCGCCTCCACCTTCTCCCGGTCCACCCGGATCGGCTCGGCCCCTTCCTCCCAATACCGCTCCAACAGCTCGGGGGGCACCGGGGCGCAGTTGGCGATGCAGATATCCACCAAGCCGGGGCAGGAGTGGTCCAGCAGGGCGGAAACGTGGTCGGAGAGGGTCATTCCCTCGGTCTCCCCGTCCTGGGTCATAATATTGCCGATATAGACCGCCGGGGCCGCGCTTTCCCGAATGGCCCGGGCCACCCCGTCCACCAACAGGTTGGGAATAACGCTGGTATAGAGGCTGCCGGGGCCTAAGAGAATGAGGTCGGCGTCCCTGAGGGTGTCAAAGATGTCGGGCTGGGCCTTGGGCCGCTCCGGCTGGAGCCGCACCCGGAGGATACGGCTGTCCTGGGCTTTCTTCTCCGCGGCGATCTTGGACTCCCCCAGCACCGCCGCGCCGTTTTCAAAGGTGGCCTCCAGCAGCACGTTTTCGGTGGTCACGGGCAAAATGCGCCCGGTAATGGCCAGGACCTGGCTCATCTTGGCCACCGCCTCGTCAAAGCTGCCCGAGATGCCGTTGAGGGCGGCCAGGAGCAGATTGCCGAAGGACTGGCCCCGGAGCCGCCCCTCAGGGAAGCGGTATTCCAACAGCTGCTCCATCACCGGCTCGGTGTTGGCCAGGGCCTGCATACAGTTGCGGATGTCTCCCGGCGGGGGCATATTGAGGTCGCTGCGCAGCACACCAGAGCCGCCGCCGTCGTCGGCCACGGTGACGATAGCGGTAACGTTGCGGGTGTACTGCTTCAGCCCCCGCAGCAGGGCGCTGAGGCCGTGTCCACCGCCGATGGTCACGATCCTGGGGCCGTTCTCCCAGCGGGCTTTCTTCTTCTCGTCCATCACTGCGCCCTCGTCATGTCCCGGTGGTTCTCACTGGCGTTGTAACCCTTCTGGCGAATGAAATCGGCTAAGGCCCGCGTCACCGCCACGGACCGATGCTTCCCCCCGGTGCAGCCCACGGCGATGACCAGGGCGGTCTTCCCCTCCTCCACATATTGAGGCAGCAGAAAGGCCACCAATCGCTGCAGATAGGTCATAAAGTCCTTGCTCTGCTGATAGCTGAAGACAAAGTCAAATACCGGCTTGTCAAGGCCGGTGAGGTTCCGAAGCTCGGCGATATAAAAGGGATTGGGCATAAACCGCACGTCGAAGACCAGGTCGGCCTCGATGGGGATACCGAATTTGAAGCCGAAGGAGGTGACGCTGACGCTCATGGTGTGCTCCTCCCCGGCGTCGAAGAGCCGGAGCACCTCCCCCCGGAGCTTGGCGGTGGAGAGGGCGGTGGTGTCGATGATGTAGTCCGCCCTTGTCCGCACCGGCTCCAGGATGGTCCGCTCCCGGTGGACAGCCTCCTCCAGGGTGCGTCCGTTCTTGGTCAGGGGGTGGAGCCTCCGGGTCTCTTTATAACGTTTGATAATGGTCTCAGGGCTGGACTCCACATAGAGGATCTTGTGCGCGCAGCCCATGCTCTCCAGCTCCTGAAGGGCGGAAAAAAGACCGTCGAAGGTCTGACCGCCCCGGATGTCACAGACGATGGCCACCCTGTCGTTCTGGGCGGGGCCGGCCATGCACAGCTCGGCGAACCTGGGGATGAGAAGGGCGGGCATATTGTCCACCACAAAATAGCCGATGTCCTCCAAAAAGCGGCCCGCCGAACTCTTTCCCGCCCCGGAGAGGCCGGAGATGACGATAAATTCCATGGCTTTACACTCCCAAAGTTTTGACTTCCGGCTCCAGCCCTATCCCGGTCTGGGCCAGCACCCGCTTTTTGACTTCCTCCATCAGAGCCAGGATATCGGCGCAGGTGGCCCCCCCGGTGTTGACGATAAACCCGGCGTGCTTTTCCGAAACCATAGCCCCGCCTATTTTCAAGCCCTTGCAGCCGCAGCGGTCAATGAGCTCGGCGGCGTAGACGGGAGTGCCGTCAGGCAGAGGGGCTGGCCGCTTGAAGGTACTCCCCGCCGAGGGGTATTCCAAAGGCTGTTTGGCCTTTCGCCGGGCCAGCAGCTCGGCCATTTTGGCGCGTATGGCGGCGGGATCGCCGGGTTCTAAAAGGAATACTGCCTCTAAGATCAGTCGTCTCCCATCGGAAAAGGCACTGTGACGATAGGAAAAATCACACTCCTGATTGGAGACCACTTCCAAACGACCATCACAGCCTATCGCATGTACCTGATGAAGTACCTGGGCGATCTCTCCGCCGTAGGCTCCGGCGTTCATTGTGACCGCGCCCCCCACGGTGCCGGGGATGCCGGCGGCCCACTCCAAGCCGGTAAGGCCATGCCGCAGCGCGAGATTGGCAGCCTGGGAGAGTAGCATAGCTCCCCCCACCATCAGTTCGTTGGTATATACCTCTCCTTCACGGTATGTCCCGGCAAGCTTTACGACAAAGCCGCCATACCCGTTATCGGCAACCAACAGATTGGAGCCATTGCCCAGGAAGAAAGGCTCCACGTTACAGCGAAAGGCCGTCTCCAGCACCCTTCTGGCCTCCTCCCCTCTGGGCAGGGCCATGAGGGCGGCGGGGCCGCCTACCTGGAAGGTGGTATGTCTGCTCATGGGTTCGTTTTTCCGCAATTCCAGGCTGGGGCAGACCGCCCTCAGTTCCTTTTCCAATGCCTCTGTCAGCGTCATGGCGATCCCCCCTTCTGCCAGTGTATGTGTATTCGGCCCTGTTTAGCCACAAAACCGCCACGTGCCATCCCGGCGGCGGACCGCCGTGGACGGCGGTCCCTACAGCGTTTTCTTGTATGCCTCCGCGCTGTCCAGCAGCTCCCCGGCGCTGTCCAGCGCGGCCTGGGTGATGCGCTCTCCCGAGGTCAGGCGGGCAAGCTCGGTCTGCCGCCGCTCACGGTCCAGCTTCTCCACCGCCGTGTAGGTGCGTCCGCTCCGTTCCCCCTTCTCCACCGAGAAGTGGACGTCGGCCATGGCGGCGATCTGGGGCAGGTGGGTGACGCAGAGCACCTGCTTGCCCCGTGCCACCTGGGCCAGCTTCTGGGCCACCTTCTGGGCCGCCCGGCCCGAGACCCCAGTGTCCACCTCGTCAAAGACCAGGGTGTCCACGTCGTCGTTCTCCGCCAGCACGTTTTTCAGGCACAGCATGATCCGGGCCAGCTCGCCGCCGGAGGCGATCTTGTGGATGGGCTTCAGGTCCTCCCCCACGTTGGCGGACATGAGAAATCGCACCACATCCATACCGTCGGCGTTCAGCCCGTCCGCCCCCTCCGCCGGGGAAAATTCCACCCGGAAG
>CAJTLK010000062.1 GCA_910577415.1 uncultured Oscillospiraceae bacterium
GATAGCTCCGGCAAGGACGCTGATGTGCAGCCCGGATACCGCTACCACATGGGCAAGCCCCGCGCGCCGAAATGCGGAATATAGTCCGGTGGGGAGCTGGGATTTGTCCCCGGTGATAAGGGCAAGGGACAAGCCGGAGATGTCGTCGGGAAAGCTTTGCTGCAAAGAAGCTTTGATCACATGGGCGGCGTACTGTGGCCAGAAGCGCGCCGGAGGCAGAACGGGGTCATAGAGCAAGGTGAAGCCGTTTCGGGCATAACCCAGGAGGTAGATCCCCTTTGAGCGGTAATAGTCGGTAGGAGTGCCCCTGAAATGATCGGATCGGGAGAGGGAAAGAGGGACGGAGACCACCTGACCGGGCTGCAGGTCCATAGAAGCGGCATCGGCATAGACTTGTATTTGGGGATCGGGCGCACCCTCCAGGTGAAGTCGCGCGGGGAAGGCGGCACCGCGGCTGGTGGAGGTGGGAAAATCGGTAACGGTAAGGGTATAGACCGCCGGGGGCTTGTCTGCCAAGACATGGGCTGGAGCGCGGAAGAGAAGGGAGTAGCACCCTGTCCAAAGCAAACCGGAGGCCAGGCCCAATGCCGCAAGGGCCATCTTATGCCGTGCCTTTCCTTTCAGGAAGACGAAAAGCAGTGGGGCGCTCAAAACGCATAAACCTCCCACCGGAAAGAGAAAACTCTCCGGCAGGAGGTAAATGGCAGTGAAAATAACCGCCGAGCAGGGAACGGCCCACCAGCACAGTCTACGCATGGGAGGCGGAAGGGTCGCTGGCGCGGCCCGGCAAATAGTTGGTCGCAGTGCCAAAGCAGTCCACCAGCGTAATTTGCCCGCATCTGAAGTACATGTTGATCACCTTATCATATTTAGTCTTTTCTGTTGGTATGGGATAATGTAGGCCGCCCCGAGGGGCGGCGGGGTGGGTACGATCAGCTCCGGCGGCAGCCGCAGGAACGGGCGGTGCCACGGGCCAGGACGCGGGCTCCGGTAAGAGGCATGATACCGGCGTTAGGGTCAAAGATGGCCTGATTGGCGCCGTCAATGGCGCCCTCGGCGGGGAAGAAGGCCGGATAAGAGACATACACCGGGAACTCGGTCAGGGAGACGCCGCCCAGATCCTGATCCGGGCAGGAACTACCACAGCCGCAGCCACAGCAGCAGCCGCAGCAGTGGCAGCAATGGCAGCAACAGCAAGAAGACATATTGATCCCTCCATCGAAAATGTCGTGGCGTTTGCCACAGCCCATTTTATGTAGAAAGAGGGAGGGAGGTTCCTTACCGTTCCGCCCAGTTTAAAGCGCGACCCACCGCCTTGTGCCAACCATTTAGGAGGTCCCGACGCCGCTGTGGCTCCATGGCAGGAGAGAAGAAGGCGTCCTCTCTCCAGAGCTGACGCAGCTCACCATCGCCGGTCCAAAAGTCAACGGCAAGTCCCGCCAGATAGGCGGCGCCTAAAGCGGTGGTTTCCCGAATGACCGGACGGCGGACAGGCTTATCAAGGATGTCCGCTTGGAATTGGAGCAAAAAACTGTCCCGGCTGGCGCCGCCGTCGGCGTTGAGGCCGGTGAGGGCAAGGCCGGTGTCCTTTTCCATGGCGTCCACTAAGTCGCGCACTTGGTAGGCAATGGATTCCTGGGCGGCCCGGACGATGTGGGCCCTGCCCGTGCCACGGGTAAGGCCCACCAGACAGCCCCGGGCGTACATGTCCCAGTAGGGCGCTCCCAGTCCGGTAAAGGCGGGGACGAGATAGACGCCGCCCGTATCAGGAACAGTCTTCGCAATAGACTCGGCTTCAGGACTCTCATTTAGAAAATCTAGTTCGTCCCGAAGCCACTGGATCACCGCCCCTCCAGTAAAGGCGGAGCCTTCCAGGGCGTATTGGACCTTGCCGTCTCGAGCCATTGCGATGGTGGTGAGAAGTCCGTTTTTACTTTCAAAGGGGGTCTCGCCGGTATTCATCAACAAGAAGCAGCCGGTACCGTAGGTGTTTTTGGCCTCGCCGGGGGAAAAGCAGGTTTGACCAAAGAGGGCGGCCTGCTGGTCCCCCGCCATACCGGCAATGGGGACCCTGGCTCCGGCCACATCGGTATGGCCCACAACGCCGCTGCACTCCACGACCTCGGGGAGCATTTCCCGAGGGATGTCCAGTGCTCGCAAAAGGGTGTCGTCCCAATTCCCGGTATGGATGTCATAGAGCATGGTGCGGGAGGCGTTGGTGGCATCGGTGACATGGCGCTTACCGCCTGTCAGCTTCCAAACCAGCCAGCAGTCCACAGTGCCAAAAAGCAACTCTCCCTTTCTTGCCCGCTCCCGCTTAGGGTCTGCTTTGTCCAATATCCACTTTAGCTTGGAGGCCGAAAAGTAGGCGTCCGGGATCAGGCCGGTGATTTTGCGGATGTGTTCCTCCAGGCCGTCGGAACGCAGTCGGTCAATGATATCGGCAGTCCGGCGGCACTGCCAGCAGATGGCATTGTAGACCGGCAGCCCGGTGAGCTTGTCCCAAACCACCGTAGTTTCGCGCTGGTTGGCAAGGCCGATAGCTGCAATTTCCTTGGTATCCACGCCGGACTGAGCGATGACCTCCATCATTACGGCATACTGAGAGGACCATATCTCCATGGGGTCGTGTTCCACCCAGCCCTCCCGGGGATAGATCTGCCGCAGCTCCTTCTGAGCTACGGCAAGCATATTTTGATCTCTATCAAAGAGGATGGCACGGGAACTGGTGGTTCCCTGATCCAGAGTCAAGATATAGCGCCCCATAAAACGGCCTCCCGTCATTTTTTGCTTTCCTTTTTCCAAATTTTATTATCCAGGATTTTTTGGGGAAAAGCAAGAGGAAGTTATCCTTTTCGTATGAAATCCCCACAAAAGGTGAAAACTGGTGGAAGTTGGAAGGGGGAGAGGGCATGGACGCACTGGAATTGGGGAGAAAGACCTCGGGAGGGCTTTGCCCGGAAGGGCTGTATCAAGGAAAAAGGCTCGCGGGGGAGATCAAAAAGGCCCTGCGAGAAATGGAGGCCGTCCGTACCCGGCTGAGCCGCTGTAGTTGGGAACGGCTGCCCGGCGCGGTGGAATGGCTGCTTGACAACGCTTATCTGGCCCGCCGAGCAGGGCTTGCCGCCCAGGACGATCTCCGGCGGGGTAAGCGCCTGAGGCGGACCGGCAAGACTGCCTACATCCAGGCATTGGCAAGGGCAGTAGTGGAAAAGATGCCTGAATGTGACCGGGATACTTTGGCCCAATATCTCGCTGGGGTACAGGAGACCACTCCGATGACGGAGGAGGAACTATCGCTATTTCTTCCGGCACTGCGAGGGACGATGTGTCTTCGGCTGGCAGAGGTGTGCGAAAAATTGGAAGCTGATCCTGAACAGGAGGGACTGACGGAAGAGGTAGCGGCGGTCTTTACCGGATTGCGGACCTTGACCAGCGCCAATCCAGAGGCCATCCTGGAGGGGGCCAGCGCGGTAGAGCAGACCCTGCGCAAGGATCCGGCAGGGGTGTATGCCGACATGGACGAGGCTACCCGGGCGCGGTACCGTCAGCAGATCTGCCGTCTTGCCCGAAAACTGGGGGCAGGGGAAAAGGAGACAGCGGAAAGGGCTTTGGTTCTGGCGGGAGGCGGCAGCGGTGAGGAGCGGCACATCGGTTGGTTTCTCTTTCGTCGGCCATTGGGAGGACACAAAAAGCGTCCGGCGGGAGCGTTGTATGTGGCGCTTATCCTATTGCCCACTCTCTCGCTGGCATTGTGGTTGGGCTTTACTCTGGAAAGTTGGGCGCTGTTTCTCCTTTTGTTGCTGCCCGCCTCAGATCTAATGAAAAATCTTGTGGACTTTTTTGCCGTGCGGATCATCCGGCCCCGCCCGGTATTGCGGATGGCGCTAAAGGAAGGCGTCCCCATAGAGGGGCGGACCTTGTGCGTCATTGCGGGGCTGTTGACCGGTCCAGGCAGCGGCGATGACTATGCGGCGCTGTTGGAGCGGTATCGTCTGGCAAACCGGGATTGCGGGGAGGAACTTCGCTTTGGACTGTTGGCCGATCTGCCTGACCGGGGCGCGCCCATGGGGGAGGAACACAGGAAATGGGTCAAGCGGGCTGAGGAAGCTGTTAAGGCGCTCAACGAGAAGCATGGCGGGGGCTTTTATCTCCTTTTCCGTCAGCCGACCTTTCAAAGTTCTGATGAGCGTTATGTGGGCTGGGAACGGAAACGGGGCGCCCTCCTTGAGTTGACACGTTTGCTCCGGGGACAGACCTCAGGGCTTCAGGTGCGGGCTGGGGACAGAAAAGCCTTAACAGGAACGAAGTATGTGATCACCTTGGATTCAGACACAGCTCTCAATGTAGGCACAGCCCGGGAACTGGTAGGGGCCATGCTCCACCCTTTGAACCGTCCACAGCTGGACCCTAAACGCCGGGTGGTGAGTGAGGGCTACGGTCTTCTCCAGCCCCGGGTGGGCGTGGAGCTGAGCGCTGCCAACCGCTCTCAATTTTCGCGGATATTTGCCGGACAAGGCGGTATCGATCCCTATGGCGGTACTTGCAGCGACGTCTACCACGACCTTTTTGATCGGGGAACGTACACGGGTAAGGGAATTTTTGATGTGGAGGTATTTTCCAAATGCCTGGATGGCCGATTTCCCCAAGGGCGGGTGCTGTCCCATGACCTGCTGGAAGGAGCATACCTTCATGCGGGGCTGCTGGAGGACGTAGAGCTGACCGATGGGTATCCCTATAAAGTCACCAGTTATTTTTCCCGGCTGCACCGATGGACCCGGGGGGATTGGCAACTGTTGCCCTGGCTGGGGAGACGGGTAAAACGGGAGGATGGTAGCCGGGAGGAAAATCCCCTTTCTTCGGTGGACCGCTGGAAAATATTTGATAACCTCCGCCGGAGCTTGTCTCCCATCTTTACCCTCACGGCACTGCTGCTGGGGATGTGCCACTCTGGACCGGCCTTGGGCGCTGCTGCCGCGTTGGCCATTGTATCCGCCTGGTCCAATCTGCTTCTTTCCGGGGCCGACCTGGCCTTCCGGGGGGGTGTGGGGCTTCACCGGCGGTACCACTCTACCGTCATTGCCGGCTTGGGCGGAATGATCCTTCAGACTTTAGTGCAGCTTCTGTTTTTGCCCTATCAGGCTTGGATCTGTACCAGTGCCATCTGCACCGCCCTCTGGCGGTGCCTTGTCAGCCATCGGAAACTTCTGGAATGGACCACGGCGGCGGACACGGAGCGAAAAAAGGACGACCTATTGGCAAACTACAAGGCCCAATGGCCTGCGGTGGCAGTGGGCGCTTTTGCCATGGCCTTTGCCACCCTTCCGGCAGGAGCGGCCATTGGCCTTGTATGGGCGGCATCGCCGATCTTTGCCTGGGCGCTTTCCCGCCCGGTCCAGGAAAGCAGGGGAGCGGCGGAGGAAGACCGTCCATTCCTTCTGCACCAGGCCAGTCTTATCTGGAATTATTTTTATGACTGGCTTCAAAGCGAGGATCACTGGCTTCCCCCGGACAACGTGCAGATAAAGCCTTGGCTCGGCCCTGCCCGCCGCACCTCGCCGACCAACATTGGCATGGCGCTTTTGAGCTGTGTTGCCGCTGTAGACCTGGAGCTGATCGGACGGGTGCAGGCGGCGGAGCGGATCGGCCATATGCTGGATACCATGGAAGCCCTTGAAAAGTGGAATGGACACCTCTATAACTGGTATGATACTTCAAACTGCGAACCTTTGCGGCCACGGTATGTCTCTACGGTAGACAGCGGCAACCTGCGCGGGTGTTTGATCGCGCTACGCGAGGCGCTCTATGAGTGGGGGGAGGGAGAGCTGGCGCGGCGGGCGGAACGGTTGTCCGATGCCATGGCTCTCTCACCGCTCTTTGACAAAGAGCGAAAACTCTTTTCCATTGGCTACGATGTTGAAAAGGAAGAATTTACTGCCGGCTGGTACGACCTGATGGCCAGTGAGGCACGACTGGCAAGCTATGTAGCGGCGGCATTGGGGGAGGTGGAGCCGCGCCACTGGCGGCGGCTGGGACGGGGGCTGGTAGGAGACAACGATTACTGTGGCATGGCCTCCTGGACGGGGACCATGTTTGAGTATTTTATGCCTAACCTGCTTCTGCCCTGTGAGCCGGGAAGCTTGATGTATGAGTCCCTATCCTTTTGCGTTTATGTCCAAAAGCGGCGAGGGGCCAAAACCAAGACTCCCTGGGGCATCTCAGAATCCGGGTTTTATGCCTTTGACCCCGGTATGGCATATCAATACAAGGCCCACGGAGTGCAAGCATTGGGCCTGAAACGGGGACTGGACAAGGAGTTGGTGGTTGCGCCCTATGCCTCCTTTTTGACTTTGCTTCTGGCGCCGAGAAGCGCGGGCAGAAATCTTCGACGGCTGCGGGATATGGGCTTAGAGGGACTATACGGCCTTTATGAGGCTGTGGATTTTACGCCCAACCACCTGATGCCGGGGGAGAAATGGGCGGTGGTGCGTTCCTTTATGTCCCATCATCTGGGAATGAGTTTGGTGGCTATCGATAACGCGCTGAATGGCAACATCATGCAAACACGGTTTTTGCGGGATTGCTCCATGGGAGCGTTCAGGGAGCTGCTGCAAGAGAAAGTCCCTGTGGGCGCGCCGGTGATGAGGCCGGACCGCAGCGCCGTTCCAGAGCGGGTCAGGCCGATATGGCAGAGCCAGTTTTGTTGGTCCGGCAAAGGATATGACTTAGCCAGCCCGGCCAGTCAATTGTTTTCCAACGGTCTGGTCACAGCGCTCTGCACCGATTGTGGAGCAGTGGAGTTGACCGATGACCGGGGAGAGACTCCAGTGTTGACCCATTTCCGGGAGCGGTACGCTCCGGCGGGAGTAAGCTTTTTTTACCGCAGCGAACAGGGAGAATTGACCGCATTGACAGGCGCGCCGCTTTTCGGCGGTGGCAAGTTTGGGTGGAGCTTTGACGGCGGTGGAGCAACATGGACTGTAAAGCAAAAGGACATGACGGCAAGGCTGCGGCTCCTTTTGCCAAAAGGAGAGCGGGGAGCGCTCTGGAGACTGGAGATAGAGGGAGTGAGCGGAGGCGAGGTGATCTGTTACCTGGAACCGGCGCTGGCCCGGAGGACAGACTATCTGGCTCACCCCGCTTACTCAAAGCTGTCGATCGAGAGCCGGAGCTTGGATCGGGGGGTCAGCTTTGCCAGGCGGCCCAGGGAGGGAGAGCGCCGGTCTACACTGGTAGTGCTGTGGGACCGGGAAGAGGCGGCCTTTGACACCAGTCGGGAGACGGCCCTTGGAAGAGGCGGCCTGCGGCGGTTGGAGCAGGCGCTGGACGCTCCGGCGCAAATGAGAGTGGGGGCGGTTTTGGACCCCTGTCTGTTGGCGCGTTTTCCGTTGGGACAGCAGCGCCGTCATAGCCTACGTCTGGCAATAGGCGTTGAGGATGGAGAAGAGCTTGCCCAAAAGACGGCCACCGCCGTTTTGGCAGCGCCGGACCAAACGACGGGGCTACTGGACGGTATGCTGCGAAGCTTGCAGCTTTCGGCAGAGGATGGTAGGCGTGCTATGGAGCTGTTGTCGGCGTTGAAATTTCCGCCGCCCAAAGAAAAAAATACGCCTCAGGCAGCTCTGTGGGCCTATGGAGTTTCGGGGGATCTGCCCATTGCCTTGGCGGCAACGTCTGATAATATTGACAAGGAAAACCGCTTTCCACTTGCTGCACACACGCTGCTAAAGAGCTGCGGATTCTATTTTGATCTGGTCTACCTGCTGGATGATGGCGGGAACTATTTGCGGCCTCAAAAGAATGGTTTGCTGGAGCATATCAAGGCGCTGGGACTGGAAGGAGAACTGGGGAAAAAGGGCGGTATCCACATGATAGAGCGGCCTCCCGCAGAAACGGTCTCTCCCTGGGATGACTGGGCGGCAGTGAATCTATCTGATAAGGGCAATTGGAAACGGGAGGGGATAGCGCCTACCCAGCCGCCGGAACAGCACTGTCGCCTTAAAGAAAAGCTGCCAGAGTGGCGGTTTGGACCAGAGGGCGAATTCACTTTACAAATGCGCGGTGAGCTGCCATCTGTGGGATGGAGCCAGCTTTTGGTCAATCCCCGCTTTGGCTGCCTGATAGACGAGACCGGCGCCGGACACCTTTGGCAGGGAAATGCGCGGGAAGCCCCCATTACCGCCTGGAACAATGATCCGCTTTCCGTTGGCGGCCCGGAGTGGTTTTTGCTTGCCTGGCAGGGGGAGACCCACAGCCTTTTCGCCGATGGAGACGCGCTGCCAACTACTATGACCTATGGCTTTGGCTGGGCCCGCTGGGAAAAGGTATGGCCTGGGGGAACGGTGCGCACAACGGTCTTTGTACCTTGGGAGGAGGACAGACGGCTTTTATGTGTGGAGCTGCCTCAGGGCGCCGGGGAGCTACGGCATATTACCAAAGGAAGAAAAAGCGCCTCCTTCTCCTTTGCACAGAGGCTTTACCTTGCCACCGGAGCGAACGGTACCAGCCGTTGGGATGGACAGGAGTGGGATGGACTTTTCTCGGACACGGAAGAGCGTTGGCGGAGACAGGTCTTTTCCCTGACTGTTGAAACGCCGGACAGCGAGCTTAATAACTATCTCAACGGTTGGTGCCTCTACCAGGTCGTCGCCTGTCGGCTCCTGGGGCGGACCTCCCATTATCAAAACGGTGGGGCATATGGGTTTCGGGATCAGCTGCAGGACACTCTGGCGCTGCTGACCGTTGCTCCTGAATGGACAAAGGAGCAGCTTCTCCGCAGCTGTGCGCATCAATTTGAGCAGGGAGATGTGCAGCACTGGTGGCACGAAGTGGGAGAGGAGACCAACCGGGGCGTACGGACCCGCATTTCCGACGATCTGCTGTGGCTGCCCTATGCTCTGGGACGGTATGTAGAGACCTGGGGCGATCTGGAGCTTTTGTCTATGAAGGTAAATTACCTGTCGGGCGAGCCCCTGAAAGCAGGGGAGAGGGAGCGGTATTTTGTTCCCGCAGTGAACACAAAGGCAGAGAGCGTTTATTCCCATGCCCTCCGGGCCATTCGCTGCGTTTTGGACCGGGGGGTAGGAGAACATGGGCTTTTAAAGATGGGGAGCGGGGACTGGAACGACGGTATGAATGCGGTGGGCGCCAAGGGAAAAGGGGAGAGCGTTTGGCTTACCTTGTTTGCGGTGGCTGTCCTGGACGGCTTTTTACCATTGGCACGATACTGTGAAGATAAGCAGGCGGAGGAGCTTTGCCTCACATGGGCCGCGCAGCTGCGAAAAGCGGCGGAGAATGCCTGGGATGGAGATTGGTTTCTCCGTGGGTGGTATGATGACGGAAAACCATTGGGAAGCCATACTTCTGATGCCTGTCAGCTGGACTCCATCCCCCAGAGCTGGGCGGTGTTGGCCGGAGTAGACCGGGAAAAGTGCGGGATCGCCCTTACCTCCGCGCTGGAGCGGCTCTTTGACCAAAAGGAAGGGTTGATGAAGCTTTTCGCTCCGGCCTATAACGATGGCCCTGAGCGTCCGGGGTATATCCGCGCCTATGTGCCCGGGGTGCGGGAAAACGGGGGACAGTATACCCATGCGGCTGCCTGGGCGGCGCTGGCCTGCTTTCGTTTGGAACGAACGGAGGACGGGTATGATCTGCTCCGTGCGCTGCTGCCCTCCACACATCCTCAGGAGGTTTATAAGGCGGAACCCTATGTGCTCGCCGGGGATGTATACTCTCATCCAGACCATTTGGGCCGGGGCGGGTGGAGCTGGTATACCGGCGCGGCTGGATGGTATTATCAGGCGGCTGTCGGCGGGCTGCTTGGGATAACGGTAAAGGGCGGATATCTTACCGTTTTGCCCCAGCTGCCGGACTCCTGGCCCGGATGGTCAGCCCAATGGCGGGAGAAGGATCGGCGGTTAAACATTACGGTCCGCCGTGGGCAGAAGCGGGAAACACGGCTGGATGGGCTTGCGGTGGAGAGAGTAGAGCTTAGGAGCCTGACGGGGGAGCACGCCTTAGAGGTTACAGTGGAGGAAAAGTAAAGGGATAATGTAAGATGGACTTTCCAAAAAGCGGAAAATGTTGTATACTATCACCTAAGAGCGTGTCCCGGCAGAATGGACGACGTGCCGGAGCGCCCTTTACCCAGGAAAGGAAGGTGCCTCTATGAGCGCCGTCACTCGAACGCAACTGCTGCCCGGCGTATTTCTCACGTCGGTCCACACCAAGAAATTCAAATCATCCACCCTGTCAATAGCTCTGCTGACTCCTTTACGGCAGGAGACGGCTGCGGTGAATGCCCTGATCCCGTATCTGCTTCGCCGGGGCAGTGAGGCCCATCCCGACATGATCTCCCTGTCGGCGGCTTTGGATCAGCTCTATGGAGGTTCTATCGAACCCGCCGTCCGAAAGAAGGGAGAGACCCACTGTCTGGGCTTTGTGGGCAGCTTTCTGGACGACTCCTATACTCTGGACGGAGGAAAGGTGTTACCCCAGGCCGCCGGGCTGATGGGGGAGCTTTTGCTCCGGCCCTATACCCGGGAAGGAGCCTTCTGTCCTGATTACACCCGTCAGGAGAAGGCAAATTTGGTGGATCGGATCCGGGCAGAGATCAATGAAAAGCGGCAGTACGCCTCTGCCCGGGTGGTGGAGGAAATGTGTGCCGGAGAAGCATACGGCGTCAACCGGCTTGGCCGGGAGAGCGAGGTGGGGGCCATTACCCCGCAGTCGGCCTGGGCACAGTATCAAAAGCTGCTGGCCCACTCCCGGCTGGAGATATATTACTGTGGTTCGACAGAGGTCAACGAGGTGTGCTTTATCCTTCAGCGGGCATTGTCAGGACTGCCTCGTGAGGGCGGCTACCAGTTGGAGGAACCTGTCGTGATCCCTGCCGCAAAGGCACCCCGCAGGGTAGAAGAGCGGCTGGACGTGGCCCAGGGCAAACTGACCATGGGGTTCCGCACCGGAGGGATCACTGCGGCGTCGGCGGATTACCCGGCTTTGGTGCTATGTAATGCCCTCTATGGCGGGACCACCACCTCCAAGCTCTTTCTCAATGTGCGG
>CAJTLK010000063.1 GCA_910577415.1 uncultured Oscillospiraceae bacterium
GACGAGACCTTTACCGCCATGCTGGACTATATCCAGCCGGGAATGACCGAGGCCCACATCGCCGCCAAGCTGGTCTTTGAGCTGCTCTCCCGGGGCGCCCAGAAGACCTCCTTCGACCCCATCGTAGCCTCCGGCCCCAACGGCTCCAAGCCCCACGCCATCCCCGGCTCCCGCCAGGTGCAAAAGGGCGACTTTATCACCATGGACTTTGGCTGCATCTATGGCGGCTACTGCTCCGACATGACCCGCACCATCGCCCTGGGACAGGTCAGCGACGACCAGCGGAAGGTCTACGAGACCGTCCTGGCGGCCCAAAAGGCCGGTATCGCCGCCTCCAGAGCCGGGGTGCCCGGCTCCACCATCCACAAGACCGCCGCCAAGGTCATTGAGGATGCGGGCTATGGCCGCTTCTTCGGCCACGGCTACGGCCACAGCCTGGGCCTGGAGATCCACGAGACCCCCAACGCCCGGCCCAACGACCACACCCCCATGCCCCTGGGCGCCATGGTCTCCGCCGAGCCGGGCATCTATATCCCCGGCCAGTTCGGCGTCCGTATCGAGGACGTAGTTCGGATGGAAGCGGACGGCGTCACCGACATCACCAAGTCCCCCAAGGAGCTTATCATCCTGTAACCATAACCCCATCCCGGGGAGGGATCCCACCTCCCCGGCGGACAATGTAAGGAGGCCGCATCATGGTCCTTGAAATCATTCAACGGGAGATCGCCACAAAAGGCATCGGCTACCTCGTTCTTCGGGATTGCCCGGAGGATCGGCTGGGCGAGGGCCTCAGTAAGGGCATGGAAAAGCTGAAAAAGTCCGGGGCCAAGACGGTCTGGGCCACCTCCCTCCCCGAGGGCGAACCCCTCAATCCCGGCCCGGTAGGCGTGTGGCGGCTCACTCACGTCCACGACATGGTCTCCATGGAGCGCTCCCTCAGTGACCGTCCCAAAGCTGGTGGTGACGCCAAACTGACCTTCCGCCCCGTCAAGCGTTCCACCGATGAAAAGCTCTATCTGGAGCTGGTAAACCGGGCCTACTTTGATGTTCCCAATGCCAAGACCCTGCGGCAGACCGACCTGCGCGCGCCCAACCACCGCGCCGTTCTGGCCCTCCAGGGGGAGACGGCGGTGGGGGCCTACGAGTGGGACCTGAATGAGAAGACCCCCGAGCTGGTCACTTTGGCGGTGGCCCCCGAATTCCGCCGCCAGGGCCTCGGCAGGGCCATCCTCCGCGCCGCCATGGAGGGCCTAAAGACCGCCGCCTGCGGCCTCACCGTCTCCACCGCCAATCCCACCGCCCTGGCCCTCTATGAAAGCGAGGGCTTTGTCCAGACCGGGGTGGTGTCCAGTTGGTTTGAAGTCATATAATTATGTAAACCGATTTGCGAAAAAAAACGCCTCCCATTTCGAGAGTGTTGTTAAAAAATCGTGTAGGGGCGGCTATCAGCCGCCCGCGGGCACATACTATGCGCCCCTACAATGGTTTTCTATCACACCGCTCCTGAAATGGGGGGCGTCTTTTTACGCGTTTTTCTCAGCCCTTTGGGCCGTTGTCCACTAAGATGCCGGTGAGGTCCACTGGGGCGGCGTCGCTCCACAGCCGCTCCAGGTCGTAGAACTCCCGTGCCTCCTCGTTGAAAATGTGGACCACCACCGAGGAGAAGTCCAGTAGCACCCAGGTACCCTGACGGTGGCCCTCCACGTGGTGGGGCAGCTCGCCGTGATCCTCCTTCATGGCCTTCTCACAGGCGTCGGCCAGGGCCCGGATCTGGGTGGAGGAGGTGGCGGAGCAAAGAACGAAATAGTCGGCCAGGGTAGTCAGCGGCCCGGTCTCCAGAACTTTGATATCAATGCCCTTCTTGCTGTCCAGGGCCTTGGCCAGGAACAGGGCGGTCTCTTTCGGTGTCATGTCGTCAAAACCTCCTTCATATCTTTCGCCTCGCCCTTCGGGCAAGTCTCATCATTCCGGGCTTTTTCCTCTCCCCACGAAAAACATTTCCGTGGGGGCCTTTCTTCTTTCATCAAACGCCCGGCGGCAGCAGCGGGTCCTCCGGGGAGGGGCCGCCGGGGACGGAAAACTGGGTAGGCCACGGGGTGGGGTCCGGCTCAACGGGCTTAGCCGTAGCAGTAGATGGCGGCTCGTTTCCTTCAGAGGGCTTGTCTGTGGCGATGGGCTTGGGGCTTTCGTTTTCCCCCGGCTCCTCTCCGGGCCGTTGGGTGGCCCCACCGGGGCTGCCGCTCTCGGAAGGCTTTGGCGACATGGCGGGCCGGGCGCTCTCCTCCGGCTTTCCGCTCTCAGTGGGTCTCGGTGAACCGCTGGGCCGGGAGGTCTCGCCGGGGCGGGCACTTTCACCCGGTCTGGCGCTGCTGTTGGGTCTCAGCGATCCGCCGGGTCGGGAGGAGGCGTTGGGGCTGGGCTGCACTCCGGGCGGCAAAAGCGGGTCTCCCTCGCCGCTCTGGGGCGCACCGCTCTCGCCGGGGCCGGGGGTGGCGTCGGGATCAGGCGTGGCGTCCGGGTCGGGAGTCTCATCCGGGTCAGGACTTTCATCGGGATCGGGGGTCTCACTGGGCCTGGGCACATCGTCCATAGTGGCCAGCTTCAGCTCGCCCAGGTGGATATCCTCCTCGTAGGGGTTGAAGCTGGCGTTGACGGTGGAGACGATCTGCCGGCCCACGGGCACCAGGTGCCCGTTTCCCGCCTCCGCGTAGGGCAGGGTGGCAAAGGCCACGCTGTCCATCTTCAGCCCGCCCACGGCGGACTGGGCAAAGTAGGCCAGCTCCCCCGCCGACAGGTTCGTCACTACGTTGCGCTGAAAGATGGCCAAATATTCCGTCCAGTTGTCCAGGATCACTCCGGGCTGGAGGCATTTTTTAATGGTCTCCTTCAAAAACGCCTGTTGGGTCTTGATGCGGCCAATGTCCCCCTCCCGATAGCCATAGCTCTTGGAGATGTGGCCATAATCGTCACTGTTGTGCCGCCAGCGGACCAGGCCCATGGCCCCGTTGCCGTCCAGGACCTGTTTCCCTTCTTTGAGGTCGATCTTAAAGTGCTGGGAGAGGTCGTTATAATACATATCGAAGGGCACCTCGAACTCCACGCCTCCGATGGCGTCCACCAACTCTCCCAGGGCCTCCCACTGGATGACGGCGTGGAAGTCGGGGTAGACCCCGGTCAGCTCCTGTACCGCCTTCTTCAGCCCCTCGATCCCCTTCTCGTCGTCCCGGTAACCCCCGGTGTAGTTGTAGACCGAGTTGAGAAGTACGGTGCTGCCCTTGCACTTGACGTAGGTGTCCCGGGGCAGGCTCATGATGCTCACCTTCTGGTTGGGCACATCATAGGACGCCAGCATCATGGTGTCGGTAAGCTTTCCACCCTCGTCCTGGCTCTGTCCCACCATGAGGAAGGTATAGAACTCCTTCTTCCTGTCGCCGGAGAGGGCGGGCAGCTCGATCTCGATCTGCTGTCCCGGATGCTCCGGGTCTTCAGTGGTAATGACCAGGGGCGGACGGGAGGCCGAGGGTCTGCCGTGCTCATCATCCACCACGGGCGGCGCGGCAAAGATGCGCCAGAAGATATATCCCACCACGATAAGGGCAGAAATAACGGTCAGCACGATATAAAGGATGCGCAAAACGCGAGCCGTCCCCGTCTGGGGGGGCGTCTCAGGCTTTTTTGCCGCCGGTTTTGCCCCGGGCCTCGGGGGCTGCTGGGACTTCCCCGCAGTCTTTTGCCCCGACTGCCGCGCCGGTTTTTGAGTGGGGGTCTTCCCCGCGGGATCAGCCTTCGCCTTCGGCTCCCGGCCCTCCGCCATGTTTTTCTTCTCTTCGCTCAAGCTCATGTCCCTTTCCGGTGCTCCCGCACCCAGTCCAATGCTCCCTGTGTGTTTTTATGAATGGGCACGCCACGCGCTTCAAGGTCGGCCACGCTCATTTCCAGCCCCATCTGAAGGGCGGCGTCCAGATCGGTGTCGCAAAGCCGCCGCAGCTCCTCGACGCCTTCAAAGTCCCGGTTTGGCTCCATGTAGTCGGCAAGGTATACGATCTTCTCCAAAAGGCCCATATCCGCCCGGCCCGTGGTGTGCCAATAGATGGCCCAATATACTTCATCGCTCTCTCCGTATACCATTTGGGCCAGGGCGGCCCCGGTCTTGGAGTGGAGGAGCTTGGCGCTTCCGGCCTCCATCTCGTCGGGGACAATGCCCGCCCGCTTGCAAATATCCAAGTGCTCCTTCAGGGATAAGTATTTCGTGCAGTCATGGAGGATCCCCGCCCTGCGGGCCGCCTGGGGGTCCGCTCCCCAGCGCTGGGCCAGCTTTACCGCCGTCTCCTCCACTCCCAGAATGTGGGCATGGCGCTTGGCATAGACCATGGACAGCGAACAGGCACGCAGTTTCTCATCGCTCAAATGCTTCAGATCGGCGTTGGTGCCGTAAAGACCATGGCGCAATATGTAACCATAGACCGGGTCGAGAAGTCCCTGAGGACGTTTCCCCTCCTTCAGCTCCCGCCGCACCTGGGTGGAGGAGCAGGGGTGTACCGGCAAAGGAATGACCTCCACTCTGGCCCCGTAGGTCTCAGAGAGTTTCCCAGCATGGGCCTTCATCTCCCGCAGGTCGTCTTCCTCCTCCCTGGCAAAGGCGGCAACAGCGGCCAGGGAAAGGATGACCTCCGGCTCCCGCCAATTCTGAAGGGAGAAGAGCATATCGCTGCCCATGAGCAGCCATAGCTCGTCGCCGGGATAGCGCGCCTTCATCTCCCGCAGGGTGTCCGCCGTATAGCTCTTCCCTGCCCGGTCCAGCTCCAGCCGGTCCACCTCCACGTTCCGGCCCAAGACGTCAGCCATAATGCCTGTCATAGCAAGACGGTCCTCTGCCCCGGCTCCCTCCGCCGAAAGCTCCTTGTGGGGCGGCAGGGCTGCGGGAACAAGGATCAGCTTGTCCAGCTTCAGCGCCGCGGCTGCCGCCCTGGCCGCCTCCGCGTGGCCGATGTGGGGCGGGTCAAAGCTCCCGCCATAGATGCCGATACGCATGGTATTCCCCCTCTGTGCCAAAATTTCTCTTTCCAGTGGGAATTTACTTTACCAGTACGATCTTATCCTTTTTGTCCTTTTTATGGCTTGGACGAAATAAAACGAATTTTGTTCCAATGACCTGCACCACCTCGCTGCGGGTGGCGGCGCTGAGGGCGTCGGCGGCCTCTCTCGGAGACAGCTCCGAGGTCTCCAGCACCCGGCACTTGATAAGCTCCCGTGCCTCCAAGGCGTCGCCGGCCTGGGTGATGAGGTTGTCTCCCAGGTCTCCCTTGCCGATGTGGAGCACCGGATCCAGGGAATTTGCCATGGCCCGAAGCTGGGCCCTCTGCTTGCTTGTCAAATCAGCCATTTTGCCCTCCCAAGTACTTTTCCAGCTCTATCTTAAACTTCTGTAAGGCCCGTCCCCGGTGGGAGATGGCGTTCTTCTCCTCCCCCTCCATCTCGGCAAAGGTCCTTCTCTTCTCCGGCACCAGGAAGATGGGGTCGTAGCCAAAGGTGCCGCTGCCCCTAGGGCCGTACGTGATAAGGCCGGGGCACTCCCCCCTGGCCGAGAGCACGTCGCCGTTGGGAAAACAGGCGGTGATGACACTGACGAATTTGGCGCTGCGGTCTATCTGCCCGGAAAGCCCTTGGAGCACCAGCTCATAACGGCCCTTGTCGTCCAGCCCCTCCCCGCCGTAGCGGGCGGAGTAGATGCCGGGGCCACCCCCCAGGGCGGCGACGCACAGGCCCGAGTCGTCGGCAATGGCGGGCAGCCCGGAGGCTTCCATTACCGCCTTGGCTTTCAGGAGGGAATTTTCCTCAAAGGTCTCCCCGGTCTCCTCCACGTCCACATCGACCCCCACGTCGCTCTCCAATACCACCTCCACCCCCAACTGGGAGAGGATGGCGGTCATCTCGGTGAGCTTGTGGGGGTTTTTGCTGGCAAGTACCATCTTCATGGCTTAGTCCTCCAACGCTTTCTTTTGTATCTCCTGAAGCTCCGCAATGCCCTTGGCGCACAGGTCCACCAGGGAACGCTGCTCGGCAACGGTGAAGCTCCGGCCCTCGCCGGTGCCCTGCACCTCCACCAGCTCGCCCTTCCCTGTCATCACGCAGTTCAGGTCCACCTGGGCAGAGGAGTCCTCCTCGTAGCATAGGTCCAAAAGCAGCTCATCATTCACGATCCCCGCCGACACGGCGGCAACGCTGCCAATGAGGGGGCTTTCCTCTAAAAGGCCGTCGGCCATCAGCTTTTTGACGGCCAGACAAAGGGCCACATATCCACCGGTAACACTGGCGGTGCGGGTGCCACCGTCGCCCTGGAGCACGTCACAGTCCACGGTGATGGTGCGCTCACCCAGCTTGGCCATGTCCACACAGGAGCGGAGTGAACGCCCCACCAACCTCTGAATTTCCGCGCTTCTGGGGGAGAGCTTCAGCTTGGCGATGTCCCGCTTGCTCCGTTCCCGGTTGGCCCGGGGAAGCATGGAGTATTCGGCTGTGACCCAGCCGGTGCCCTCCGCCACGTGGGGCGGTGTTCTGTCCTCCACGCTGGCACAGCATAGCACATGGGTATTGCCGCAGCGGATAAGACAGGAGCCTTCGGCGAATTTATTGACGCCGGGGACGATCTCAACGGGGCGAAGCTGGTCGTTCTTTCTTCCGTCAATGCGGGACATGGAAATTCCTCCTTACAACAAGGCCTCTACAAACTCCTCGGCGTTGAACTCCATCAGGTCGTCCACGCCCTCGCCTACGCCGATGAACTTCACCGGCACCCCCAGCTCCCTGGCGATGGCAATGACGATACCGCCCTTGGCGGTACCGTCCAGCTTGGTGAGGACGACCCCGGTAAGTCCCGCCGATTCCTGGAATTGCCGGGCCTGGACAAGGCCGTTCTGCCCGGTGGTGGCGTCCAGCACCAGCAGGGTCTCCCGGCTCACGCCGGGACATTCCCGGTCAATGACGCGGGAAATTTTATTCAGCTCGTTCATCAGGTTTTGTTTGTTGTGGAGCCGGCCCGCGGTATCCACCAGCACCGCGTCCACCTTCCGTGCCTTGGCGGCGGAGCAGGCGTCGAAGACCACGGCGGCGGGGTCGGCTCCCTCGTGCTGGCGGATGATGTCCACCCCCGCACGCTCTGCCCAGATGGAAAGCTGGTCGGCGGCGGCAGCCCGGAAGGTGTCTCCGGCGCAGAGGAGAACTTTCCTACCATCGGCTTTCAATTTTGCCGAGAGCTTGCCGATGGTGGTGGTCTTCCCCACTCCGTTGACCCCGATGAAGAGGCATACTGCTGGGGTGTTCTCCATGTTCAGCTCCGGCAGGCCGATGTTCAGCAGCCCCACCAGGATGTCCTTCAATATCTCCCTGGCTCCGGCAGCCTTCTTGACCCCGTCCAGCTTGCACCGGCGGCGCAGCTCGCCGCTGATCTCCAGGGCGGCGTCCACCCCCATGTCGGAGAGGATGAGGGTCTCCTCCAGCTGGTCGTAGAAATCGTCGTTCAGCTCCCCGGCAAACAGCTCGGCAAAGGAGTGGCCGATATTCTCTTTCGTCCGGGCCAAGCCCTGTTTGATCTTCTCAAAAAAGCCCATGAAAACTCCTCACTTAATATTGAGTTCCTTCTCCACGTCATTGAGATTGATGGTGAGCACCCGGGTGACCCCCTGCTCCTGCATGGTGACGCCATAGAGCACGTCGGCCTCCTCCATGGTGCCCCGGCGGTGGGTGATGACGATGAACTGGGTGTTGTCCGCCATAGAGCGCATATAACTAGCAAAGCGGCGGACATTGGCGTCGTCCAGGGCGGCCTCGATCTCATCCATGACCACAAAGGGAGTGGGCCGCACCTTCAAAATGGCGAAGTAGAGGGCGATGGCCACAAAAGCTTTCTCGCCGCCGGAGAGGAGGGTGATGATCTTCAGGCTCTTTCCCGGAGGCTGACAGCGAATTTCAATACCGCAGTTCAAAATGTCCTTGGGGTCCTCCAGTTCCAACGTGGCCTTGCCGCCGCCGAAAAGCTCGGTAAAGGTCTGCTGGAAGGCCTCGTTGATCTTGGCAAACTGCTCGCCAAAAATCTTCTCCATCTCGGCGGTGACGTCGGTGATGATCTTCTCCAGCTCGGCCTTGGCCCGCTCCACGTCGTCCCGCTGGCTGGTAAAATAGGTATACCGCTCATTGACCCGCTGGAACTCGTCGATGGCGTCCAGGTTGATGTTGCCCAGGGCGGAAATGGAACGCTTCAGCTCCCCCACCCGGCGCTGGGCCTTGGGTATGCTCTCCAGCTCCACCCGCTGGGCCATGGCCGCTTCGTGGCTCAGCTCATAGGTCTCCCAAAGGCGATCCAATATCTGCCGCTCCTCCATCTCGGCGGTGGTCTTCTTTTGCTCTAAAACAGAGACCTCCCGCTCCATGAGGAGCAGCTCGCTGTTCTTGTCCCGGCTGGCCTTATCCGCCTTGGTGCGCTCGCCCTCCAGGTCCAGACGCTCCTGGTTGAGCCGGGCGATGTCGGCCTGCCGCTGGGCGGTCTCGGTCTTGATGTTTTGCAGGGTCTCTTCCCTCTCCCGAATTTGCCGCTCCAGCTCTTGGTTCTCCGCCTTCAGGGCCTCGATGCGCCCCTCCCGGTCTGCCTTGTCCCCAGCCATATCGGACCGAAGGTCTTCCAGCTCCCGGAGAGACTGCTTGGAGGCCAACGCCTCGGCCTCCAGCGCCGCCTTTTGAGCGTTGAGGGCGGCGATCTCGGAGATCATCCATTCACTGCGCTCCCGCAGCTCGCTCTGGCCCTTCTCTTTGCCCTCGGCCTCAGCCCGGAGGGCCTCGGCGGCCCCCTCCAGCTCCTCGATGCGCTTGCGAGCGCTCTCGGTGTCCTCCTCGGTGCGTTTGGAGCGCTGGGCCAGGCTCTCCAGCTCGCTTTTCAGCTCGTCCTGATGCTTTTCCTGGTCGCTGAGGGCCTGGTTCAGGTGGCCCACCCGCTCCTCCAGCTTTAAAATATCATCCTCATGCGCTCGCTGCTGAGCCTGGGCGGTGTCCATCTCGTACTGCGCCCCTGTGACCTCCCGCTTGGCCTCCTCCAGGGTCTTTCCAGCCTCGGCCAGCTTGGCGTCAATGTCCGCCTTCTGCTCCCGAAGCCGCTCCAGCTCTCCCTGGCGGGAGAGGATCCCCGCCGTCCGGGAGGCCGAGCCGCCGGTCATGGAACCGCCGGGATTGAGCACCTGTCCGTCCAAGGTGACGATCTTCAGGCGGTGCTTATACTTCCGGGCCATGGCGATGGCAGCGTCCATGTCCTCAGCAATGACGGTGCGGCCCAGTAGGTAGGAAAAGACGATCTCATATTTCTTCTCGCACTGGATCAGCTCATCTCCCATGCCCACAAACCCCGGCTCATTCACCACGCCGGTGTCCTTGAACTCCTGGGGTTCAATGGCCTTCAGGGGCAGAAAGGTGCAGCGTCCGCCGTCCCGGCGCTTGAGGTACTGGATGGCGTTCTTGCCGTCCTCCTCCCGCTCCACTACAATGTTCTGCATGGCCGAGCCAAGGGCGGTCTCGATGGCAACGGTATAGGCGTTTTCCACCCGGAGAAGCCCCGCCACCGGGCCTAAAATACCCTTCATCTGCCCCCGCTCGGCCTCTCCCATGACCATCTTCACGGCCTTGGAGTAGCCCTCATACATCTTCTCCATCTCCAGGAGCATATGGATGCGGGATTGAAGGGTGCTCTGCTCCACCTGGAGCTTGGCATGCTTCTCCTCGGCGGTCTTCAGCTTTTCATGGCGGGAACTCAGACGCAGGGCGTAGCCGCTGATGATGTTCTTGATGGAATCCCGGTCCTCCCGGGCCTGGTCCAGCTCCTTTTGGGCGGTCTTGGCCTCGGCCTTGGCGGCAACGAGCCGCTCCTCCCCGGCGGAGAGTTCCTGACGCAGGGCGTTGTCCCGGTCCATGACCTCCTGGGCCGCGGCGGCCAGGGCAGAGAGGAGAGCCTTGGCCTCGGCGGCGGAGGCGGTCTCCATCTGGGCCTTCTGGCGCAGGGCCTCCATCTCGGCGGCCAGGGTGCCCGCGCTCTTACCCAGCTCGTCGGCCTGGGTCTGCTTGGCCGTCAGTTGGGTTTCCAGAGCGGCGGTCTGGGCGGTGATCTCCTCCAAACGCTGCCTGCGCTGCTCGATCTGCCCGGCAATGGAGCCGGCCCGCCCTTCCTGGGCCTCCAGCTCCTGCTGGAGCTGGGCAGTGTTGGTGATATTGTTCTGGATGTTGGTCTTCAGCACGGCGATGGCGTTCTCGCACTCGTTGGCGTCGGCCTGACGGCCCATCATCTCAAAGCGGATGCCCTCGGCGTCCATCTCCTTCTGGCGCATCTGCGCGCCGATGGCCTCGGCGGCGGCGTAGAGCTTTTCCACCTCGGCCTGGGCCTCGGTCTTCTGCCGGAGGGCGTTTTCATAGTCGGACTGGACCTTGATGGCCCTGGTGCGGATATTTTCCAGCTGCTCCAACCACAGGGAAATTTCCAAGCCCCGCAGCTCGTCCCGGAGGATGAGGAACTTTTTCGCCTTCTCCGCCGACTGGCGCAGCGGCTCCACCTGAAGCTCCAGCTCGTCGATCTTATCATTGATGCGGGTCAGATTCTCCTGGGTCCGCTCCAGCTTCCGCTCCGCCTCCTCCTTGAGGTGGCGGTAACGGGAGATGCCCGCCGCCTCCTCAAAGACCTCC
>CAJTLK010000064.1 GCA_910577415.1 uncultured Oscillospiraceae bacterium
GGCCCGAGGTGAAGCTGGCCATTGGCCCCTCCATCGACGAGGGCTGGTACTACGATATGGACGCTCCCTTTGCCTTCACCCCCGAGCATCTGGAGCAAATTGAGGCCGAGATGCGGAAGATCTGCAAAGAAAAGCTGAAGCTGGAGCGGTTTGAACTGCCCCGGGACGAGGCTTTGAAGTTTATGGCGGATAAGGATGAGAAGTACAAGGTGGAGCTTATCAACGACCTGTCTGCGGACGCCGCCATCAGCTTTTATAAGCAGGGCGAGTTCACCGACCTCTGCGCCGGGCCGCATCTGGACTCCACCGGGCGCATCAAGGGCAACGCCCTGAAGCTCACCGCCTGCAACGCCGCCTATTGGCGGGGGGATTCCAACCGGGAGACCCTCCAGCGTATCTACGGCATTGCCTTCCCCAAGAAGGAGGAGCTGGACGCCTATCTGGAGCGCATCGAAGAGGCCAAGCGCCGGGATCACCGCCGTCTGGGCAAGGAGCTGGGACTGTTCATGCTCCGGGACGAAGGCCCCGGCTTCCCCTTCTTCCTGCCCAAGGGCATGGTGCTACGCAATACTTTGCTGGACTACTGGCACAAGGTGCATAAGAAGTACGGCTACCTGGAAATTTCCACTCCCATCATGCTCAACCGCCAGCTTTGGGAGCGCAGCGGCCACTGGGACCACTACAAGAACAACATGTATACCACCGTCATCGACGAGACCGATTTCGCCATCAAGCCCATGAACTGCCCCGGCGGTATGCTGGTCTACGCCAGTGAGCCCCACTCCTATAAGGAACTGCCCCTGCGCATGGGCGAGCTGGGTCTGGTGCACCGCCACGAGCTTTCCGGCGCCCTCCACGGCCTGTTCCGGGTGCGCTGCTTTACCCAGGACGACGCCCATGTCTTTATGACAAGGGAGCAGATGAAGGAGGTCATTCAGGAGACCGTGCGGCTCTTTGACGAGGTCTACTCCACCTTTGGCCTTTCCTATACCATTGAGCTTTCCACCATGCCGGAGGACCACATCGGCACAGTGGACGAGTGGGAGCACAATCAGGACATCCTGAAGGACGCCATTACCGGCATGGGCAAGGATTTCGTCATCAACGAGGGCGACGGCGCGTTCTATGGCCCCAAGCTGGACTTCCACCTGGCCGACTCCCTGGGCCGGACCTGGCAGTGCGGCACCATCCAGCTGGACAGTCAGCTCCCCGAGCGGTTCGAGCTGGAGTACACCGGGGAGGACGGGCAGAAGCACCGCCCCGTCATGATCCACCGGGTGGTGCTGGGCAGTATCGAGCGGTTCATCGGCGTCATCACCGAGCACTTTGCCGGAGCCTTCCCGGCGTGGCTGGCCCCGGTGCAGGTGAAGGTGCTCACCATCACGGACCGGGCGGACGGTTATGCCGGGGAAATTTGCGCCGAGCTGGACAAGGCGGGCTTCCGCTGCGAGAAGGACCTGCGCAATGAGAAGATCGGCAAGAAGATCCGGGAGACCACCCTGGAGAAGGTGCCCTATATGCTGGTGGTGGGAGACCGGGATATCGAGAACAAGACGGTCTCGGTGCGCCACCGCTCCGGCGAGGACCTGGGGGCCATGAGCCTGGGCGATTTTGCCGCCAGGCTGAAGGCGGAAGTGGACAGCATGGAGATCAAATAAGAGAAAAGACCGAAACCGCCGGGAGAGGACTCTCGGCGGTTTTTCTTTGAAAAACCGGGTAAAATGAGAAGACCAGGGAGGGAGGTCTTCCATGAAAAACAAAAAGGCTATGTATGCCCTGAGCTACGGCCTGTTTGTCCTGACCGCCAGGGAGGGGGAGAGGGATAACGGCTGTATCATCAACACTGCCATGCAGGTGACAGACGAGCCAAACCGTATTGTTGTCGCGGTGAACAAGGTCCACCGCACCCACGAGATGGTGCTGGCTGCGGGGGAGTTTACCCTCTCCATCCTGGCGGAGGACGCACCCTTCTCTATCTACCAGCGCTTTGGGTTTCAGTCGGGCCGGGAGGTAGATAAGTTTGCCGGGTTTAAAAGCGTGGAGCGGGGAGAAAACGGCATCCTCCGCCTGACGGAAGGGATAAACGCCTGGCTTGCCTGCCGCGTGGTCTCCACCATGGATCTGGACAGCCATACCCTCTTTTTGGCCGATGTGGTGGACGGGGACGTGACCTCTGCCGTTCCCAGCGTCACCTATGCTTATTACCAGTCCCACGTCAAGCCCAAGCCCCAGGTGGCCCCGGCTCCGGCGGGGAAGAAGCGGTGGGTGTGCAAGGTGTGCGGGTATATCTACGAAGGGGACGTCCTTCCCGCAGATTTCATCTGTCCCATCTGCAAGCACCCGGCCAGTGATTTTGAAGAGCTGAGCTAAGGAAAAGCGCCGGCACATTCCTGTGCCGGCGCTGCTTTGTTGTAGGATCATTTTTTCTCTTCCGTCTCTTCCTTCTCGGGAAGGACGACTACCTTTATTTCCAGTACCCGGCGGTGATCCACCCGGGTGACGGTCACGTCCAGACCGTCTGCGACAAAATTGTCTCCCTCCTCGGGGACCCTGCCGATCTGCTCCATGACCCAGCCCGAGACCGTGTTGGCCTCGCACTCGCCGGTGAGGGCGAAAAGGTCGTAGAGGTCGGCGAGGGCGGCATGGCAAGCGATGATATAGCTGCCGTCGGGCTGCTTTTTGAACTCCTCGATGACTTCGTCATGCTCATCCCAGATTTCGCCTACCAGCTCCTCCACAATGTCCTCCAGGGTACAAAGCCCCTCTGTGCCGCCGTACTCATCCACGACCACCACCATATGGGCCTTTTTCCGCTGAAGGATGCGCATCAGGTCGGAAATTTTGGTGTTGCCCGTGGTGTAAAGAATGGGGGCCACCAAGGCCATGGGGTCGGTCTGGCCGTGGTAGCGGGCGGCGTGGAAGTCCTTTTCGTGGATGACGCCGATGATGTCATCCATATCCTCATGGTAGACCGGCAGACGGGAGTAGCCGCTTTCGGCAAAGGCCTGGGCCACGGCCTCCATGGAATCGGTGTCCTCCACCGCCACGATGTCCACCCGGGGGGTCAAGATCTCCTGTACCTCCATGTCGCCGAACTCGATGGCCGAGCGGATCAGCTCGCTCTCGTGACGGTCCAGTCCACCCTCGCTCTCAGCCTGATCCACCATAGTGACCAGCTCTTCTTCCGTGATGCCCTCGTCGGCCTTGGCGCGGAAAATGCGGGAGAGCAGCTTTTTCCACTGGGCAAAGAGGAAAGCCAGGGGAGTGCACAGGAGCATGAGCAGGCGCATGATGGGGGTGGCGAACGTGGCAAAGGATTCGCTGCGCTCCTTGGCCATGGATTTGGGGGAGACCTCGCCGAAGATGAGAATGACCACCGTCAGCACCAGGGTGGACACCGCCGGGCCATAGTCGCCCAGCAGCTTCATAAACAGGGCGGTGGAGATGGTGGTGGCGGCGATGTTCACCACATTGTTGCCGATGAGAATGGTGGTGAGAAGCCGGTCATAGTCCTCGGCCAGGGCCAGGGTCCTGGCCGCCCGGAGGTCGCCGCCTTCGGCCTTGGCCTTCATCCGCACCCGGTTCAGGGAGGTAAAGGCAGTCTCGGTAGCCGAGAAGAAGCCGGAACAGACAACAAGGAGCAGGATGGAAACGATCATGGTCATACTGGATGGGTCCATAAGGACATATCACACTCCGTTTATATGTAGGATGGAGGACTATACTACGAAGTAAAAATGCTTGCTTGCAAGGGCATTTTTGCGAGTAGGTCAATGGCCGCGTCCGCGCGTAGCGCGGAAATGGCGCAGCCTCGTAGACTTGTGAAACAAGGCTACGGAGCGGCCATTATACCATAGAGGGAGAAAAAAATCAAGGGGGAGTGCCGGCGGACAACCCATGCAAATTGAACCGGCAACGTCAGGCAGGGGGCCTTTTCTGGGAATTTTCTCTTGCATGCGGGGGAAAAGGGGAGTATAATAGCCGCAAATCAAGCTCCAAGGAGGAGTTATCATGCAGGAGTTTCCCATTACCCGCGCTGCTGTTCTCAAGCCCAAGCCCGACTCTAAGACTCTGAAATTCGGTAAGAATTTCACCGACCATATGTTCCTGATGAACTACACCGCCAGCAAAGGCTGGCACGATGGCCGCATCGTCCCCTACGGCCCTCTCTCCCTGGAACCCTGCGCCATGGTGTTCCACTATGCCCAGGAAGTCTTCGAGGGTATGAAGGCATACCGTACCCCCGACGGCGGGGTGCAGCTTTTCCGCCCCTATGAGAACGCCCGCCGGTTCCAAAACTCCTGCGAGCGGCTGTGTATTCCCACCATCGACGAGGAGGTTTTCGTGGAGGCGGTGAAACAGCTTGTGAAGGTGGAGGCGGACTGGGTGCCCAACGAGCCGGGCACCAGCCTCTATATTCGTCCCTTTGTCATCGCCACCGATCCCTCTCTGGGGGTCCACGCCTCCCACACCTATCTCTTTGCCGTCATTCTCTGTCCCGTGGGAGCCTACTACGCCGAGGGCATCAACCCGGTGCGCATCTATGTGGAGGATGAGGATGTCCGGGCCGTCCGGGGCGGCACCGGCTTCACCAAGTGCGGCGGCAACTACGCCGCCTCTATCCGGGCCGGCGAGCGGGCCGAGGAGAAGGGCTACGCCCAGGTCCTCTGGCTGGACGGTGTGGAGCGGAAGTATATCGAGGAAGTCGGCTCCATGAACGTCATGTTCCAGATCGACGGGACCGTCATCACCCCCAAGCTCACCGGCTCGGTGCTCCCCGGTGTGACGAGGAAGAGCTGCGTGGACCTCATCAAGAGCTGGGGCATCCCGGTGGAGGAGCGGTTGCTCTCCGCCCAGGAGCTTTTTGACGCCGCCCAGGCGGGCAAGCTGGATGAAGCCTGGGGCACCGGCACCGCCGCCGTGGTCTCTCCCATCGGTGAGATGACCTGGGAGGACAAGAGCGTGGAGGTCTGCGGCGGCAAGATCGGAAAGCTGACCCAGAAGCTCTACGACACCCTCACCGGCATCCAGTGGGGCAGGCTCCCCGACGAGCACGGCTGGACGGTGAAGGTCTGCTGAGCGCCGATACAAGTTCACAAAAGAGGAAGCGGCCCCGGCGGGATTTCCGCCGGGGCCGTTTTTTGCCCTTGCTCCCACCGTCATTTCCTGATATGATAAGAAAAAGCGACAAAAAGGGGAGACAGCGATATGAGCTATGCCGACCAGGTCTTTGCGCAAAACTGCCGGGATATTTTGGCCAAGGGGGTCTGGGACACAGACCGCCCGGTGCGGCCCAAATGGGAGGATGGCACGAGCGCCCACACCATTAAGCTCTTCGGGGTGGTGAACCGCTACGATCTGCGGGAAGAGTTTCCCATCCTCACTCTCCGGCGGCAGTATTTCAAGTCCGCCCTGGACGAGCTTTTCTGGATCTGGCAGAAGAAGTCTAACAACGTCCACCAGCTCTCCAGCCATGTGTGGGACGCCTGGGCCGACGAGAGCGGCTCCATCGGCAAAGCCTATGGCTATCAGCTGGGGGTGGAGTACGATTTTCCTGAGGGACGGATGGATCAGGTGGACTGGGTACTGTGGCAGCTCAAACACAATCCCGCCTCCCGGCGTATTGTCACCAATCTCTTTAATCACCATGACTTAAAGGAGATGGGACTTCAGCCCTGTGCCTATTCCATGACCTTCAACGTCAGCGGCAACACCCTGAACGGTATTCTGAACCAGCGCAGCCAGGATATGCTCACTGCCAACGGCTGGAACGTGATGCAGTACGCCGCCCTGCTGATGATGTTTGCCCAGGTCTCCGGGTTGGAGGCGGGGGAACTGGTGCATGTCATCGCCGATGCCCACATCTATGACCGCCACGTTCCCGCCGTGGAGGAGCTGCTGAAGCGGGAGCCGTATCCCGCGCCCAGAGTGGCACTGGACGGTTCTGTCACCGACTTCTACGCCTTTACCAAAAGCTCCTTCACCCTGGAGGGCTACCAGTACCACGAGCTGGAGGGGAAGATCGAGGTGGCGGTATAGAGAAGCCCGACTGTCCAGCCCGCCTCAGAATGCGACAGCAACACCACTGTGGATAAAATTATGTAAACTAAGGAGGGAGCACTATGAACGCCATCGTGGCGGTGGACCAAAACTGGGCCATCGGCAAGGACGGGGACCAGCTGTGCTACATCTCCGCCGACCTGAAGCGGTTCAAGGCTCTTACCACCGGCCATCCGGTGATCCTGGGCCGGAAGACCCTGACCACTTTTCCCGGCGGACGCCCCCTGCCGGGGCGGCGGAACCTCATCCTCTCCCGTGACCCGGCCTTCACAGTGGAGGGAGCGGAGGTCTATCACGACCTGGACGCTCTGCTCGCCGCTGCCCCCGCCGACAGCTTCGTCATCGGGGGGGGGAGCGTGTACCGGGAGCTGCTGCCATACTGTGAGACTGTTTACGTGACTAAAATTATGTCAACCTTCTCTGCCGATACCTTCTTTCCAGACCTGGACGCAGACCCGGAGTGGGAGGTGGCCCGGACGGAGGGACCGCTGGAGGAAAACGGATTGCAATTCCAGTATTTGACGTATCAACGGAAGTGAGAAAATGTATCTGGATGACATCAAAGCCTATGTTCCTCAGTCGGAGGCTGAGGCTGCGGACAAGGAGCAGATTCTATATTATGTAAACCAATACCCGGACACCATTCTCACGCGGGAGAACAAAGCCGCCCACATCACCGCCTCAGGCTTTGTGGTGAGTTCTGATGGGCAGTGGGTGCTGATGGCCCACCACAATATCTACAAGGTCTGGGCCTGGACCGGGGGCCACGCCGACGGGGAAGCCGATCTTCTCTCGGTGGCCCTTCGGGAGGCGGCGGAGGAGACTGGGGCGGCCCATATCCGCCCGCTCTCCGAAAGCGTTGCCTCGGTGGAAATTTTGCCTGTCTGGGGCCATGTGAAGCGGGGAGAATATGTGCCCGCGCATCTCCACCTGAACGTATCCTATCTTCTCACCGCGGACCGGGATGGGCCGCTGAAGGTCCGGGAGGGGGAGAACACCAAGGTGGCCTGGCTTCCGGCGGACAGGCTGCTGGAGCTGACCAACGAGTGGCAGATGGATGAAGTTTACATAAAACTTTTAAAGAGAGCCAGACGGCTGCTGGGGGTTTGAGGTTTGCGCGACTCTGGAACAGGATACCGAAAAAATAGTCCCCGCAGATCATTTGATCTGCGGGGACTGTATGTATTTATCAGTTGAACTTGTATATCTTCCGGGCCATGCGGTAGAGCTTCACCGACAGCTTCCGGCCCTGGTAACCTGGGATGACGCCTACGGTGGACAGGGAGCGGTATTTCAGCTTGTGGTGGAGGGCCGGGTCCACCGCCCGCAGGTGCTCCCACAGCTCGGTCTTGGCCCCCAGCTTCTCCGGGGAGCCGTCCAGGTTCAGGAAGATGGAGGAGATGGTCATCATCATTGCCAGGTAATTGGTCATGTACCGTCCCAGCTTGGGATGGGCGGAGCGGACAGCCTTCAGGTCATGGGCGCCGATCATCAGCTTAGTCACCCGGACCTGCTGATCCACCCGGCCTACCATGACCGATTCGTTGACGCTCTGGTCGGCGCGGCCAATGAAGTAGCGGTACAGGTCCACGTCCATGTAGTAGATGCTCTTGACAAAGGGCAGAGGTTGGTAGACAAAGATGTTGTCCACGTAGAAGGTGTGCTTGGGCAGCTCCAGTCCGCAGTCCCGGAGGAGCTGGGTGCGGTAGATGACCGAGTGCATCAGCAGATACTGGGAGGGACGGAAGCGGCCAATGTCGTCCCAGGTGAAGACCTTCTCCCGGGGAAAGACGTTGCGGTAGCCCATGACCTTTTGGGTGTTGTCCTCCACATGCTCATAGACATAGTTGGCAATGAGCAAGTCCAACGGCTCCGGCCACTGAGCGCATTCCCGCAGCTTGGTCATGACCCTTTGCAGAGCCTCAGCGTCCAGCCAGTCATCGGAATCCACCACCTTGTAGTATAGCCCCCGGGCGTTGCGGATGCCCTGGTTGACCCCCTCGCCGTGGCCGCCGTTGGGCTGGTGGATGGCGCGGATGATGTCGGGGTATTTTTCCTGCCACCCGTCGCATTTTTGCGGGGTATCGTCCTTGACGGAGCCGTCGTCTACCAGGATGATCTCAATATCCTCCCCGGCGGTGAGCAGGGTCTCCACACAGTGGTCCATATAGGCCGCCGAGTTGTAGCAGGGGACGGCAAAGGTCAAAATCTTATCCATTGGGGTCACTCTCCCAGCAATTTGTCCGCCAGGGTCAGGGCACGGGAGACGATGGCGTCCATGTTGTAGTATTTATATTCTGCCAGCCGCCCCAGGAGGTGGAGGGCGGGATATCTGTCCGCCTCGGCCCTATATTGGGCGTAGAGGGCGTTGTTTTCGGGGTTGATGATGGCGTAGTAGGGAATTTCTCCCGGTGCGGCAGAGTAGGGCTTGGAGAACTCCTTGACGATGGTGGTCACGCCGGGGAGTTCTTGCAGGGTCATGCGTTTGAACTCGGTGATGCGGGTGTAAGGACGGTCTACGGTGTAGTTTACCGTACCGTGGGACTGGTAGAAGTCGCCGCCCTCGCTCATGGCCACGCAGCTCTGGGGGAGAGGCTGTGCCATGGCCCTGTCGACCCAGGTCTCAAACTCAAAGTCCAGGGTGCGGTAGGGCAGAGGGCCGAAACGGAAGGAGAACAGCTCGTCGGCCTGGCCGGTGTAAATAACAGGTCCGTCAAAGACCTCACCGTCCAGAAGGACCTTGCCGTTTTCCAGTTTCAGCCGTTTCAAGGCGTCACAGCTTGTCTCTACGGTGATGCCGGGGTGAGCCAGAATTTTTTCAAAGATAGGAGTGTAGCCGTCGGTGGGCAGACCCTGGTACTTGTCCTGAAAGTAGCGGTCATCCCGGCTGAGGAAGATGGGGACCCGGGCGGTGGTGTTGGGGTCAATGTCCTCGGGCTTTTGGCCCCACTGCTTCATGGTATAGCGGACGAAAACGTGGTCATAGACATAGTCGGCCAGGGCGGCGATCTCTGGGTCGGAGTTCTGCCGCAGCTCCAGGATCGTGACCTTTTTCTCCGCACCGTAGGCGGCGATGAGCTTGTCTCCCAGCCGCTTGCCCTCTTCCGGGCCAAAGGCGGCCTCCAGGCTGGTCAGATTGAAGGGTACGGGGTACTGCATCCGCTGGGCGGGCGAACCGCCCTCGTCGGGAAGATTGGCCGCCACCCGGTGTTGGTAGCCGTTCCAGGCGGTGTATTGGCTCAGGTAGTCGAAGACCCTTTGGTCGTTGGTGTGGAAGATGTGGGGGCCATACTGGTGAATGAGGACGCCAAAGCGGTCCTTGCGGTCATAGGCATTGCCGCCGACGTGGTCCCGGCGCTCCAGAAGGAGCACCTTTTTGCCGCCCCTTCTTGCCAGCTCTCCGGCCACCACAGCGCCGGCAAAGCCCGCGCCGACGACCAGCGCGTCATAGCGTTCCGCCATGTCCGTCACATCCTTTCAAATCTGCGGGTAAGTGCTTTCATTATAGTCGTTTTGAGGAAAGATTACAAGAGGGGACCGGGTTTCTTAAGATTTTACCTCTGGCGGAACAGCACGCTGGAGCCAGTGGAAAAAGTGTAATAGCTCACTACCCTGAAAGGGACGTCCCCGGACCGCAACAGTCCGGGGACGTCTTTGTATGTTTACGCTGTTTTGAAGCGGGACGGTAGCAGGGCGGGCTTTAACAGAAGCAGTCCCGGTAATGCTGGATGGCCTCCAGGATGACCTTTACCGCATCGGCGCGGCCATGGATATCCTTGGCCACCGCATCCTTTCCCTCCAGAGCCTTGTAGACCGAGAAAAAGTGGCTCATCTCCTCAAAGATGTGCTCGGGCAGGTCGTGGATGTCCTGATAGGGGTTGTAGGAGGGATCGGCAAAGGGGATGGCAATGATCTTCTCGTCTCGCCGTCCGCCGTCCACCATGTCGATGTAGCCGATGGGATAACACCGTACCAGGGTCATGGGGTCCAGGGTCTGCGCGCACAGCACCAGCACGTCCAGGGGATCGCCGTCATCGCCGTAGGTCCGGGGGATGAAGCCGTAGTTGGCGGGGTAGCGGGTGGAGGTGTAAAGGATGCGGTCCAGAATGATGTAGCCGGTGGATTTGTCTAACTCATATTTATTCTTGCTGCCCTTGGGGATCTCGATGACCGAAATGAAGTCCTCAGGGGAGATGCGCTTGGGGTCCATGGCATGCCAGATATTGCTCATGGGAGGGCCTCCTCTACTAAAAATGTGTCGGGTCAAAAGAATAATAGCTGCAAGGCGGCCATTATTTCTCTCGGACTGATACGCCACCGCTTTACAGCTGTGATATAGTTGATTATATCTGCTTCGGAAAAGAAAAACAAGGAAAACAGAAGAAAAGAGGAGGACATGGTAAAAATTTCTGGCAGCAAAGACGGGAGACGGGGAAAATAGAAAGGCGCCTGTCGCATTTGCGACAGGCGCCCTCCCCCAAAGGGGAAATTTACTTCATGCCGTTCTCGTAGGACTCGATCATCTTCTTGA
>CAJTLK010000065.1 GCA_910577415.1 uncultured Oscillospiraceae bacterium
GTAGTGGATATCCCGCACGTCGAAGGAAGCCCGGTCACGGCTCAGACCGCCGGGACCCAGGGCGGAAACACGGCGCTTGTGGGTCAGCTCGGCCAGGGGGTTGGTCTGATCCATAAACTGGCTCAGAGGGCTGGAGCCAAAGAACTCCTTGATGGCGGCGGTAACGGGCCGGATGTTGATGAGACTCTGGGGAGTGACGATATCCAGGTCCTGAATGGTCATGCGCTCCCGGATGACCCGCTCCATACGGCTGAAGCCGATACGGAACTGGTTCTGGAGCAGCTCACCCACACAGCGCAGACGGCGGTTACCCAGGTGGTCGATATCGTCCGGGCTGCCCACACCGTTGGCCAGGCAGTTAAGGTAGTTGATGGAGGCCATAATGTCGTCCACGATGATGTGCTTGGGCACCAGATCGTCCCGGTGTTCGCTCACCAGATCCTTCAGGGCAGCCTCGTCACCGTTTGCCTGGGCGATCAGCTCCATGAGGACAGTGTAGCGGACAGATTCGCTGATGCCGCAATCCTCAGGATCGAAGGAGACAAAATTCTTCATGTCCACCATGTGGTTGGAAAAGACCTTTACGCTGTGGCCCTCCACCTCCAGCACAGCCTCATTGACGCCCTTGGCCTGGAGCTGGGCGGCCTTTTCCCGGGTGATGCTCTCCCCCGCCTCGGCCAGGATCTCGCCGGTGGCGGGATCGGTGATGGGTTCGGCCAGAACTTGTCCGGCAAGCCGGGAGGCAATGGCCATCTTCTTATTAAATTTATAACGGCCCACGGAGGACAGATCATACCGCCGGGGGTCAAAGAACAGAGCGTTGAGCAGGCTCTCGGCGGAATCCACCGTGGGAGGCTCGCCGGGACGGAGCTTACGGTAGATCTCCAGAAGAGACTCCTCGTAAGTCCGGCAGGTATCCTTCTCCATAGTCGCCACGATGCGGGGGTCCTCACCGAACATCTCGATGATCTCTCCGTCGGTTTTGGGGCCTACTGCCCGGATGAGGCAGGTAATGGGGATCTTGCGGTTTTTGTCGATACGGACCCAGAACACATCGCTCAGGTCGGTCTCATACTCCAGCCACGCGCCCCGTCCGGGGATCACGGTGGTGGCATAGGTCAGGTTATCCGCCTTGTCCGCCGTTTTGGAATAGTACATACCGGGAGAACGGACGATCTGAGAGACGATGACACGCTCAGCGCCGTTGATGACAAAGGTCCCGGCCTTGGTCATCAGGGGGAAGTCGCCCATGAAGATCTCCTGCTCCTTGATCTCCTCGGTCTCCTTATTGCGAAGGCGCACCCGCACCTTGATAGGGGCGGCGTACGTAGCATCCCGGGCCTTGCACTCTTCTACGCTGTACTTGGGGTCCTCATCCATCGTGTAATCGATGAAGCTCAACTCCAGGTTGCCGGCGTAGTCGGTGATGGCGGCCACATCCCGGAACACCTCCCGCAGTCCCTTGTCCAGGAACCACTTGTAGGAGTTCTTCTGGATCTCCAGAAGGTTGGGCATCTCCATAGGCTCCACGTGGCGGGCGAAGCTCTTTCGGAGGGTCTTGCCGTAATAGACGTCCTTGACCATCATTTCGCTGAAACACCTCGTCTTTCCAAATTCCGATGAAAAGCGTCCCCCTTCCCCTCTTTTTCTTTAGAGTCGGGAGGGCTGCCAGCTTTTCGCACGCCCGGGCGAGTTGACACATATGTCTCCGGTCCGCTTGTCAGGAGGGGCCAGATGTGGTACACTAAACTCAAGGTGGGGTGCTGGCGACACTTCTCCATTTAATGAAAGCGTTTTAGTATACCACGTCCAACTTTGGAAGTCAATAGTAAGTACGCAAATATCTGGAGAGATCCAGATATTTTTTATGTAAGGGGGCTTTTTTATGGTGAAAACCTCACAGCTCCGCCCAGGCTCCGTCTGCGGGCTGCTCCTGGCCGCCCTGGCGGCGGCGCGCTGCTGGCCGCTGGGAGGCGGAGGGTTTTCCAGTCTCCTGCTGATCCTGCTTCTGCTTGGTCTGGGCGCTCTGGCCCTGTGGCTCCTTCGACGGGAGGGGTATGGCAGGGATACCCTGCTTCTCATGCTGCTGCCTGTCGGCCTGGCCATTTTTCTGCGGGCCGTTTTCCTCTCCCACGCCACACTGGACTATCAAAATTTCCTCTCCCAGTGGGTAGAGCACTTCCGTCAGGGCGGTCCTGCCGCGCTGAAGGACCCGGTGGGCAATTACAATGTTCCTTATTTATATATGTTGGCCCTTCTCCCCGCCCTTCCCTTCTCCGACCTTTACGGCATCAAGCTTTTTTCCATCCTCTTTGATGTGCTCCTGGCCTGGGGCGGACTGCGGCTGGCAAAATGCCTGACGGCGGACAAAAAAGCTCCTCTCCTGGCCTTTTCCGTCCTGCTTCTGCTGCCCACGGTGATCCTCAACGGCGCGTGCTGGGGACAGTGCGACAGCGTATGGGCCGCCCTCTGCCTGCTGGCCCTGGCCGCCGCCCTGGAGGATAGTCCCTGGCGCTCTCTGGCCCTGCTGGGGCTGGCCTTTGCCTTCAAGCTCCAGGCCATCTTCATTCTCCCCCTCTGGCTGCCCCTGTGGCTGCGGGGGCGGGCGAAGCTCCGGCACCTCTTCGCCTTTCCCGCCGCTTTCGGCCTCAGCATGGTCCCCGCCCTTTTGGTGGGAAAGCCGGTTTGGGATATTCTGAGGGTCTATATCGGCCAGACCACTGACAGCGTGGGCTGGGGAACGCTGAACTATAACTCTCCTTCCGTCTTTTCCCTCATTCCCTATGGCGTCCGGCTCCCCTCCTCTGCCTCCAAGCTCGCCATCCTCCTGGCCTTTCTTTTTATGGCCGCCGTCCTGGCCCTGCTCCTCTTCTCCAAAAAAGCTCCCTCCAACGCCGCCTTTGTCCTGGCGGGAGCGGCCCTGAGCCTGGGCGTTCCCTTCTTCCTGCCCTATATGCACGAGCGCTACTTTTTCCTGGGCGGTGTGCTGCTGGCGGTGTACGCCTGCGCTGTCCCACGTCACGCCCCGGCTGCGGTAGCGGCAGAGCTGGCCTCCCTGGGCGGGTATCACGCCTATCTGATCGGGCGGTACTTTCTCTTCCTCACCTTCTTCGGAGTATCCTGGACACAGCTCCCTGAGGGACTGCTGATGGCGGCGGCCCTGTCCCTGACGGCAGGCGCGCTGGCCGGGGCGCTGAGGGAAAACAGCGTATAACAGTGAAAGGACCGCCGGGTTTCGGCGGTCCTTTCACCATTACGAAAGAGAGAGTATTGGAAAGGGGGCCAAGGCTCCCGTTTTCCCGTAGATCACTTGCTCAACAGACCGATAAAACCGGTCAGGATGGCAGCTACCTCAGCCCGGGGTGCAGGCTGCGCGGCAGCCAGAGCGCCGTTTTGCTCTACGACGAGCCCCTTATCGGCAGCCCATGCCATGGCGTCAGCGGCCCAGGAGCTGACCTGGTCCTTATCGCTGTACTTTTCCAGCGCGGATGCCTCAGCCCCGGTATCCAGACCCAAAGTCCCGGCAAAGCGGCAGAGGATGGTAATGAGCATCTCGCGGCTGATCGCCTCCTCGGGGAGGAACCGCCCCGCACCATTGCCCTGGACAATATTGTTCTCCGCGGCCCATGTCACAGCGTCGCTGTACCAGGTCTCGCCCACATCGTCGAACCGGACAGCCTTGTCGGTCTTGATCTCGCCGGAAAGGCGGTGGAGCACAGTGACCAGCATCCCACGGGTCATGTCGGCGTCGGGGTCGAATCTGCCATAACCGGCGCCCTTAAAGAGCCCCAGTGCGGTGACGGTATCCACGCCCTTCCTGGCCCAATAGTCGGCGGGAATGTCCGTAAAGACCTCAGCCGCGGGAAGCTCAGCGGGGATATACACCCTGGCTACCGTTTTTCCGCTGTCGCTCTTAGCGGTGATGGTGCTGCTCTCGCCGGGGATAGCGACCAGCTCCACCTGGCTTTTGTCCGGGCGGGTCGTGGTATTGGTCACGGTGCCGTCCTTCTTGGCTACCTCCACACTGGTGGTACCGTCGGTATACTCGACAGTCGTGGTGACATTGCCCTTTCCATCCGTAGTGACCGTAGTCTTACTGCCGTCCTTGTTGGTAACGGTCTCCGTCTTAGGCTTTTCGGTATCCTTCTTCGGCTTCGTCTTGCCCGACCCCGAGCTGCCGGAGGAGCTTCCGCCGGAGGACGGCTGCCTGGAAAGCTCTTCATACCGGGCCTCAGCCTCGGTCAGTGTCCCGTAGTTGATGACAAGCGCCTTCTGCGCCGTGGTCAGCGCGTCATACGCGGCCCGGGCGCTCTTGATGGCCTCTTCACTCTCGCTGCTCACCGTGCCGATGGCCTCGATGGCCTCTATGACGGCGGCGATCTTGTCAACGGCCTCAGGCGCTTGCTTCATGCCGATGACCACCTCTGTGATCCCCACGGGGATGGTCACGGTCCCGGCGGCGCTGTCAAACTCACAGCCTCCGCTCACATAGGCAATGTTATCCTTCAGGGCACTCAGTGCTAAAATAACGGGGGTCTCCGGTTCACCGGCAAGGGCAAAGGACACAGTTCCCTCCTCATTGCCCGTGAGCGTATAGCCCAGGGACAGGCCTCCGGCGCAGGGGAACCCGGCGATCTCTACCGTCTGCCCCGGAGCGGTGAACTCAGCGGTAAGGCCCTGGCCCGCGATCAGGGTGCCGTCGGCCTGCTCCACCAGAAACGCGTCCAGGATGGCCCGGGTATTGGCGGCCTGGTCGGGAACATAGGGACAAGCTCCGGTGCCGCCGGAAATATAGCCCTCCAGGCAGCTATCCAGCGTGCCCTTGTTGGCGAGGCCCCAGCTCCTCTCCCCGTCCAAAAGCGCATCTGCCCAATCCCGCTCCGCCTCATAAAGGCTGTCTCCGGTCTCCTCATAGAGTTCACCGGCCAGGTAGCTATACGCGCTCAGTCCCAGGATGGCTTGCTCACTGTCGGCCGCGGCGATCTTATGGACAACGCTCTTAACGGCGGGGAAGAAATCGCTTGCGGTATAGGCGTTCCCGGTTTTTTGCAGATACAGGGCAAAGGGCCAGGCGATCTGCTTGGCGTCGGCGGCGTTTTTCAAGACGGTCTCAGCATAGGCGGCAAAGTCCTCCGTATAGCCCAGCTGGACCATAGTCGCCAACAGTTCGACAGCGGCCTCGCCCCCGACCTTTTGTTCCCCGTCACCCTCTCCGGTATAGAGCTCTTTGCCGTCGGCGGCGATGAGCATATCCACGAAAGCGGCCTTATACGCATCGGTCAGGACTGCATAGGCCTCAGGAACCGCCCGGATATCCGCCAGCTGTTCCACCTTGCCCTTCCAATAGCCCGCCATATGCTCATAGTGCTCCTCAAAACCGCCCAGCTTCGCCAGTGCGGAGCCGTCGGGATAGTTATACTTCCCGCCGAACCGGTCTGCCAAAATGGCATACTCCCGCGTCACGCTCTCGCCGGGACGGACCACCTTGGCAGTCACAGCCTCCTCATTGAGGGGCGTCAAGTTCCCGCTGACGATGGGCAACAGCTTGATATCCTCGCTGTTGTTAACAGTTGTCATTCGGGAATAGGCCGCCTCAAAACGCTTGCCTTCAATGCTCACGTCGTCGGCAAAGCTTTCCACCCTGTGGTCCAGGCCGTTCTTGCTGTACTCACTCACCAGGCAGGGCAGCCAGCCCTCAGCCCGACTCCAGCGGATCGCGTCAGGGTCCAGATCCGTTACGCCAAACGTAACGGTGGCGTTTCGCACGTTACGCAACCGGTAGGTCCCGTCGATCCAGGCGACAGGAGCGTCGGCATCCCCCTCCCAGCCAAAGGCGCCGACCATCTCCGGGGCATAGGTATCGGCGTAGTCGCCCTCCACCGGTGTGGCCTCGGCGTCAGCAGTCGCCAGAGAAAGGAAATGGTGTGCGGTATATGCCTTAGTCTGATTGCCGCTCTCCAGGGCCGGCTCTGCATAGGCCAGCTCGGCCTCCAGCGCAGAGCGGACATCGCCGCTGATGTCCTCGCCCAACCAAGCCTTGGCCAGGTCGATCTGATCGGACAGCAGGGCCGTATAGTCGGCGTCGGGATCCCGGTCTGACCGGCTCAGGGCGGCCCCCGCCAGGGTTATCATATCAGGGCCGGTCTCGGTATGGCGGATCTCGCCCACCACTTCGACCTCGACCTCCGGCTCCACCGTAACGGTGAATTTCCAGAAGTGGCCGTCGCCGCTGGTCCCGGCATCTACCTCTTCTTCATATACGGGCGTCCCATCGCCATTGGCGTAGACCGAAACCGCCACCCTGGCCCAAACGCCGCCGGTGACAAAGGACAGGGTCTGGACCTCTTTCGCGGCGGGAATGCGCAGCCGCCAGCCCACATTGTCGTTTACGTAGTTTTCGCCGTAAAAGCCCCGCAGCATGTCGACATAGCTGCTTTCTCCCGCGGACTTGGTCTTGTTGACCCCGTCGCTCCAGGAAAATGTCGTTCCGCCGCTGCTCCAAAAATAATTCCATGTCTTGGTATCCGCCAAATAGCCGAACTCGATAATATCCACCGGCGCTCCGGTCCCATCGTCCTTGCGGTCCTGGGGGACAGGCGCGTCACTGGGAGGCAGGGTGGTCCCTCCCCGGCCCAGATAGATCCAGTCTGTCGTACCTTCTTCCGTCAGATCAAAATTCTTACTGTCCCAACCCACATATCCCGCACTGATCCGCGGCTCGTCTTTATCCGCCGCCAGGGCGGAGACCGGCAGCAGAAGCCCCGCCAAAAGGGAAACAGTCAGGACAAGGGACGTCGCCTTCGATAGCTTTTTCATGGTCTATCTCCTCCTTTCTTTCTCAAACGGTAGCTTTTACAAAGCGCTCCAGCATCGCGGCCACCTCGGCCCTGCTGGCGGTGCCGTAGGGATCCAGGCGCTTGCCGTCCTTGCCGCCAATAATTTCCTTTTCCACGGCCCAGCGCATGGGGATCTCCGCGAAAGACGCCACCTCTCCGGCGTCCTTGAACTCCTCCAGACTTCCCTTGGTCTCCGGCTTTTCGGCATACCGCCACAGCAGCATAGCCAGCTCCTGCCGGGTGATATCCTCGTTGGGATTCTGCCCATTGGAGACGTTCTTCTCCACCGCCCACGCGGCGCCCCTGGCGAACCACTCCTCCCCGTTGGCGGGGGTGGTATCCGCCCCATCCAGGCGTGCCATCACGGTAAGAAGCATTCCCCGGGTCATCTTCTCGGCAGGGGTGAACCGATTGCCTCCGGTGCCCTGGAAGAGCTGCCGGCTGCTCACGTAGTCCACAGCAGACGCCGCCCAGTCATCGGCGGGCACGTCGTCAAACCGGGTGGAGTTGTTTACCAGCTTCACAGTGGCGTCGCCGGTAACGGACAGGCGGACGCCCTCCTCTGTAACTATGGACTTCCGCACCACTTCCTCCGTGCCGTCCTCCCGCACGATCATAGCGACGGTCCCAGCGGGGAGATTCTTGGCGGGGATGGTGACAGTGGCGCTCTCCGTCCTCTTGGGCAGAGTGATCTTGGCGGAGACATCGCCGTCGGTCCGGGTGGTCGTCTCCACGACCACGCCCTTGCTGTCGGTGGTCTTGACGGTAACGCTGCCATCCTTGTTGATGGTGGTCTTCTCCTTGGGCTTAGTGGTCTTTCCCGCCGAACCCGACGACCCGGAGCTGGGACCGGTGGGCACCATCGGGCTGCTGTTGACGACCACGGTCATAACGCCATCCTTATAGACAATGGGCTCATAATTCCCGGCGGTCCTATTGGGCAGACGAGCGCCGGAAACGGTGACGGGATAGGTACCGCCCCGTTGCATATCGATCTTGGAGGTGTCCACCACCGGTTCCCTGACCAGCTTTTCCCCTTCGGCAAGACCGGTAACGACATAGTCGAACACCGGCTTCTCACCGCCCAACGGAGCGGACTGATCCGGAACGGAGATCTCCACCGTGGCCTTTTCAATGGTGACGGGGATCTCCTGCACGCCCCGGTAAAGCTTTTTCTCTCCGCTGGTCTGCTTGTATTCCACCACCGCCTTCAGGGTGTACTCACCCACGTCCTTCGGCGCGATACTCAGGGCACGGCTGCCCTTGTACCAGACGAGTTCCACCTCCGCCTTCAGCTCCTCAGTCAGGTCCTCGCCGGTCTCCTTGTCGGTGATGAGAAGCTCTTGCACATCGTATTCCGGGGCCTTGCCGTCATAGATCTTGCTCTCGGCGGTCACACCCTCTACCTTGACGGTCTCGTCCGCGCTCATGGCAGGGTCGTCGGGAGAGCCTTCAGGCACCCGCAGGGTGATGTTGGTAAACTCAGCAGTACCGGAATAGAAGTTGATATGGGGAATGCCGATATAGAAGTAGTCGGGATAGACCGCGTCCGCAGGCCAATCCTCCCGGATGTGCCCGTTGTAGTCGATCTCGTCGTCCGCCGTGGGGGGGATCATCCCCTGAAGCTCCTCCACGGTCTGATTGAAGTGGTAGGTCCAACCGGAGAGAGCGCCGGGGGCCTCCTCGTCCACATGGGGCTTGGTGTAGCTGTAGGTATGCTGTCCGGCGTAATAGAAGTTGCCTGTCACCTCCATAGTGTAGCTTTGGGGCGTACGGATCACCGCAAAGGTATACTCCTCGCCGGGGATGTATTTATCCAGCATGGCCGCGCCTTCCTCAGGCGTGCCGCCATTCTTGGAGGTATAGGAGAAGAATTTGCATCCTGAGGTATAGGCCGGCTGCTTATAGGCGTCCAGGAACAGCATGGAGATGTACCGGGAGCCGTCGACCTTTTTCACATCCTCGTTGTCGTAGACCTCGGACCAGGGCCTGGGACCGTTATTATCGGTATCGAAGGCCAGCTTCCGGTGGTAATGGATAAAAGTGTTGTTCTGGGGCCGGGGATTGCCGTAATCCACGATACCCAGGAAGTACATGCCGTTCTGGGTCGTGGCGTCGCCCGTCACCCAGGGACCGGAATCCAGCGAGCCGCTCTCCTTGAAGTAACCGTTGACCCGCTTGCCCTCATATTCTACGTACTCGTTGGTCTCCTCCCGGGTCCAGGGGCCCCAGGTGCCGTCCATCGCCACATCCTTGCCGTTCTCATCCAGATTCAGGCCGCCCACGTCAATATTTTTGACTGTCACCTCCAAACGGTAAGTAGAGGGCAGGGGCCTGGAGGAACCAATGACCGCGGCGTCGGTGTGCTTTTTCACCACCATGACCGCTTTGCCGTCGCCATTAATGATAAACTTACCGCCCTCCTCGGGGGCCGCGTCCGGATCATCTCCGGCGTTCCGGGCGTAGGACTCGATGGTCAGCCAATCGTCCTCACCAAAAGAATAGGACTTCCGGTAAGCGCCGAACTCCTCCAGCGCCATCTCCAAAGACGCGCCATTGTGATCATCTGCGTAGTGATACTGCTCAGCGTAGCCAAAGTCGCCCCAGAACTCGTCCTTCTGGACCTCGTAAGTATCCCGCACCCACTCTTCCGGCTCGGCCACAGCCTGGTCGAAGTTTTCCTCATACTTGACCACCCAGTCGATCCCGTAGGGGTCGACCCCGGCGTCCCATGTCTCCACGGCCTTTGCCGCCGGGACTGCCGCAAGCATTGCCGCCCCATTGACCAGCATGGTCAAGGCGAGGCCGGCAGCCAGCACGCTTTTTCTCTGCTTCATACTTGATGCCCTCCTTCTTATATATGTGGTGATGATTTTGATCTGGCTTGATCTCTATGGTTCTATTTTTATCATATTTTCACAAAAAATCCCACCCCACTTCGCGCTTTTTGTCCAATTTGTCATTGGTACCTTCTTGTTTTCCGTACCAATCATATATTGGTCGCACCCGCCCACGCCGCCTCAGCGTGACCGGGGCCACCTCTACTCCCTCCGGCACAAAGTAAAAGCGCGCCGCGGCTCCTTGCCGCGGCGCGCTTTTCGTTATTTTATTCGTTTACATCACTTGTCCCCAGCAGAAGTAACGGTAGAGCAGGACCATTTGAAGGGCGGCCAGCACCGCCACCGTGGCAGCGGTGCGCCTGGGCTTCCCCTCCAGCTCGTCGGCAGCAAAGAGGAAGCAGGGCAGCGCGCAGGAGAGATACCGCCCCGCGCTGAGGAGCCAGGACAGGCAGTAGTTCAAAATAAAGTAGACAAAGGCATATAGAGTAAGCATGCTGCGGTGCTTTTTCCAGCTCCGCCACAGCAGAAGGCCGAAGACGGGAAAAAGGATCAGCTCTGGGATCCACATCTCCCACCGGGTAAGGATCTTGGGCCAGGTGAGGGCGTTCTTCGCCAGGTAAGAGAGCACCTTAGGAAACCACATAAAGCCCTGGCTCCAATGCTCCTGCATGACGGTAAAGGCAAAGGGGGCGCCAGTAATATGGTAGTTAAGGGCAAAGTAGACAAGACTCCCCACCACCGGCAGACAGAGCAGCGGCAGACGTTGGGCCACATACCCAAGCCTCCCCTTCTCTCCTCGGGCGAAGGGCCTGACGTGGCAGCACAACTCCGCCGCCGCCGCGCCGATAAGAAGCACCCCCTGCATCCGGGTCATGGCGGCCAGGATCCCCCACACCGCCGCCCTTCCCCAC
>CAJTLK010000066.1 GCA_910577415.1 uncultured Oscillospiraceae bacterium
AGTGTGCTACGTGAAGGACGGCCAGGCCATCGGTGTGGGGGCGGGCCAGCAGAGCCGTATCCACTGTACCCGGCTGGCAGGGCAGAAGGCGGACACCTGGTCTCTTCGTTACCATCCCAAGGTCCTCGCCCTCCAGTTTGTGGAAGGTATCCGCCGTCCTGACCGGGACAACACGGTGGACCAGTACATCAACGAACCCTCCTTCCTCTCCGGCGACCTCTGGAAGGACTACCTTAAGGTCAAGCCCGACATCCTCACTGCCGAGGACAAGGCGGCGTGGCTGGCCCAAATTTCCGGCGTCACTCTTGGCTCCGACGCCTTCTTCCCCTTTGGGGACAACGTGGAGCGGGCTAAGCTCTCCGGCGTGGAGTTCATCGTGGAACCCGGCGGCTCTATCCGGGACGACCACGTCATCATGACCGCCGATAAATATAATATGGTCATGTGCTTCACTGGGATGCGGCTGTTTCACCATTGAGGAACGTACAAGGGGGTACGCTTTATGAAGCTCTTAGTCATCGGCGGCGGAGGCCGTGAACACGCCATTATCAAAAAGCTGAAAGAAAACCCCGCTGTGGAGGTCATCTACGCCCTCCCCGGCAACGGCGGCATGGCTGCGGACGCCATCTGCGTTCCTGAGATCGGCGCCAAGGAGATCGACAAGCAGGTCAAGTTTGCCGTCGCCCACAGCATCGACTATGCCGTGGTGGCCCCCGATGATCCCCTGGCCCTGGGAGCGGTGGACGCTCTCACGGCGGCGGGCGTCCCCTGCTTTGGTCCCAACAAAGCGGCGGCCATCATCGAGGCCAGCAAAGCTTTTTCCAAGGACCTGATGAAGAAATACCGCATCCCCACCGCTCAATATGAGACCTTCACCGACATGGACGCCGCCTTGCGCTATCTGGACGCCAGCCCCGCCCCCATTGTGGTCAAGGCCGACGGCCTGGCCCTGGGCAAGGGTGTGGTGGTGGCTCAAACCACCCAGGAGGCCAAGGCCGCCGTCCGTTCCATGATGGAGGACAAGGTCTTTGGCGCGTCCGGGACCAAGGTAGTCATCGAAGAGTTTTTGACCGGGCCGGAGGTCTCCGTCCTCTCCTTTACCGACGGTGAGACCGTGGTCCCCATGGTCTCCTCCATGGACCACAAGCGCGCCGGGGATGGGGACACCGGGGCCAACACCGGGGGCATGGGCACCGTCGCCCCCAATCCCTTCTATACCCCCGCCATCGCCCAGGAGTGCATGGAGACCATCTTCAAGCCCACCATTGCCGCCATGAAGGCTGAGGGTCGGCCCTTCAAGGGCTGCCTCTACTTCGGGCTGATGCTCACCCCCAGCGGCCCTAAGGTCATCGAGTATAACTGCCGCTTCGGCGACCCGGAGACCCAGGTGGTACTGCCCCTGCTCAAAAGCGACCTGCTGACCGTGATGCACGCCACCACCGACGGCTCCCTGGCCCAAACCCCCGTGGAATTTTCCACCGGCTCGGCCTGCTGCGTGGTCCTGGCCTCCAAGGGCTATCCCGCAAAATACGATAAGGGCTTTCCCATCACTATGACAGGGGAGGCCGCTGAACACGCCTATGTGGCAGGAGCCGCCCTGCACGATGGCGTCCTTGTCACCAGCGGTGGCCGTGTCCTGGGCGTCACCGCCGTGTCCGATACCCTCCCCGCCGCCATTACGGAAGCCTACCGTTTGGCCGAAGGGGTCCACTTTGAAAACAAATATTTCCGCACCGATATCGGCAAGCGGGCGCTGAGCGCCCAAAAGGAGGGCTGAGAGATGGTCTACCGCGTATTCGTCACCAAAAAGCCCTCCCTGGCCGGAGAGGCCGCCGCCCTCCTGTCCGACTGCCGCTCGTTTTTGGGCCTGAAGGGTCTGACCGACGTCCGTATCTGGAACCGCTATGACGCCGAGGGCATGGATAAGGCCCTCTTCGATCACGCCAAGACCACCGTCTTCTCCGAGCCGCCGGTGGACCTTCTCTCCGACGAGGCCGACGCCGCCGGAGCCGCCGCCGTTTTCGCCGTGGAGCCTCTGCCGGGGCAGTTTGACCAGCGGGCGGATTCGGCGGCCCAGTGCGTGCAGATGCTCTCCCAGGGCGAGCGACCCATCATCCGCTCGGCCAAGCTTTACGCCCTCTACGGTGACCTCACTGAAAAGGACGTCGCGGCGGTAAAGAGCTACGTCATCAACCCGGTAGAAAGCCGGGAAGCCTCCCTGGACAAGCCCGACACCCTCCAAATGACCTACCCCCAGCCCGAGACGGTGGAGACCGTTTCCGGCTTTACCGCTATGGACGAGACTGCCCTGGCCGCTCTGCTGGACAAGTTGGGCCTTGCCATGGACCTGGACGATCTGAAGTTCCTCCAGACCTATTTCCAGGAGGAGGGCCGGGACCCCACCATTACCGAGGTGCGGGTAGTGGACACCTACTGGTCCGACCACTGCCGCCACACCACCTTCTCCACCCACATCGACTGCGTAAATATCGACTCTCCCTGCGTAAAGGCGGCCTATGACCGCTATCTGGCCACCCGGGAGGAGGTCTACGGCGCGGAAAAGGCCGCCAAGCGGCCCCAGACCCTGATGGACGTGGCCACCATCGGCACAAAGGCACTGAAAAAGCGGGGACTGCTCCCCGAGCTGGACGAGAGCGAGGAGATCAACGCCTGCTCCATCCATGTCCCCGCCCTGGTCAACGATACTCTCCAGGACTGGCTTTTGATGTTTAAAAACGAGACCCACAACCACCCCACCGAGATCGAACCCTTCGGCGGAGCTGCCACCTGTATCGGCGGGTGCATTCGCGACCCCCTTTCGGGCCGGGCCTATGTCCACCAGGCCATGCGCTTCACCGGGGCGGGCGACCCCCGGAAGAGCCTCGGTGACACCCTGGAGGGCAAGCTGCCCCAGCGGAAGCTGTGCCAGACCGCGGCGGCAGGCTACTCCTCCTACGGCAACCAGATCGGCCTGGCCACGGGCCATGTGGCGGAGGTCTACCATGAGGGCTATGTGGCCAAGCGGCTGGAGTGCGGCGTAGTGGTGGGAGCGGCCCCGGCGGAAAATGTGCGCCGGGAGCGGCCCGTCCCCGGAGATGTGATCATTTTGCTGGGTGGCCGCACCGGACGGGACGGCATCGGTGGCGCCACCGGCTCCAGTAAGAGCCACGATAAGAAATCCCTCAAGACCATGGCCAGCGAGGTACAGAAGGGCAACGCCCCCGAGGAGCGGAAGATACAGCGGCTGTTCCGGGACGGCCATGTCACCCGGCTCATCAAGCGGTGCAACGACTTTGGCGCGGGCGGCGTGTCCGTCGCCATCGGCGAGCTCTCCGACGGTCTCAGCATCGACCTGGATGCCGTCCGCAAAAAGTACGACGGTCTGGACGGCACCGAGCTGGCTATCTCCGAGAGCCAGGAGCGGATGGCGGTGGTGGTCTCCCCCAAGGACGAAGAAGCCTTTATCGCCGCGGCCCGGAAGGAAAACTTAGAGGCCTACCGGGTGGCAGTCGTCACTGAAGAGCCCCGGATGGTCATGCGCTGGAAAGGCAGGGTCATCGCCGACCTGAGCCGTGCTTTCCTCAACACCAACGGCGCTGTCAAGCACACCGCCGTCTCTGTCCCCCCAGCCACCCAAGAGAAGACCGCTGCGCCCCAAAGCTTACGGGACATGGCCTCCAGCCTGAAGACCGCCTCCCGTCGGGGACTGGTGGAGCGCTTTGACGGCTCTATTGGCGCGGGGAGCCTTCTGATGCCCTTCGGCGGTAAGACCCAGTCCACCCCCGCCCAGGCCATGGCCGCCCTCCTCCCGGTGCTGCCGGGGCAGGAGACCGCCCAGGCCAGCGTTATGGCCTGGGGCTGTGACCCGGACATGCTCTCTGCCGACCACTACCAGGGAGCCTACAACGCAGTAACGGTCTCCATTGCCAAGCTGGTGGCGGCGGGGGCGGATTACAAGAAGGCTTACCTTACCCTCCAGGAGTTCTTTGAAAAGCTCCGGGACGACCCCCGGCGCTGGGGCAAGCCCTTCGCCGCGCTTTTGGGCGCGCTGGACGCCCAGTTGGACTATGCCGCCGCCGCTATCGGCGGCAAGGATTCCATGTCCGGCTCCTTCCTGGATAGGGACGTCCCCCCCACCCTCATCTCCTTTGCCATCGCCCCCATCAAGGCCGACGTGCTGATCACTCCCGAGTTCAAGGAGCCGGGGCACCCGGTCTACCTCTTTGCCGGGAACCCCACCGCCGAGAGCCGAAAGGCCGCCTGGGACGCCTTCCATGCCCTGTGTCAAGCGGGCAAGGTGAAGGCCGCCTGGGCGGTGGAGCAGGGCGTGGCCGAGGGCGTGATGAAGATGTCCTTCGGCAACCGCATAGGCTTTGCGATGGCCACAGACGCGGAGCTGGACTGGTTCTCCCCCTGGCCCGACGCCATTGTGGCGGAGCTTACCGAGGACGTCAACGCCCCCCTCTCCATGAAGCTGGGCGTTACCATTGACCAGCCCGTCATTGACCTCGGCAGTGACGCCGCCCCCATCGACGAGCTGTTTTCCCTCAACGAGGCCGTGTTGGAAAAGGTCTATCCCACTGTGGCGGCGGAGAAGGCCGACGTCCTTCCCTCCTTTACCTTTGAAGCTCCTTCGGTCTGTACCCCCCATGTGAAGACCGCCAGACCCACCGCCCTCATCCCCGTCTTCCCCGGCACCAACTGCGAGTATGACACCGCCCGTGCTCTCATGGATGCCGGAGCCGAGGCCAGGGTCCAGGTCATCCGCAACCTCACCGCCAACGACGTGGCCAAGAGCGTGGACGACTTTGTAAAGTCCCTTTCGGAGTCCCAGATGGTGGTCATTCCCGGCGGCTTCTCCGGCGGCGACGAGCCGGACGGCTCCGCCAAGTTTATCACCGCCTTCTTCCGCGCTCCGGCGGTGCGGGAGCAGGTCACTGCGTTGCTGGAAAAGCGGGACGGACTGATGCTGGGCATCTGCAACGGCTTCCAGGCCCTTATCAAGCTGGGCTTGGTGCCCTACGGAAAGATCCTTGATCCTGACGAGAGCTTCCCCACCCTGACCTACAACACCATTGGCCGCCACCAGTCCAAGCTGGTACGGACCAGAGTCTGCTCCTCCCTCTCTCCCTGGCTGCGCCGGACAAAAGTTGGGGATATTTACACCGTCCCCATCTCCCATGGCGAAGGCCGCTTCCTCTGCTCCCAGGAGCTGGTGAAGGAGCTTGCCGCCAAGGGACAGATCGCCACCCAATATGTGGACCTTACCGGCGCGCCCACCATGGATACTGCCTTTAACCCCAACGGCTCGGTCTGCGCCATCGAGGGCATCACCTCCCCCGACGGGCGGGTCCTGGGCAAGATGGGCCACTCGGAGCGGGTGGGCAAACACCTCTACCGCAACGTTCCCGGCCTTTACGACATGGGCCTGTTCACGTCCGCCGTTCATTACTTCAAGGAGGGTTGAGCCATGGCTTTTCTTTCTGACATCGAGATCGCCCAGAGCGTAACGCCCCGTCCCATCGGAGAAATCGCCGCCAAGCTGGGCCTTACCGAAAACGACCTGATCCCCTATGGCCGGGACAAGGCCAAGGTGGAACCTTCCTCCTACCAAGATAAGCCCCGGAAGGGCAAGCTCATTCTGGTAACAGCCATCAATCCCACCCCTGCCGGAGAGGGGAAGACCACCACCAGCGTGGGCCTGGCCGACGCGCTGACCCGGTTGGGCAAGCGGACCTGCCTTGCCCTGCGGGAGCCGTCTCTGGGGCCGGTGTTCGGGGTAAAGGGCGGGGCCGCCGGCGGCGGCTACGCCCAGGTCATCCCCATGGAGGACATCAACCTCCACTTTACCGGAGACTTCCACGCCATCGGCGCGGCCAATAATCTGCTGGCGGCGATGCTTGATAACCACATCCAGCAGGGCAACGCCCTGGACATCGACGTGAAGAACATTACCTGGAAGCGCTGCGTGGACATGAATGACCGGCAGCTGCGCAATGTCATCGACGGCCTGGGCGGACGGATGCAGGGGGTGCCCCGTGAAGACGGCTTCGATATCACTGTGGCCAGCGAGGTCATGGCGGTCTTCTGCCTGTCCAACAGCATCTCCGACCTGAAGACCCGGCTGGGCCGGATGGTGGTGGCCTACACCCGCAGCGGGGAGCCTGTCACCGCCCACGACCTGAAGGCCGAGGGGGCTATGACCGCCCTTTTGAAGGACGCTCTCAAGCCCAACCTGGTCCAGACCTTAGAGGGCACCCCCGCCTTTATCCACGGCGGCCCCTTTGCCAACATTGCCCACGGCTGCAACAGCGTCGCCGCCACCGACGCTGCCCTGAAGCTGGGCGATTATGTCGTGACCGAGGCGGGCTTCGGCGCCGACCTGGGCGCGGAGAAATTTCTGGACATCAAGTGCCGCATGGCGGGCCTTGTCCCCGACGCGGTGGTCATCGTGGCCACCGTCCGGGCCTTGAAGCACCACGGCGGCGTGGCCAAGGCGGAGCTGGGCAATGAAAACCTTGAGGCGCTGGAGAAGGGGCTTCCCAATCTTCTCCGCCACGTGGACAACATCAAAAATACCTTCCATCTTCCCTGCGTGGTAGCCGTCAACGCCTTCCCCACCGACACCCCCGCCGAGCTGAAGCTGGTGGAAGACAAATGCCGGGAGCTGGGGGTCAGCGTGGCCCTCTCCGAGGTCTGGGCCAAGGGCGGCGAGGGCGGCGAGGCCCTGGGAAAAGAGGTCATCCGCCTGTGCGAGGAAGCGCCCCGCCTGGACGAATTCACCTATGCCTACGAGGAGGGAACCTCCATCCAATATAAGCTCAACGCCATTGTGAACCGGGTATACGGCGGGGAGCGGGCCGTCCTCACCCCCAACGCCCAAAAGCAGGCCCAAAAGCTCTTTGAACTGGGCTACGGAGACCTGCCCATCTGCATGGCCAAGACCCAGTATTCCTTCTCCGACGACCCCGCCCTCCTGGGCGCGCCGGAGGGCTTCGCCGTCACGGTGCGGAATTTGAAGGTCTCCGCCGGGGCGGGCTTTATCGTGGCCCTCACCGGGGACATTATGACCATGCCGGGTCTTCCCAAGGTCCCGGCAGCGGAGAAGATCGACGTGGACGAGAACGGGAAAATAACGGGACTGTTCTAAATGACCGAAAAAAGGCGGCAGCACTGTTTTCAGTGCTGCCGCCTTTTTTGCGGAGGTTTCTTTCCGCACTCCAGATGTGTTACCGCTCCTTCTCCGCCGCAGCGGTACGGGGACGGCCCTGGCCAAAGCCGGGGGCAAAGATGATCTTATCAATGGCGAAAAAGACCACCATGCAGATCCCTCCCGCCACCACGGTGGTGACGATGTTGTAGATAAAGGGGGGCACAAGGTGCTGGGCCACCCCTACCCAGACGCTGTTGAAGGCGTTGAGGGCCAGATTCACCACCACCACGCCGGAGGCATAGATGGGGATCTGCCTGCCCAGAGGGCCGTGGTTATCAAAGGTAAATCTCCGCTGAAGGGGGAAGTTGATACACTCGCCAAACACAATGGATATCCAGACCGCGATACAGTAGGCCAGCCCGCCATCCGCGACAGCGTAGCCGATCACGTTGAAGGTAAAGGGCACGCCCAGCAGTGTGAACCGGGCGTTGGGCCAGCCCCAGCCATTTTCAGCCAGGGCGCCAAACAGTCCGGGCAGGAAGAGCATGATGAGGTACTTGAGAAAGGTCACCAGCATACTGATGAGGAAAAACAAGCCTCCCTCCCGAAACCATTTGGCGGCCTTTGGGTGCTTTCGCGCGAAGGCTTCCCAGAGCTGCTTCATGCCTTTCCCTCCTTTTCCGCCCCGGCCAGGGCAGCGGCGGCCTTTTCCGCCCTTCCTTTCCGCAGCCACGCGGAGAGCAATCCCCCCGCACCGTGGAAAAATCGACCGTTGAAAATCTCCAGCAGGGCCCTTGCCATGTCCATATCCACCCCGCCGGCGGTCATTTTAGCTATCGCCCGGATGGGCATATTATAGCGGAACAGGGCGTCCAGATCGGGCTTCCCCGCCGCCTCGGCCTTGTCCAGCTGGCCCTTGGTGATCCTGTAGACCAGCCGCCCGACCCAGCCTCTGGCGTAACGAAGCTGGGCAAAGGTATCATTGAGCTCCAAGGGGCTGGAGCGATCCCACAGGTGGGGTGGGATAGCGTGGCCCAAAAGGGCGGCAAATTCCCCGTCGGGCACCGTCTGCACCCTGCCACCGCGGTAGGAGGGCAGCTCCAGACTCTCATAGGGCAGAGGGGCCCCCGAGCCAGTCACCTCCACCTCCGCGCTGAGCCGGATATCGATGCAGGAGGCTCCCACCATGATCTGGTAGGCTCCCCCCTCGATCTCCCAGCGGCCTGTCCTGACGTTCCAGTAGCGGAAGGCCTTGTCGTCCAGGGCCACGCTTACCTCCCGACTCTCTCCGCTCTTCAAAAACACCTTGGTAAAGCCCTTAAGCTCCAAAGCGGGGCGGAAGACCCCGGCGTTCTTCTTCCCTATATAGACCTGGGCCACCTCGGCGCCGGGGACGCTGCCGGTGTTAGTGAGGGTAAAACGGACTCTCTTCTCGTCCGCGCATAGATCGTTGTATGCAAAAGTGGTATAGCTCAGTCCATAGCCAAAGGGGAAGCGGACGCTCACTCCCGCTGTGGTATAGTAGCGGTAACCGATATAAAGCCCTTCCCGGTATTCAGAGGTGGCCTCCCTGCCGGGAAAGTAGTTGACCGCCGGGGTATCTCCCAAGCTCATGGGCCAGGTCTCCGCCAGCTTTCCGGAGGGATTCAGCTTCCCTGTGAGGGCGTCGGCCATGGCTCCCGCCCCGGCCTGTCCACCCAGGTAACCGTGGATCACCGCCCCGCACCTGTCCAGCCAAGGAAGCTCCACCGGAGCGCCGCCGGAGAGCACCACTACCACGTTGGGATTCGCGGAGGCCACCGCCTCCACCAGTTCTCCCTGGCATGAGCGCAGAGCCATATGCTCCCGATCCCGGCCCTCGGTCTCGGCCATCTCGTCCAACCCCAGGCACAGTATCACGACCCCGGCGCGTCCGGCCAGTTCCACAGCCCGGTTCACCCGTTCCGGCGCCGGAGCTCCAAAACGGTCAAACCCCTGTTCATAGCCCTCCAGCTTGACTCCGGCGTCGGTGAGGGCAGTCTTCAGATCCTCCAGCATGGTAATGTTTACCGCGCTGGAGCCCGCCCCCTGATAGCGGGGGATCTCCGCGAAATCGCCGATAAGCGCCACGCTGCTTCCTCCAGCCAGAGGCAGAAGTCCATTCTCGTTTTTCAGCAGTACTATACTCTCCCCTGCCGAGCGCCGGGCAAAGGCGTGGTGGGCGTCCTGGTCAAACTCCGTGGGGGCGTCGTCGGAAATTGCGGTATCAAAAAGCACCCCCAGATACTCATCCAGCCGTTGATCCAAAAGCTCCTCCGAAAGCTCCTCCGCCCGGACGGCCTGGGCCAGTAGCCTGTCACTGTCGCCACCGGTGGTGGGCATCTCCAGATGGGTCCCGGCCCTCAGTCCCTCCACCCGGTCGTTGGAGCCGCCCCAGTCGGTGACCGTGAAACCGTCAAACCCCCACTCCTCCCGCAGGATATTCTGAAGTAGGTAGGCGTTCTCACTGGCGTAGACTCCGTTGATCCGGTTGTAGGCGGACATGAGGCACTTGGGCCGGCCCTCCTTCACCGCGATCTCAAACCCCGTCAGATAGATCTCCCGGAGGGTTCGCTCATCCACCACCGAGTCGGTGTGCATCCGCAGGGTCTCCTGGGAGTTGACGGCAAAGTGCTTGGGGCAGGCTGAGACACCCTTGGACTGGATTCCTCGGATATACGCCGCCGCCATTTTCCCCGCCAGGTAGGGATCCTCGGAAAAATACTCAAAGTTCCGGCCACACAAGGGACTGCGCTTCATATTGAGCCCCGGGCCCAACAGGACGTTGACCCGCTGGGCCGCCGCCTCCTCCCCCAGGTACGCTCCCAGCTCCTCTCCCAGCGCCTCATCCCAGGAGTTGGCCATGGTGGCCGCCGTTGGGAAGCAGGTGGCGGGAAGGCTGGGATTTAGCCCCAGGTGATCGGCGGCGCCGGCCTGCTTACGCAGGCCGTGGGGGCCATCGGAGAGCCACATGGCAGGAACCCCCAGCCTCTCCACCCCTTTGGTGGAAAACTGGGTAGCACCGGAGAGGAGGGAGCATTTCTCCTCCAGGGTCATTTTTTCAATGATTCTTTTGCACCTCATGCCCCGCTCTCCCCCTCAGCGCGCCGCGCCGGTTTGCGCCTTTTTTGCCTTCAGGCGTTTGCGGATCAACCCCACCGCCAGAGCCGCGGTAATAAGCCCCACCACCACATCAAGGCTGATGAAGATAAGCTTATAGTAGGCAAAACCCGCCCGGTAGCGC
>CAJTLK010000067.1 GCA_910577415.1 uncultured Oscillospiraceae bacterium
AGAGGTCCCAAAAAGCTCTTTGGTATAGGTAAATTGTCCTCCGGCCAAGGGGAGCCGTTCCACCATGTAGCTGATATTCTTGCCGATGACCAGCATGGCCGCCGCTCCGATCAGGATGCCCAAAACGAAGCCCAGCGGCCCGGCCCGGTCCAGGAAATCAGGGGGAAGAATAAAGCAGCCAAAGCCGATAATAGAGCCGACGGCCAAGGCCCAGACGGTGGCGGGACTCATGCCCCGGCTCAGTTTTGTGTTGGTGTTTTCCATGAGTGGATTCTCCTTTTTGCCCGTGTATACACAAAAGTGGAGCGGTCAGTGGCCGCAAAGGAAAAGAAGGTGGACTGGGCCATGCGATCATATGGGCGCAGAGGGCCCAGTCCGTCTATAGGTGTGTCATCGGAACGAGAGGGAAACAGGGGGCAGCGTCAGCAGCGGAGGGATCAGCCGATGAGCTGCCAGAGGATCATAATGATGGCGCCGGCGCCGCCCAGGCCGCAGATCAGCCACTTAAAGGACCACTTCAGCCACTTGTCATAGGGAATGTTCAGCATGGCGAGGCAGGCCATAAAGGTGGGGACGGTGGGCCAGGTCATGTTGGTGATGGCGTCACCCAGCTTGTAAGCCTCAATGGCCACCTGGGGATTGATACCCGCCAGGTCGGCAATGCCGATCTGGATGGGCATGACCACATAACACTGGGCGGTGGCGCTGGGGATAAAGAAGTTGAATATCAGGTTGAACACGAACAGGGCGAAGATGCCCAGGATGGGACCCATGGACATGATGGGCATGGAGACGTAGTAGACTACGGTGTCCATGATGTTGGCGTCGGTCATCAGCACGGAGATCAACTGGGACATACCAATAATAACGGCGATAACGGCAGTATTCTTAATGCCCGCGCTGAACACGTCGGCGGTCTTGTTGGGACCCAGGCCGCCCACCAGGCCGATGATAATGGCCAGCATAAAGAACAGGGCGGAGATCTGGTTGTTGCCCCACTTGTGCGCCAGAGAGCCGTAGATCATCACGCCGAAACCGGCCAGGGTGATAAGGCCCACGATGATCTGACGGGCAGTGAGCTTGACCTCTTCAGGATGCTCGTCGGACAGATCCTCACGAACGTGGCCGGGGATCAGGCTCTTGGAGGGATCGGCCTTGACCCGGCGGCCATACAGGATGGTGGCGATGAGGGTAATGGCCAGGAAGACCACATGCTCCAGAACGCGCCAGCCCAAACCGGAGAACTGGGGCAGACCGGCAATGCTCTGGCCGATGGAGGTGGAGTAGATGTTGATGACGCCCGCGTCAAAGCCGGCGGCGGTGGCGGCGTAGGTCAGCATGAAGCCCACCACACCGTCGTAGCCCATCTTCTTGGCGGCCTTCACGCCGATGGGGAGCACGGCGATGATGGGGGTCAGGAAGGTACCGGTGGCGCCCAGGATGGAGAAGAAGGTACCGATGAGAATGATCATCAGCTCTTCCTTACCCTTCAGAGAGGACAGGGACTTGGTGAGGAAAGCGTCCAGAGTGCCGGTGGCCTCAAGAACGGCCACCATGGCGCTGACGATGAGGATCATCCAGATATTGCCCGCGCCGTTGGTCCAGGCCTTGGGGATATCCGTCCAGAACTGCCAGAAGGTGATGGGGGTGGATTCCATGAATTGGAAAGAACCGGGAACCACCAGGGACCGACCATCTACCACCTCACGGGCAAACTGGCCCGCGGGGATGACATAGGACAGCAAAGCGACGATGACGGCCAGGATGAACACGATGACGATGGTGTTGAACTGGATCGACTTTTTCTCTTTGATAGCGTTGCTTGGCATACAATGACTCCTCCCTTTTCTTGTTGTGTAGAACTGTTTCGTTTCCCTCAGACCCGCTCCAAAATACGCTTCAGGCACTCATAACACCGGTCAAAAGAGGCCAGGTCAAGCCGCTCGTTGGGGGTATGAGCGTCATAATGCGTCGCGACCAACAGGATCATATCCAGCCAGGGCATTTTAGACATAAAGGTGCCGATTTCATTGCCGAAGTGGGCGGCGGTGGCGACCACCTCCTTGCCGGTAAGCTCCTTCCAGACCTGACTGTAAACCTGGAAGAAGGGAGAACCGATGGGGACATTGTGGCCGAAGTACTTCTGGTGAAGGACATACTCAAAGCCGCAGATCTCCCCGATCATGCGGGACTGAGCCTCCTGGTCCTCGAGCTTGGAGGCATACGCACTGCGGGGACGGAAGCGGACCCTCAGCTCCTCCTCGCCGGTAACGCACTGCTCCAGGTTGGCGGAGGTCATGGGCGTTCCGGGGAAGACCAGGCTGGAATTGATCAGTCCGCTGGGGAGCAGGTTTAGCAGCCGGATCAGATCCCGGGTGAGCGCCTCGTCCATGGGCTGGGGACAGTCAGCAGAGGTGGAGATGGAGAACTCGATGTTGGGGTCGCTCTCCTTGTGCTCAGCCTTGAAGTCTTCAATGATCCGCTTGGCGATCTCCTCTGCCTTGGACGCGTCCTTGGGGGAGACGGCCACTTGGATGGTGGACCAGTTAGCGATGGTGGTCATGTTGCCGCCGTCCAAGGCCACGATGCGGAGGGGAAGTTCCTTCTGAAGGCTCAGCAGGATACGGCCCGCCGCCTTCAGAGCGTTGCCCCGCTCCTTGTTGATCATGTTGGCACAGTGGCCGCCCTCCAGTCCCCAGAGCTTGATCTCCATAAGCTGCGCGCCCGGAAGGACCTCCCGGCGGATGGGGCGGACAAATTCGCTGTTGATGCCGCCTGCCGCAATGACCAGGCTGGTCCCATCCAGGTTGCCGTCCATGTTGATGTACTTTCGGGCCTTCAGGTCGCTGCAGTCGAAGTTCAGAGCGCCGTTGAGTCCGGCCTCCTCGGCGGTGGTGAAGACACACTCCAGCGCGGGATGCTGCAGCTCGTTGTCGTCCAAAATGGCCAGCATGTAGGCTATGGCCACGCCGTCGTCAGAGCCGCAGGTGGTCTCCTTAGCTTTGAGAAAGCCGTCCTTCACCACAAACTCCAGAGGGTTGGAAAAGTCGAAGGTGCTGCCGGGGATCTTGGTGTGGATCATGTCCATATGGCCTTGGAGCATAACAGTCTCGTGGTCCTCGTAGCCTGGGGTGGCGGGCTTTCTGACCAGAACATTGTGCAGCGCGTCCCGGCGGTATTCCAGCCCCCGCTCCTTGGCAAAGTTCACCACATAGTCGGCGATGGCCTCCTCATGGAAGCTGGGGCGGGGGATGGCGGAGATCTCTTCAAAAAATCTTGCGTGGGGCTTGCCGGTGTGGTCAAGAACAAATTTCATAGCTTCAGCACCTCTCTTTCATAAAAATAGTGGATATGTCAAAGCACGGACTTTTCGCGGAGTTGGGCGACCTCTTCCGGGGAGAGTCCCAGATAAGAAGAGAGGATCTCCTCACTATGCTCGCCCAAAGCGGGGGCGGGAGTGCGGACTGAGGGCTTGGTGTCCTCCAGCTTGACGGCGCAGCCGTTGACGGTGATGCTGCCCAAAGTGGGATGCTCCATAGGGATAAACATCTCCCGGGCCTTTACCTGAGGGTCGTCCAGGATCTGGCTGACGTCGTAGATGGGGCCGGCGGGAATGCCCTTGGAGAGGATAAGCTCCACCGCCTCGTCCATGGTAAGCTCTCCCAGGGTGTCCTCGATGACCGCTTGAATATCATCCTGATTCTTCAGCCGTCCCTCCATGTCGGTAAACCGGGGGTCGTCGATCATGTCGGGGCGGTGAAGGACATCGTTGCACAGCTTTTCATAGAGCCGCTGGTTGCCGGCGGCAATGATGATCTTGCCGTCCTTGACCTGGAACGCGTCATAGGGGGAAACGGCGGCATAGCGGTTGCCCATGCGGGGCGGAATGACGCCGGACTCCAGATATTTGATGGCAGTGTTCTCCGTGGCGGCAATGACGCTGTCCATCAGGCTGATATCCACCCGTTGGCCCTGGCCGGTAAGAGTCCGGGCATGAACGGCGGTGAGAAGGCCAATGGCCAGATGGAGTCCCCCCAGGATGTCGCCCATGGCGCTGCCCGCGCGGGTGGGAGGGCCTCCCACGGCGCCGGTGATGGACATCAGCCCGCCCATGGCCTGGCTCAGAATGTCGTAGCCGGGGCGGAGGCGGTAGGGACCGGTGTTGCCAAAGCCGGAGACCGAACCGTAGATGAGCCGGGGATTGATCTTTTTCAGCTCCTCATAGCCCAGGCCCAGCTTGTCCATCACGCCGGGGCGGTAATTCTCCGTTACGATGTCTGCCTTTTTGACCAGGCGGCGGAAAATATCTTTCCCTTCCTCGCTTTTTAGATTCAGAGTGAGGCTTTTCTTATTGCGGTTGATGTTGGCGTAATAGAGGCTCTCCTGCTTGCCATCCTTATTTTTGCGGAAGGGGGGGTAGGTCCGGGTGTCGTCCCCGGTGCCGGGGACCTCGATCTTGATGACCTGAGCACCCATGTCAGAGAGCATCATGGTGCAGAACGGACCGGCCAGAACGCGGGTCAGGTCCAGAATTACGAGATCCTGCAGCGCTCCGTGCTCACTCATTTTTCCTCGTCCTCCACTTCGATCTTCATCCGCATGAACGCGGAGCCCATGGACTTGCCCAAAGTGTCCAGCCGCAGAGAATGGGTGGCGCCGCCGCCCAGAGCGTGCTTCATCACAAAGTTCATACCGCAGAGGGTGTCCACATCATAGCGGACGATCTCGCCCTTGACCATGTCGCCGAAATAGGCTTTTACCCGCTCCACAGTCAGGACCTTCTTCAGAAACGGATAATCCTTGGGATCCCGGGCAAAAACGCATATGTTGCTGGTGTCGCCCTTATCGCCGCTGCGGCCATGCGCCAGCGTGTTGAGATAGGCCCATGCCATGTTATTTCACCTCCAGAATGTGAGATTCCAGTTTGACGGCGTCTCTTGGAATGAGGGTGGGCCACAGGCCGATGACGTCGGTAACATGGGCCCGGCCACCGAAGAAGGACGCTCCCGGAGGGCCGTTGAGCTGGAGGGGGCTGATCTCGGGAATAATAAGCTGAGCGTCCTTTTTCTCCTTGGTGCGGATAGCAATACGCAGAACGACCTCATTCATCCGTTTGATGAGGTCCTCGTCTACCTCGGCCACGTCCAGGTGCAGGGCGTTGAGGCCCACATAGTCGATGCGGAGATCCTCGTACTGCATGCCCTTGCGCTTCATCTTCTTCATGAGGATGTCAGCGGCATATTGGGCCTTTTCATATGCGTCGGGCCAGGCGAAGGACAGGTAGGTAACGACCTTATAGCCCGCGTGATAGCCCAGACACAGCTTCAACTGGTCGGGGCGGGCCTTGCCCTTGATGCCGCCTACCCGGACCCGGTTATCACCGTCCTGGGTGAGGGTGGCGTGGCTAATGTCCACGGTCACGTCGGGGGTAATGTAGTTGGCGGGATCGTGGACTTCGTAGAGGAACTGCTCCTTACAGGACTGCTCGGAGATGAGACCGCCGCAATGGGGGGCCTTGGTGATATGGAAGTCGTCCTGGGTCAATTCGGCGATGGGAAAGCCCAACTGGTCCATGTCGGGAACGCCCCGCCAGTCATACTGGAAGTTGCCTCCGGCACCCTGGCCGCCGCACTCCAGCAGATGTCCAGCCATGATGCCCCGGGCCAGGTCGTCCAGGTCGGTGTCCTTCCAGCCAAACTCGTAGGCTAAGGGGGCCAGGAACATGGCACTGTCGGCGGCCCGCCCGGTGAGTACCACATCGGCGCCCTGGGCCAGACAGTCCATGATGGGCTCCCGGCCATAGTAGACGTTGGCGTTTACCAGTTTGTCCTTGATCTCGTTGAAATCGCCGACGTCGTCCATGTTCTTGAATTCGCAGCCCTCGGCGATCATCTGGGGGATCTTGTCCAGCAGGTCGTCGCCAGTGACATAGCCGATACGGTAGCCCTGCATACTTTGCTCCTGGGCCACGGCCTGCAGAGCCTCCACCGCGCCGGTGATGTTCATGCCGCCGGCGTTGGTGATAACGCCGATTTTTTTCTCAAAAGCCTCTTTTCCGATCTCACGCATCAGAGTGATGAAGTCCCGGGCATAGCCGGCGGCGGGATTTTTCATCTTCTGACGCTGCATGATGGACAGCGTCAGCTCTGCCAGGTAATCGCAGGCCATATAATCCAGGTTTCCGTGCCGGATCATATGGATGGCTGCGTCGGGACTGTCGCCCCAGAACCCCTGGCCGCCGCCAATGGATATTTTTTTCATGTGTCGGTGCGCTCCCTTCCAATGTATTGCGTTCCTTTTTATTGGGCGCGGATGGGTCGGCGGCGAATGCCGCAGATCAATGGTACCCGCTTTTATAAAAAGCAAACTGCGTGCCAAAAAAAGAAAAAAGCAAATAAAAAATTTGAAACAGCTGGGGGAGAGGACTTTGAAGAGTGGAAAGATTTTTTGCCGCAGAGAAAAGAGAAAAAACAGGCACACATTAGTGTCATTTTCGACACTAATGTGTGCCTGTTTTGGCATATGTGCCAAGTTCAGCACTTTGCTTCTCTGGAAAGGCCGTGCTCGGCGCATTTACGATAAAAGGTGCGGCGGCTAAGGCCCAAACGCTCTATGGCCTTGCCCCGGCTTCCGCCGCTCTCGGAAAGGGCTTGACGGAGAAGTTGATCCTCATAGGCCCAAAGCAACTCGTTGAGGGAGCCGGCGGGGAGGAGGGTCTCCGGCTGGGGAGGAGAAAGAGACGAGGAGGGCTGAGAAGGGGCGTCAAAAAGCAGACGCTCCTCCTCCAGGATCACGGCCCGTTCCACGCAGCCCTGAAGCTGGCGGACGTTACCCGGCCAGCTTTGATGCTGTAAGCGGGCGTATGCATCGGCGGAAAGGCGCATGGATTTGCGGTATTTGTGGTTGAAATATTTGACAAAGTGGTCGGCCAAAAGGATGACGTCTCCCGGACGTTCACGGAGAGACGGGATCTGAAGGGTGAAGGTGTTCAGCCGGAAATACAGGTCCTGGCGAAAAAGCTTTTTTTCGATGAGCTGGTCCAGGGGCTGGTTGGTGGCGGCAATAATGCGGGCGTCCACCTTCAGGTTCTTTTGCCGGCCTACTTTTTCCAGCTCCCCACTCTGTACGACCCGCAAAAGCTTGGACTGCATGGTGAGGGGCATATCCCCAATCTCGTCCAGAAAGATGGTGCCCTTGTCCGCCAGTTCAAATTTGCCTTTCATGCCGCCCTTGAGGGCGCCGGTAAAAGAACCCTCCTCATAGCCGAAAAGCTCGCTCTCCAGCAGCTCGGCGGGAATGGCAGCGCAGTTGACGGTGATGAGAGGGAAGTCTTTTCGGGCGCTGCACTGATGGATATAGTTGGCCAGGACCTCCTTCCCCACGCCATTCTCGCCCCGGATCAGGACGGGCACGTCGGTCTGGGCCACCACGGCGGCCTGATCCAGAGTATTGAGATAGGCTCTGTCCTGGGTGATGATACCCATGCTTCGGATCGTGGAGAGGTTCATAAGCTGCTTGGAATATTCGCCCACGATACTGGTCATCTTCTCCATCTCGGAGTTCAGGTCATGCAACTCGGTGACGTCCCGGAAAAGGGCGGCTGCCCCGGTAAACGTCTCTCCCTCGAATAGGGGGAAGACGCGGGTGGAAACGTAGCGGTTAAGGGAGGCCACCATCCGGGTATCGTCCTCCGCGCTTTCGTGAGACACCAAGACCTGGGCCAGAAGGGAACCTGGTTCTACGTCCTGGATGTGGCGGCCAATGATCTTTCGGGGTTCGACATTGAGAATGCGGGTGTAGGCCGGGTTCAGATAGAAAATACACCCGTCTGCGTCTACGGCGATGATGCCGTCCTGGACCCGGTCCAGGATCTGGGGAAGGCATTTGGCGGCCCCTGGGTGTGCTCCCTCTTCCAGCTTTACGGCAATGTCTTTCAGCAGCATGGCGCGGCCTCCTCTCCGTTCCGGCATTATTTCTTTCTTCCCGCGGCGCTGGGAATGCCCAACTCCTCCCGGTATTTGGCTACCGTCCGCCGGGAAATGGAGTACCCCCGGCGGGAGAGGGCCTCACAGAGCTTTTGGTCGGACAGGGGGGCGGATTCCTTTCGGATCAGCTCCCGGAGAAGCTCTTTGACCGCCTCGGGGGAAGCGGTCTCTCTCCCCACCGGACGGGAGAAGAAATAGCTCAGGGGATAAACGCCCCTCTCGCATTGCACGTATTTGTCTTTGACGGCCCGGCTGACAGTGGACTCATGAAGCTCCAGCGCTCGGGCGACCTCCTTCATGGTGAGGGGGAGCAAACTCTTTGGTCCCAGACGGAAAAAGTCTTCTTGCCGCTCTACCACCCACTGAGCGCAGCGCAGCAGAGTGGAGCGCCGCAGACTTACGCTGCGGATGATCCATTTTGCCGCCTCTACTTTTTCCGTAAGATAGCGCCGGACCGCGGGGTCCTCGGTCTCCCGCAGCAGTTTGGTGTAATAGGGACTCAGGGTGAGCTGGGGCAAAGCCGTGTCGTTAAAGGAAAGCTCAAAATGGTCCGGGAAGGTGGAGACCCAAAGATCGGGGGTAATGTAGGGCAGATTTTCACGGACGGCAAAGCTTGTTCCCAACCGGGGATTTAGGGAGCGGATCAGTGTGCAGGCTTCCCGTACCTCCCGCTCTGTGGCGCCCAGTGTCCGGCTGATAAGACCGTAGCGGTTGTGAGCCACGGCGTCCAAATGGTTTTCCACGATGGCGACGGCCAGCCTGTGATCTCCTGCGCGGCGCTCCAGCTGAAGCCGCAAGCGCTCGGAGAGGGTCCGGGCGCCTACTCCCGCCGGGTCGGCGGCCTGAAGCTCTATAATGGCCCGCTGCATGATCTGGGGAGAAAAGCCCGACATTCCGCAAAGCTCGGGCAGGTCCTCCTCCAAAAGACCGTCGGAGTCCAGGCGGCTAACGAGAAATTCCACTGCCCGCATCACCTCCGGCTCCAGCCGGGTGTCCGGGAATTGAGAGAGGATGTACCGCTTCAGATCGCTCTCCTCATCCAGGTAATAACCCTCACAGGCAAGGGCGTCCCAGTGGACGTCCTCAGCGTCCTGAACATAATAGTGGGCGTTTTGGGCGTCGTAGGCACTCAGCCAATCCAACTGCCGGCTCAGCTCTTCCGCCGGAGCGGGAGCGTCTCCAGGCTCCGGCAGCTCCAGAACAGGGTTTTCCTGAAGCGCGTTTTCCAGGTATTCCCGTAGCTCCTGAATGCCCATTTGGAGGAGACTCATGGATTCGATCATCTGGGGAAAGAGAGCTTGAGACTGTTTTTGCGTCTGCCGCAAAGCCATAAAGCATCCTCCTTCCAACATAGCAAGTCGTTTCACATTATAACTGGGCCGCCAAAAATCGTCAAGAGCCGTGCCGAGCGCAGAGACGGAGAACGGGAAAACGCTCTTGTCGAAAGCGGGGGAATATGGTATGCTTTAACATAAGTGTAATATTAGTATGCGCTTGTTCCGCCCCAAGGCGGTCAAGGAAAAATCTGACATGAGGTGAGCGTATATGCCGAGCGTTGATACCGAGGCCGCACAGGAGACTCTGAGCGTGTTGGAAAAAACATTTCGCAGTTTTTCCTGGCTCCAGACGGCCATGCTGGTGTGCCTGCTGGTGGCCTGTGTGGCGGCGGTCAAGATCATCCTGAAGCTGGCCGATAAGGCTATGGACCGGGCCAGGATAGACCGGGGGGTCCATACCTTCCTTCTCTCCGGGTTGAAGGTGATCCTGTGGCTCATGGCCATCTGTGTGTTGCTGGGGTATCTGGGGGTGCCCATGACCAGCCTGGTAGCCCTTCTCAGCGTTCTGGGTCTGGCCATCTCCCTGGCTGTGCAGGGCACCCTATCCAACCTGGCGGGAGGTATTATGCTCCTGACGGCCCGCCCCTTTTCCTCCGGCGATTTTGTAGAGGCGGGCGGCGTCAGCGGCACCGTTCATGAAGTGGGGCTT
>CAJTLK010000068.1 GCA_910577415.1 uncultured Oscillospiraceae bacterium
TTCCGCACCGGAGGGATCACTGCGGCGTCGGCGGATTACCCGGCTTTGGTGCTCTGTAATGCCCTCTATGGCGGGACCACCACCTCCAAGCTCTTTCTCAATGTGCGGGAAAAACTGTCCCTGTGCTATTACGCAGGCTCAAATGTCCACCGTTATAAGGGATTGATGGTGGTATCCTCGGGGGTCGAATTCACCAATGTGAAAAAGGCGGAGGACGAGATCATGGCCCAGTTGGATGCCTGCCGCCGGGGAGATTTTGAAGCCTGGGAGGTAGACGGAGCCAGGCGGTATACCGTCAGCAGTCTGCTCACTGCCCTGGACAGTCAGAGCCGTCAGGAGGACTGGTGGTTGGGGCAGACGGTGGCGGGGCTTACCGATGCGCCGGATGAGTTGGCCCGGCGGGTGGACCGAGTCAGCGTTGACGATGCGGTGGCCGCCGCTCAAAAGCTGAGCCTTGATACGGTCTATTTTCTGAAAGGAATGGAGGCTTGAGCATGGAGGAGAAAAAATATCCCAGGCTGGGCGAGAAGCTGTGGCATACCGTATTGCCTAACGGGCTGCACATCTATGTGGCTCCCAAGCCTGGTTTTCAGAAAAGCTATGCCTTTTTTGCCACCAACTATGGCGGTATGGATATGCGTTTTCAGATGGACGGCCAGTGGCTGGATACTCCCGCCGGGGTGGCCCATTTCCTGGAGCACAAAACCTTTGATACCGAGGACGGCAACGCATTGCAGGACTTGGCGGCTAACGGCGCGTCTCCCAACGCCTTTACCTCTACGTCCATCACAGGGTACTATTTTGAGAGTACGGAGAAATTTGAGGAAAACTTGAAGATCCTTCTCTCCTTCGTATCCATTCCTTATTATACCCAGGAGAGTGTGGATAAAGAGCAAGGGATCATTGGCCAGGAGATTCGTATGGGCGATGATGAACCGGATACCCAGGCGTTTTACGGGATGTTGGAGGGCCTGTATTCCCACAATCCTATTCGGGTACAGATCGCCGGGTCGGTGGAGTCCATCGCCCAGATTACAGCGGACACGCTGAATCTCTGCCATAAGGCGTTCTATGACCCCGGTAATATGGTGCTTTGTGTGGCCGGGGACGTGGACCCGGAAAAAGTGGCGGCCATTGCCCAGGAGGTCTTACCCAAGACCGGGCATCCGCCGGTGGTTCGGGATTACGGCGCACCGGAGGCGCCGGAGGCCAACCAGAGGCTCTGGGAGAAGGAGATGGCGGTCTCTACCCCTATTTTTCAATTGGGCTTTAAGGCGGAGCCTCCTGAAGCGGGGGAGAAGTGGCTTCGCTGGGAGCTTATCGGCGATCTGGCCAGTGAAGCTCTTCTGGGTTCCTCCAGCCCTCTCTACGCACGGCTTTACAACGAGGGGCTTATCAATGAAGCGTTCTCCTACGGCTGCGAGGCATATTCCGGCGCCGCGTTTCTCTGCGCCGGAGGGGAAAGCCGGGACCCGGAGGCAGTTCGGGCCGCCATTTGGGCTGAGGCGGAGCGTATTGGAAAAGAAGGGATCGACCAGGGGCTTTTTGACCGACTGAAGAGAGCCGCTTATGGCAGTTTGGTCCGAGGACTCAACTCCTTCGAGAGTATCTGCGTCAGCCAGGCCATGGCTCACTTCCGCGGATATGAATATCTGACTTTCCCGGAGGCGTTTGAGGGCGTTACAAAGGCAGATGTAGAGGAGTATATCCGCCGGGTGGTCACAAAAGAGAAGAGCGCGCTGGCTATCATCCGGCCAAAGGAGGAAAGGAGATCATGAGCACTGTAGTTTTTCCGGGACTCGGTTTTTCTGTCAACGTAAAGGAGATCGCGTTCCGGGTGTTTGGCTGGCCCATCCACTGGTACGGTATTATTATCGCTCTGGGTTTTTTATTGGCGGTGGGCTATTGCAGCCGCAAGGCCGACCACTATGGTATTACCCAGGACGACATTGCCGACCTGCTCTTATGTGCCGTGCCCCTTTGCATTATTGGGGCGCGGCTCTACTACATCATTTTTTATCTGGACCTCTTCCGGGGGGCTGACGGCAGCCTGAACTTCAGCCAGATGATCCGAATTTGGGATGGGGGATTGGCTATCTACGGCGCCATTCTGATGGCGGTGGTGGTGGCCCTGGTCTTTTGTAAACTCAGGAAAATCAGCTTTTTCTCCCTGGCGGATCTTGGATCCTTCGGTTTGCTCATCGGCCAGTTGGTGGGCCGTTGGGGCAATTTTGTCAATATGGAGGCATACGGAGCGCCTACGGACCTTCCCTGGCGCATGGGTATCTATGACACGGTGGGCGGAGTCTACCAGTACATGGAGGTCCATCCCACTTTTCTTTATGAATCTCTTTGGAACCTGGCGGGCCTACTTTTGCTGGCCTTGGTGGTGGAAAAGCACCGCAAGTTTGACGGGCAGATCTTTTTCAGCTATGTAGCCTGGTACGGCATGGGGCGGTCATGGATCGAGGGTCTTCGCTCCGATAGCCTGTATCTGTTTTCCACTGGGATCCGGGTGTCCCAGCTTTTGGCCTTTGTCACCTGCGTGGCCTCGGTGGCGGTGCTTCTGGTGCTGATGAGAAAGCCCCACTCCCCGGAGAAGCTGTGGGTAAATCAGGTGAAGGCGAAAAAGGATGCGGTACTGAGAGGACCCGCCGGCAGCGGGGAGGTTTCCGTGCTGGAGGGGGCAGCTCCCGAAACGCCGGTTGTGCCCGTAGAGGCTGGGAGCGTAGAGGATATCCTGGACGAGCTTCGGGCGGAGAAGGCATTTCCCATGGTAGAAGAGGAGGAACACCATGACCCTGCTTAACGGAAAGGCTCTGGCGGCCAAAATAAAAGAGCGCGTGCGGGAGGAGGCGGCGACCCTGCCCCGCCGTCCCGGCCTGGCGGTGGTATTGGTGGGCAACGATCCGGCTTCCCGGGTCTATGTCACCAGCAAACGGAAGGACTGCGAGGAGTGTGGCTTTTATAGCGAGGAATATGCTCTCTTGGAGGACGCCACTCAGGCAGAACTTTTGGAGCTGGTAGAGACCTTGAACGGCAGAGAGGACATTGACGGGATACTGGTCCAGCTGCCGCTGCCGAAGCATTTAAATGAGGAGGCAGTCATTGAGGCCATCTCTCCGCAAAAGGATGTGGACGGATTTCACCCAATGAGCGCCGGAAACCTGCTCATTGGACGTCCTGGATTTTTGCCCTGTACGCCCGCTGGAGTAATGGAGCTTTTGGACGAGTACGGCGTGGACCCTGCCGGAAAGCGGGCTGCGGTAGTGGGCCGGTCCAATATCGTGGGAAAGCCTATGGCCCTGCTTCTTCTGCGGCGGAGTGCCACCGTCACCGTCTGCCATTCCAAAACGTCCAATCTGGCGGAGATCTGTAGCCAGGCGGATATCTTGGTTTCCGCTGTGGGCCGGACAAAGCTCATTACCGCCGATATGGTCAAGTCTGGCGCCGTGGTGGTGGATGTGGCTATGAATCGGGACGAAAACGGAAGGCTCTGCGGCGATGTAGACTATGCCGCCGTAGCCTCCAAAGCGTCTTTTATCACCCCGGTCCCCGGCGGAGTAGGTCCCATGACCCGGGCTGTATTGATGCAAAATACCCTCCTTGCCGCAAAACAGCATCAAAATTTGGCATAAAGGGGTAGTAATTTTTTTCAGATTATGGTAAACTACTTTCAGCTTCCCAAAACGCTACATAGGAGTGTGCTGATATGAAATGTCCGTTTTGCGGTTATTTGGACAGTAAGGTGGTGGATTCCCGCCCCGCCGAGGATGGCGCCAGTATTCGCCGCCGCAGAGAGTGCCTGGAATGCCACAAGCGCTTCACCACCTTTGAGGTGATGGAGACCCTGCCGGTGGTGGTCATTAAAAAGGACGGCAGCCGCCAAAGCTTTGACCGCAGCAAGCTGCTCAACAGTATGATCCGGGCTTGCGAGAAGCGGACGGTCTCTTTTGATACCCTTAACCACATTGCCGATGAGATTGAGCAGACCCTCCAGAACGACATGAGCCGCGAGATCCCCTCGGCCCGCATCGGCGAGTTGGTAATGGATAAACTGAAGGATGTGGATGAGGTCTCTTATGTCCGCTTTGCCTCAGTCTATCGGCAGTTTAAGGACATCAGCACCTTTATGGAGGAGCTGAGCAAGCTGCTTCAGGAGAAATAAGACACAGCCGCCCTGCCTAAACAAAGGCGGGGCGGCCTTCTTTGCGGATATGATGGTCGCATTCGTTGAACGGTAGGAGCGCAGAGAAAAGTTGGGCTTTATTAAAGGACGTTCTTCAGCGATAACTGTTCTTCCTCCACCATCAGCTCCAGGTTGGCGATCAGACGGGCATTGGCGGCGGAGTACTCTCCGCCTTCTTTACACTGGATCAACTCTGCCACCTCCTGAAGGCCAATATGGATAGCGTCGGTCTCGTCGTGGCGCAAGGTTATGTGGAGATATAGGTCCTTCTTCTGCCAACGGTCATACGCATCTTGGGTCAGTTTGGCAGCAGTCTCCCAATCCTCCTGTTCTGCATGGACCTCGGCCTGCTCCAAAAGAACAGTCAGGTTCCGGGTGAAGCCGGCAAGGTAAAAGCTGTGGGCCAGCGTCCCGGCCAGAATGGCCAGAAGGATGGCCAGGGCGATCCAGATCCGTTTCATTCTTGACCCTCCTTGGCGGCAAAGTAGACCCGGCCACCCTCATCGGCGGTGAGAAGATAGACCTCCTTGGGTGTCTTGGCGCCGTGAGCTTGGAGCTGCTTGCCCAGCCACGCCTCGTCATAGCCCCTGGTCTTCAGATTGTGCTCCAGCACACGGCCATCGTTGATGATGACCAGCGGCAGACCGCTTTCGGTGGTTTGGATGTTCACATCCGCCGCGATGGGGGGCTTCTGGTCGGAATAAGGAAGGACCGAGATCTGACCGTTGGTCTCCAGTATGGCGTATTTCACTGTAGAGATGTCGGTAACGCCTTTCATTCGCAGCTCTTCCATCAGTTCATCCACGGTGAAGCGGTTTTTTCGCATCTCACGCTGGTGGAGTTTGCCGTTTTCTACAATGATGGAAGGCCGCCCACAGAGCAGCGCCCGAAATTTTACGCTTTTCATGGAAAGCATTGAGATGATCATGGTGATGGCTAACAGGGTCAGAATGGGGATGACTCCCGAAAGCAGGGGAATACCGAAATCCTGCATGGGGACGGCGGCCAGATCGGCAATGATAAGAGCCAGTACCAGCTCGGACGGTTCCAGTTCTCCGACTTGGCGTTTGCCCATGAGCCGGATCCCGGCAATAATAAACAAGTACAGAACGATGGTCCGAACAAAGGCGATTACCATATCGCTTCCCCCTTTCCCGCTCAGTATGAGCAGATTTTGGGAGAGTATGCGCTGGTCTGTCTGCCGCCTCAGAGCAGCAGGGCTTACGGTTCATTTGTTAAAGTTCTATATTGCAAAACGGTGTGGTTTGCGATAAAATCAAATAATTCATTGGAAGTCTGTTGGGAGGCATATGGAGCATGAGGAGACGGATATTGCCCTTTGATATTTGGCTCTGCCTTTTGTTGGCGTTTTTGGTCTCTCTGGGAACGGGGGCGGCGGCGGAACGGCTGGCGCAAATAGCGTATGCGAAGGCGGAAGAGGCCCATGCGCCGGTGGCGGGGCAGATCGGCGCGCCGGCAGCTGAAACCGTCTTTCGCGCTCAGAGCGTTGACGATCTTTTGACCCACGATACCTTTACCGTGATCTCCCCGGGAATCGAATATCGAAATCGCGGAGCCGGCTATTACGGCGGAAAATATTTTTACGCCCTGACCATGCCCTCCGGGGAACTGGTGGCGGCCTGGATCAACGGCGACAGTGTGCAGGAGAGCGGCGGAAGCGACTATTTCTCCTCAGATAAGATCCTTCCCCTGGGACATATCGTTTATGAGGATCTAACGGAGAGCGAGACCTTCCTGGAGCAGATTGAATTTAAAGAACCATTGAGCCGCAGAGATTTTTACATAGATATGGTGGGAGATACGGCGATCCTGAATGAGGAGCAGGCTGTCGAAACGCCTAAGCTGATGGTCCAGCTTTTGACCATCGTTGTGTTCTTCCCGCTTTTCCATTATGTTGGGTCAAAATTGGGACTGTTTCCGGCTTACTTTGCCAAGAAAAAAGAGTCGGAATGGGAATAAAAGAACGAGGAATAAGAAAGGAACGACGAAACATGGAAACATCTGAGAAGCTCCAAAAAATCAATTTTCTGTATCTGCTGCTGAACATTGTTGCTCCCGTGGTGTTTATGATCGGGATGACTGTCCTGGGGCTTGCGCTTCCGCAGCAGATCGGCGTATTTTTCTCCATCGTCGGTTTTGGCGGGGCCATGCTGTGGTGGTGCTTTCTGGGTCATAAGTTTTACGAGAAGACCAGGGGCGCCCAGATCAGGAAGCTGGAGGAGAGCGGTTTCGTTCCCAACCACACCTTCAACGCCGACGGTTGCACGCTGATCGTTGACCTTGTTAACGCTCAGGTGGCGCTGATCTTTCGTTGGAATCCCGGCAAGGCATATGTTCGTCCGGCATCCGCGCTCTCCAATGTCCGTGTGGATGATGGCCGCGGCGGCGCCGGCTTCCTGGAGGGGAGCAGCCGGGTGAGCTTCCTCTTTACGGTGGATGGCATGAATATCCGGGTCAATACCTTTACCTCCAATAAGCGTTGGCGCATGGACAGCGATTATATCCTCACCGGTATTTCCAAGGCGGATACGATGGTGGAAGCCCTCACTGCCGCAGGAGCAAACAAGTAAGATGGGACTTTTTCGCAGGATGCGCCACATATTCCATGAGGACTGGTGCAGCGAGTGCCTTGCTGAAATGGAGCTTACCCGAAAGCAGCTCTATGCCATGCCGGAGCAGCGGGTGGGGCACTATATCTCCCACGAGGATGCGGAATATTACCAAAAGGCGCTGGTCCCTGTAAGAAAAAAGGCGGAGATACCCACTGGAACATATGCCTGTGGGCTGATCGAATACCGCTGTCCCGCATGTGGGCACCGGGCGGTAAAGGTCTCGGTGTTTCTTCCGGTGCGGGAGGAGGAAAAGGTGGAGCAGGTCCTTTATTTTGACCACGGAGAGATGCTCACCTGGCCGAATTGAGGAGATAATGTGATGATCGGGGGGAAGGGTATGTCCCAGGAGACCGTTTTGATCCTTGACTTTGGCGGGCAGTATAACCAGCTCATTGCCCGCCGGGTACGGGAGTGCGGCGTCTATTGTGAGGTCAGGCGGTACACCACCCCACTGGCGGAGCTAAAGGCCATGGCCCCCATCGGCATCATCTTTACCGGCGGACCGGGGAGCGTATATGACCCAGCGGCGCCTCAGGCCGACCCGGAGATATTCAAGTTGGACGTTCCCATTCTGGGAATTTGCTATGGCTGTCAGCTCCTGGCCCATAATTTGGGTGGAAAGGTGACTGCCGCACAGAGTGACACTGCCCGGGAGTATGGCAAGACAGAGACTTTCTTTGATACAAAATGTAAGCTTTTTCAGGATTTGCCGGAGCGGAGCGTTACCTGGATGAGCCACGGCGACTACATGGAGCGTGTGCCCCAGGGCTTCACTTTGGCCGCCCATTCCGCGGCCTGTCCAAATGTTGCTATCTGCGATGAAGACCGGGGCTTTTACGGCGTACAGTTCCATCCAGAAGTCGCTCACACGGAGAACGGTACAGCCATGATCCGAAATTTCCTCTATGAGGTCTGCGGCGCCGCGGGCGACTGGAGCATGGGCGACTTCAAGCACAGCGCCATCCAGGCTGTCAGGGAAAAGATTGGCCAGGGCAAGGTGCTGCTGGCCCTCTCCGGCGGCGTGGATTCCTCTGTGGCCGCCGCCCTGATGGCCGAGGCGGTAGGCAGTCAGCTCACCTGTGTCTTTGTGGATCACGGCCTTATGCGTCTCAATGAGGGCGACGAGGTGGAGGCGGCTTTCCGCCAGTGGGACGTCAATTTTATCCGTGTCAATGCCAAAGCGCTGTTTCTTTCCAAACTTGCCGGAGTCTCAGAGCCGGAGGCTAAGCGGAAGATCATTGGCGAGGAGTTCATCCGGGTCTTTGAGGCCGAGGCTAAGAAAATTGGCCGGATAGATTATCTGGTACAGGGGACCATCTATCCCGATGTCATTGAGTCAGGGTTGGGCGACGCCGCCGTTATCAAGAGCCACCACAATGTGGGCGGTCTGCCCGACTATGTGGATTTCAAAGAAATCATAGAGCCGCTGCGGCTGCTTTTTAAGGACGAGGTGCGGCAATTGGGTCGGGAGCTGGGACTGCCGGAATACCTGGTCACACGCCAGCCCTTTCCCGGCCCCGGTCTTGCCATTCGGGTCATCGGGGACGTCACGAAAGAAAAGTTGGACGTGCTGCGGTTGGCGGACTTCATCTTCCGGGATGAGATCGCCAAGGCGGGGCTGGAAAAGACCATGAACCAGTATTTTGCGGTCCTCACCAATACCCGTTCCGTTGGGGTCATGGGAGATGGACGGACTTACGACTATACCGTAGCCCTCCGCAGCGTCACCACCGATGACTTTATGACGGCAGACTGGACCCGTATCCCCTATGAGGTATTGGACCGGGTGAGCGTGCGCATCGTCAACGAGGTACCCCATGTCAACCGTATTGTCTACGATATCACATCCAAGCCCCCGGCCACGGTGGAGTGGGAATAAAAAATAAAAATATATTTGGGAGGTCACAAAAATGGCGGCAAATAAGCGTCCTGAGAGCATGGAACGGATCACGACTGAGGCGCTGGCACAGTCGTTCATTCATGAGCAGGTAAAGGCCCTGCAAGAGCAGATCGGAGACAAGAAAGTGCTGCTGGCCCTTTCCGGCGGCGTAGATAGCTCTGTGGTGGCCGCCCTGCTCATTAAAGCGGTGGGGAAGCAACTTGTCTGCGTCCATGTGAATCACGGCTTGCTCCGCAAGGGAGAGCCGGAGCAGGTCATCAAGGTCTTCCGGGACGAGATGGACGCCAACCTTATCTATGTGGACGCGGTGGACCGCTTCCTGGATAAGCTCGCCGGAGTGGATGACCCAGAGACCAAGCGGAAGATCATCGGCAAGGAGTTTATTGAGGTCTTTGCTGAGGAGGCCGCCAAGCAGGACGGCATTAGCTTCCTGGCCCAGGGGACCATCTACCCCGATATCATCGAGTCTGACAAGGGCGTCAAAGCCCACCACAATGTGGGCGGGCTGCCCGAGGGGCTGAATTTTGAACTGGTGGAGCCGGTGAAGCTCCTCTACAAGGATGAAGTCCGGGTGGTGGGTAAGGCCCTGGGGCTGCCTGACAACATGGTCTTCCGCCAGCCCTTCCCTGGCCCCGGCCTGGGGGTGCGCTGCACCGGGGCCATCACCCGTGACCGGCTGGAAGCAGTGCGGGAGTCCGACGCCATTCTCCGGGAGGAGTTTGCCGCCGCGGGTCTGGAAGGCAAGGTGTGGCAGTATTTTACCATCGTCCCCGATTATAAGTCCACTGGCGTTATCGACGGCAAGCGCTCCTGGGATTGGCCGGTCATCATCCGGGCGGTCAACACCAGAGACGCTATGAGTGCTACGATAGAAGAGCTTCCTTACGCTCTGCTCCATAAGATCACCGCCCGTATCGTCAGCGAGGTCAAGGGAGTCAACCGGGTCCTCTACGATCTCACCCCCAAGCCCACTGGCACCATCGAGTGGGAATAAAAGTCAATTCGCCCTTTTGAAGGGAGCAAAAGGCATGGACTGTAAAATACGAAAATGGAAGCTGACCGATGCGGGGGATCTGGCCGCGGCGCTCTCCAACAAAAAAATTCTCGACAATCTCCGGGATGGGTTACCGTATCCATATGCCGAACAGGACGCCAGGGATTATATCTCCGCCATGCTTTCTGTTGATGAGAAC
>CAJTLK010000069.1 GCA_910577415.1 uncultured Oscillospiraceae bacterium
GCGCCCATTTGCTCCTCGCCGTACCAGAAGGAGGGAGAGCGGTTGCCCCACCAGCTCCCGTCCTCCCCGGCTCCCCTGGCCATAGCGTCCAGCTCCTGAGGGGTGTACGTAGCGGAATACTCCATGGATGAGGTGGACATATCCCGCACCGTCAGCCGGACATTCCCGTCGGCGGTGTAGGCCGCGCTCAGCTCCCCGGGGGTGATCCAGCGGCTTTTGATCTCCTCCTCCAGGTTCAGGCGGGCCATATCATTGGCGTTGCCCCGCATCAGGTAGACGTCAAAATACCCCTTACTGCGCTCATAGAGGATGAACCGCCAGCGGTCCAGCTGGGCCACAGAGCGCAGGGGCTTGGCCGGGTCCCCAGTGGGGAGATTCCCCTTCCGGCTGCCGCCCACAGGCGCAAGGAGAACGTCCGGGATATCATCGTTGTACTCGTCTACGCTCTTTTCAGGCAGGGCATTCAGCTCCACATATTCCCGGGGCAGAGCGGTCCAGTTCTTGCCGTCAGTGGAGCGGTAGATCGTATTTAAGGTGCTGTACCCGGACGCCCGGTGGTCCGACGTTCCCTCGTTCTTCACCACCTCGGCATAATAGGCTCCATCAGCATAGCCCACCCGCTCTACCAGGCGGCCAAAATCGTGGGAGGAGAGGACCTGAAAGTTCTCATCCATAAACCAGACCTGGGTGTTTTTGCTGTACCAGCTCCCGCCGCCGCTCCCCATGATGCCGTGGCGGCGCTCCCCGGCCTTCATCCCCACATAGTAGCTCTCCCCGGTCCAGAAGAAGGTATAGTTGGCATAGGCAAACTCCGTGCTCTGATCCATCCCCTCGGGGCGCAGGGTATCCACCTCCCGCCAAGAGAGGCCGTCGGGCGAGGCATAGAGCCGCTGGCGGCCCGTGGCGGTGTCCACCGCCATAAAGGTCTTTCCGTTGTAGGGCAGAAGCTCAAACACGCGAGAGAAGGGCGTTTCTACGCTCTTCCAGCCCGCGCCGTCGTTGCGGAGCAGTTCCCCCTCCTGCCGGTAGGCGTTGTTGTCCCGGTAGTGCTCGGCCACCTTGGCCAGGGAGACCGTCCCATCGCTGACCAGCGCCGCAGGCTGGGTCTTGTCCCGGAAGCACACGCTCAGGTTTTCCAGGCACCAGTCCAGGGAGGAGATGGGATAGCTCAGACTGTATTCAGCTCCGGCGGTGTTGGAAACGGTAAGCACCACTGTATCGTTGCTTCCCGCCACGGCGGTAAATTCATTCACACCGATGCCGTTGGCCCGGATGCCCTCCCCCATGTGGGGCAGGAGCACACCCACGTCGCGGGTATTGGCGTCCATCAGGTAGACCTCGTTATACCAGTTGTTGGGATCGTCATGCCAATAGTTAGGGTCGTCCTTGGGCTTGACCACCTCAAAGTGATACCGGCCCCAGTCGGCGGTGAGGACCAGGTCGGAGGAAACGGGAAGGAGTTCCACCGCCGTCCAGTGAACGCCGTCGGCAGAGGTGTACCCATTGGGATCAGATTTATCCTCTCGCAGACAGAAAAGGCCCCTGCCACTGTCCCACCAAGCGTCCATATAGTAAGAGATGTCAAGTCCCTCTGGATACTGGCAAAGGCTCCACGTATTCCCATCAGCGCTCCAGAGAAGCTGCCCCTCCATATTGTGCGCCCGCCAGGTGTAGACCCTGGGGTCCAGGTCCATGTCATCGTTTCGATAGTCATAGACCCACCGCCGCCCCACGGCCACCGTCCCGTTGTCCGCCAGGACCGTCACCGGGTTTAGCTCCGCCGTGGCGAAAAGGGCGGCAAGCTGGGCGGCGGAGAAGTCCCAACGCTGGGTGTAGGGAGATCCCGGCTCACCAAAGGTGCTTCTGGCCTCCACCCGCAGCCCATCAGGCTCCAGGGCAGTCACCCGTACGGCATAGTCAGTCCAGCCCTGGCGGGAGGACTCCTGAAATTCGGGAAATGAGGCATAGCTGACACCGCCGTCGGCGGAGAGAAACAGTTCTCCCCCGGAAAAGCCCGCCACCTGGCCATCCTCCCAGGTCTGCTGTCCATACTGGGTATACCAGAGATATTCCACTCCGCCGCTTGTCACCGCCGCATTGGCGGAGACCGCTCCGGCGCAGAGGATCAGCGCCAGCAAACTCGTCAAAAGCCACCGTTTTTTCATGGGGCGCTCCTTTCTCTCTGTGGGCGGAAGGGACGACATGGACGGGGCAGTCGGGGTTCAGTTCTCCCTTGACTTGAAGGCAAAAAAACGCTGGCCGAAATAGTTGAGGACGGTATAGAGGCCCATACCCACCAGCATAGCTACGTTCTCCTGTACCTTCTCCCCCGCCCCGGCCAGCACCCACCGCACAGCGGGCTTGGCGAGACCGTAGGCGATGAGCATACACGCCGCCACCGTCACGATGAACCGCCCCACCTGGGCCAGGGAGCGTTCCTTATTCTGGAAGGTAAAGTACTTGTTCAAAAAGTAGCTCACAATGCCCCCGCAGATATAGTTGGCGCACACCGAGGGCCAGTAGGGGCACCCGGCAAGGTTGTAGAGCAGAAACATGATCCCGGTGCCCACCAGGGTGTTGATGACGCCCACCAGTAAAAACTTGACGACTGAGGCGTCCAGCAGCTTATTTTTCATCGTCCAGCACCTCCCGGATGAGGAACCGGGGCCGGGACTTGGTCTCCATGTAAATTTTCCCGATATACTCCCCAATGACCCCCAGGGAGAGGAGGATCAGTCCGCCAATGGCCCACACCGAGCAGATGACACTAGCCCAGCCGATGATGGTCTCCCCCATGGCCCAGCGGATCACGGAGTAGATGAGCATGGCGATGCTCACCAGGAAAATGAAAAAGCCCAGGCCCGTGATCATTTTCAGAGGCTTGGTGGACAGGCTGGTAATGCCCTCCATGGCGAAGGAGATCATTTTTTTGAGGGGATACTTGCTCTCCCCGGCAAACCGCTCCCCCCGCTCATACTCCACCGTCCCCGTACGGTAGCCGATCATGGGCACGATGCCCCGGAGAAAGAGGTTGACCTCCCTGAACTCAGAAAGGCCCTCCAGCGCCCGCCGGGACATGAGACGGTAGTCGGCGTGGTTGAACACCGTCTCGGCCCCCATCCAGTTGATGAGCCGGTAAAAGCCCTCGGCGGTAAAGCGTTTGAAGAAGGTATCCTTTTTCCGGGAAGAGCGGACGCCATAGACGATATCGCACCCGGCATAATACTCCTCCACCATCCTATCCACCGCGTCCACATCGTCCTGGAGGTCGGCGTCCATGGAGATGGCCATATCGCAGCGGTCCCTGGCCGTCATCAGCCCTGCCAGCAGAGCGTTCTGGTGCCCCCGGTTCCGGGTCAGGTCCACCCCGGAAAACAGCGGATCGGCGGTGTGGAGGGAGGAGATGATCTCCCAGGTCTTATCCCTGGAGCCGTCGTTGACAAAGAGCACCTTGCTCTTCTCGCTGACCTTCCCGGCGGCCATAAGGCTTTTCATTTTTTCCCCCAGACGCTTGGAGGTCTCTGGGAGAACGGCCTCCTCGTTATAGCAGGGCACTACGATGTATAGAATATCACTCACGGGATACAGCTCCTCTTCGGTAGGGTATGGAGCAAGACTGCTCTGCAGCTATTATACTCTAATTTGACGAAAAAGGAAATGGAAAGGTTCCGCTTTTTCCAAAAAAAGAAAGGCTTCTCCACTTTGGAAAAGCCTTTTTACTGTGTCAATTTTTCCCGCAGGGCGGCCATGGCCTTTTTCTCGATACGGGAGACCTGGACCTGGCTCACCGCCAAAATTTGGGCGGTCTTATCCTGGGTCAGTCCCCGGAAATACCGCAGCTCGATGACCTGCCGTTCCCGGTCCGACAGGGCGTTCACTGCCTCCCGGAGGGCCATGCGCTCCAAAACGCCCTCCTCCATCCCATCGTCTCCCACGGTCTGCTCCAGGGTCAGCCCGTCTCCCAGCTCCATCTGGAGAGAGGACACTGGAGCGTTGGCGGTCTCGGCGGCGGCGATCTCCTCGATCTCCAGCCCGGTCTCCGCCGCCAGCTCGGAGAGGGTCGGCTCCCGTCCCAGCTCCGCCTGGAGCCTCCCCCGGGCCTTTTGGATACTCCCTCCCCGCTCCCGAAGCCCTCGGGAGACCTTCACCGCTCCGTCGTCCCGGAGAAAGCGGCGTATTTCCCCGGCGATCTTGGGCACGGCGTAGGTGGAGAACTGATAGCCCAGGGCGGGGTCGAAGCCCCGCACCGCCTTAACAAAGCCCAGACACCCCAATTGGTAGAGGTCCTCCGGGTCGGTGCCCCGGCCAAAGTAGCGGCGCACGATGCTCCACACCAGCCCCGAGTTCTCCTCCAGCAGCCGTTCACAGGCGTCGTTATCCCCCGCCCTGGCCGCCTCCAACAGTGCGGTGGCGTTCACGCCTGGAGCCGCCGGGCGATCCTCCGGCGCATGGTCACCGTGGTGCCCTTCCCCGGCCTGGAGCGGACCTTCAGGGTATCCATAAAGCTCTCCATAATGGTAAAGCCCATGCCGGAACGGTCATCGCCCCCGGTGGTGTAGAGGGGCTTTCTGGCCTTCTCCACGTCGTCGATGCCCACCCCCGCATCCTTGACCATGATCTCCAGGGTGTTGTCCGGGTAAAGACGCAGACGCAAGGTCACCGTGCCCAGCTTCTCCGGGTAGGCGTGGACAATGCAGTTGGTCACCGCCTCGCTCACCGCCGTCTTGATATCGTTGACCTCGTCCAGGGTAGGGTCCAACTGGGCGGCAAAGCAGGCCGCCGCCGTCCGGGCAAAGCCCTCGTTGGCGCTGCGGCTCAGAAAGACGAGCTTGGCTTCATTCACCGGCTTCATATATGTACCTCCTTATTCTTCGGCAAAGGGGAGGAGCTTGTCCACCCCCGCCGCTCTCAGCACCTTGGCCGCCTGGGGCGGGACGTTTTGAAGCGCCATGCTCCCCCCAAGCTCCCGCATCCGCTTCCAGGAGCGCAGCACCACGGCAATGCCCGATGAGTCCATAAAGCTGACCCCGCCCAGGTCCAGCGTCAGTTCCCGGGGCATGGCGGCGTCCACCTGACGGCCCAACTCGGCCATCAGCGTCCGGGCGGCGTGATGGTCGATCTCCCCGGAGACCCGGGCAGTGACCGCCCGCCCCTCCTCCAAACAACTGACCGGCATATCGGCCCCTCCTCCTTTGTTTCAGGCATAAAAAATCGCTGTATACCAAAATTTGGTATACAGCGATTATAGCTTGTCCCTATTACATTTTCTGTCACATTATGGATTCAAACTGGGTAAAGACCCACTTATCTCCCACCTTTTGATAGGGGAAGTCATAGGCCCGCTTTCCCTCCGGGTAGTTTTCATCCTCCCAGAGCAGCTCCACCTCCACGTGGACGGTGCAGAGGTTGCCGCCGCCCTCCTCGGGCCAGATCACCGTTTTTGTAACCGGCCCGGAGTTCACATCGGTACCCCTCGCTCCATCCATGGCGCACAGAACTCCGTCGATCTCCGCATAGTGCTCTCCGTCGATGGGGAGCAGACGGTCCACCACTTCATCGGAGAACAAGCCCTTCAAATAGCCCCGCAAGGCATCCATGGTCGAAAATCGCTCGTCCGCCACTGGTTGGTACTGCTGCCCATTCTTCTCTCTGGACGGTGCAGCGTAGTCCAGCGGCAAAGTGTTCAGGTCAAACCACCCATACGCCTCATTCGCCGCCTGATAGGCCGCGAGGACTTCCTCATCGGTGGGGTGGACAGGCTCAGGGGTCTGGCTAGGGGGTGCCGTGGGCGTTGGCGCTTCACTCGGCCCCACCGTCGGCTCCGGGTTTTCACTGGGCGCAGGGGTATCCGTGACCGCAGGCGGCTCGCTTCCCTCCGGCTTGGGCGTGGGGGCCAGGGGCAGGGCGCAGAGGCTTTCCGTCGGCTCTGGGGGCAAAGCCGAGCTTTCTATGGGCGGCGTCGCCTCCGGCACGGGGGTCTCAAGGACGGGGGCCGTTGGCTCAGCGCTTGCCTTAGGGGCCGTCACCCTGGGGGTAGGGACGGGCGTAGGAGCCGGGGTAGCGGCAGGCTCCTGGGTATGTAGAGCGGTAGGCTCCGCCGTCGCCACAGGGGTAGGGGCAGCGGTGGGCTTTATCGTTTGGGTAGCACTTACCGCGGCGGTGGGAACCGCAGTGACCGGCAGCGCGCTCTCCCGGGCGCCCTGCCGCTCACAGGCCGACAGCGCCACGCAGAGCGCGGCGGCAAAAATAATACACTTCTTTTTCATGGGCGTCGCCCCTCCTTCGGGCGTTCTCCCTTTCCTCTGTCCCCTATCATAGCCGCTCCTGGCCAAAAGCGCAACAACAATTTTATGACAAAATGGACACAAATAGTTACAGCCCCGCCGTTCCAAGTCATGGCAGGCTTGGAGCGGCGGGACTGTTAGTGGCTATGATATTATCCCAGGGAGGCGGCGGACTCCTCCAGCTTGGCAATGAGGCTCCGCAGGGTCTCGGCCCGCTCCCGCTGCCCCTGGACCACCTGCTCGGGAGCCTTGGAGACGAAGGCCGGGTTGTTGAGCCGGGCCTCCAGGCCCGCCAGCTCGTTCTTCCTCTGGCTCAGTTCCTTTTCGATGCGCTTTTTCTCCTCGGCCAGGTCCACCAGCTCGGCCAGGGGCATAAACACCCGGGCGGCGGGGGTGATGACCTCCACCATGCCCTGCTTGCGCATCTCGTCGCTGCCGGCGGCCTGGGCGACGCCCACCACCGTCACATCGCTGGCATAGGCTACGCGCTTGAGCAGAGGCGCGCCCTGGGTGAAGACCCCCTCCTCCGCGGTGGCGATGGTGAGATGGGCCTTTTTGGACGGCGGTACGTTCAGCTCGGAGCGCTTGCCCCGGACGGCGCGGGTAGCCTCGATGAGCAGGTCGATGGCCTTCTCCTCATTGGGGAAGCGCAGCTCTTCGTTCTCCTGGGGCCACTTCTGGAGCATGAGGAACTCGCCCTCGGCGTGGGGCAGGGCCTGGTAAATTTCCTCGGTAATAAAGGGCATAAAGGGATGGAGGAGCTTGAGCATCTCGGTGAGGACATAGCACAGCACCTGCTGGGCCTGCTCCTTGGCGGTGTCGTCCTCCCCCTGGAGGCGGGCCTTGGTAAACTCGATATACCAGTCACAGTAGTCGTCCCAGATGAAATCGTAAATTTTCTGTGCCGCCACACCCAGCTCATATTTGTCCATGTTCTCCGTCATTTCCGGGATCAGGGCATTGAGCTTGGAGAGGATCCACTTGTCCTCGTTTTCCAGCTTTTCAGGCAGCTCCACGTGGTCGATGGTCAGGTTCATCAGTACAAAGCGGCTGGCGTTCCAGATCTTGTTGGCAAAGTTCCGCATGGCCTCGCACCGCTCGGGGAGGAAGCGCATATCGTTGCCAGGAGAGTTGCCGGTAACAAGGTTGAAGCGCAGAGCGTCGGCGCCGTACTGCTCGGCCACCACCAGGGGGTCCACGCCGTTGCCCAGGGACTTGGACATCTTGCGGCCCTTGTCGTCCCGGACCAGGCCGTGGATGAGCACGGTGTGGAAGGGACTCTTGCCGGTGTGCTCGCAGCCGGAGAAGATCATCCGGGCCACCCAGAAGAAGATGATGTCGTAGCCCGTGACCAGCACATCGGTGGGATAGAAATACTTCAGGTCCTCGGTCTCCTCGGGCCAGCCCAGGGTGGAGAAGGGCCACAGGGCCGAGGAGAACCAGGTATCCAGCACGTCCTCCTCCTGGACGATATTCCTGGAGTGGCAGTGGCAGCACTCGGTAGGGTCGGTCTCGGAGACCGTCATCTTCCCGCAGTCCTGACACGTCCAGGCGGGAATTTGATGCCCCCACCAGAGCTGGCGGGAGATGCACCAGTCATGGACGTTCTCCATCCAGTTGATATAGGTCTTGGCGAAGCGGTCAGGGACGAATTTCGTCTCCCCCTCCTTCACCACCCGCAGGGCCTCCTTTGCCAGCGGCTCCATCTTCACAAACCACTGGGCGGAGATGAGCGGCTCCACATCGCTGTGGCAGCGGGAGCAGGTGCCCACGTTGTGCTGGTGAGGCTCCACCTTTACAAGATAGCCCCCCTCCTCCAGATCGGCGATGATGGCCTTCCGAGCCTCGTAGCGGTCCATGCCGGAATATCTGCCATAGCCCTCCACCACCTTGCCATTGTCGTCCAGTACCCGGATGGTCTCCAGGCTGTGGCGCAGGCCCACCTCAAAGTCGTTGGGGTCGTGGGCGGGGGTCATCTTCACGCAGCCGGTGCCGAACTCCACGTCCACGTACTCGTCGGCCACGATGGGCATCTCCCGGCCCACCAGGGGCAGGATGCACTTCTTGCCCACGATGTCCTTGTACCGCTCGTCGCTGGGATTCACCGCCACGCCGGTGTCGCCCAGCATGGTCTCGGGCCGGGTGGTGGCTACGATGACCCACTTGTCCTTCTCCCCGGCGATGGGGTAGCGGATATGCCAGAGATTGCCCGGCTTGTCCTGGTACTCCACCTCCACGTCGGAAAGGGCAGTGACGCAGTGAGGACACCAGTTGATGATGCGGGAGCCCTTATAGATAAGGCCCTTATTGTAAAGGCTGACGAACACGTGGCGGACAGCCTTGGAAAGCCCCTCATCCAGCGTGAAGCGGGAGCGCTCCCAGTCGCAGGACACACCCAGCTTCTTTTGCTGCTCCACGATACGGCTGCCGTACCTGGCCTTCCAGTCCCACACCCGCTCCAGGAACTTCTCCCGGCCCAGGTCATAGCGGCTCAGCCCCTCGTTCTTCCGCAGCTCCTCCTCCACCTTGGCCTGAGTGGCGATACCGGCGTGGTCGCAGCCGGGCACCCACAAAGCGGCGTAGCCCTCCATCCGCTTAAAGCGGATGAGGATATCCTGGAGGGTGCAGTCCATGGCGTGGCCCATGTGGAGCTGGCCCGTCACGTTGGGCGGCGGCATGGAGATGGTGAATGCCTTTTTGTCCGGGTCCCGGTGCCCCCGGAAGCAGCCGTGCTCCTCCCAGGCGGCGTAGACCTGCTCTTCCACCTCTTTTGGCTCATAAGCCTTGGGCAGTTCTTTTGCCATATCTTAGTTCCTCCTAATCCTGATATATCAATGGATCTCTTTGATCTCTTTTTTTAGCCTTTCCTCCAAGAAGCTCTTTAAGGCCATGGCGTCGCCCTCGACCAGCCCCCGCTCCGGGAGCAGCATGGCGTGACGCTTGTCCACAAATAGAAAATACCGTTCCTTATAGTAGTAGGCTCCAGTGACCGCTGAATAGGGGTAAGCGCTCTCCCCTTTCTCGCTCCGGCCCCGGACGCTCTTCTCCTCCAATTCCACGGTAAAGGCTCCCTCACCCGCCACCATCATCCGCTTAGACCGCCATGCGGCGCCCTGATGATAGAAGATCGCGACGGCAGCAAAAAACACTCCCGCGGCAAAAATGATACCTCCCGTCACCCAGCTTTGATGGAAGAGCAAGAGCGCACCCATCGCCAGATAGGCAAGGCCCAGCAAAGCCATCACCATGCGGGTGATCAGTACCTTTTTCCGGCGGTAGGTCTTGGCCGCCACCCGGCTGAGGGCGTTCATATCCTCCAGGGTATAGTCGAATCGAAACCGAAACATCTTTTCCCTCCTGATAAAAAACGCCCCGAAGCCTTTCGGCCTCAGGGCGAAAATATCCGCGGTACCACCTGAATTGGTTCTCGTTGTCCCTTAACGCGGGATACGGCGGGGCTTACTTTGTTCGGCTCCACGGCTCCGGGGCGACCTTCCGCGGCGGGGTCAGGGAGCCTCGCACCGTCCGGCTCCTCTCTTGGCTTCCCCCGGGGCGTACTCCTCCCCTTCACTGCCTTTACCGAAACAGTATAGCCGT
>CAJTLK010000070.1 GCA_910577415.1 uncultured Oscillospiraceae bacterium
GTGGTGGACCTGATGCGCTGCGGCTTCGAGGTGCTGGTGGAGGCGGGCTACGAGCCGGAGAACGCCTACTTCGAGTGTATCCATGAGCTGAAGCTCATCGTGGACCTCATCAACAAGGGCGGCGTGGCGGCCATGAACTACTCCATCTCCGACACCGCCGAATACGGCGAGTATGTCTCCGGCCCCCGCGTCCTCCCCGCCGAGCAGGTGAAGGCCAATATGCGCGCCGTCCTCTCCGACATCCAGGACGGCACCTTCGCCGGCAAGTGGATCGCCGAGAATAAGAATGGCCGCACCTTCTTCAACTCCAAGCGCGCCCAGCTCAAGAAGCACCCCATGGAAATCGTGGGCGAGGAGCTGCGCAAGAACATGATCTGGGGCGGCGACAAGGACCTGGACACCGCATCTAACTAAGGAGGCACAGCCCCATGCGAAGCGACAATGTGACCAAGGGCGCTGAGCGCGCCCCCAACCGCTCCCTCTTCTACGCCCTGGGCTACACCAAGGAGGAGCTGGAGCGCCCCCTCATCGGCATAGTCTGCTCCCAGAACGAGATCGTACCGGGGCACATGAACCTGGATAAAATTTGCGAGGCGGTGAAGGCCGGCGTCCGTCTGGCCGGAGGCACCCCCATCGAATTCCCCGCCATTGCCGTCTGCGACGGCATCGCCATGGGCCACATGGGCATGAAATACTCCCTGGTCACCCGGGAGCTGATCGCCGACTCCACCGAGGCCATGGCCCTGGCCCACCAGTTCGACGGCCTGGTAATGATCCCCAACTGCGACAAGAACGTCCCCGGCCTGCTCATGGCCGCCGCCCGGCTGAACATCCCCGCCATCTTCTGCTCCGGCGGACCTATGATGGCGGGCACCATGACCGATGGCCGCCGCACCTGCCTTTCCCATATGTTCGAGGCGGTGGGCGCCTATAAGGCGGGCAAGCTGGACGAGGCGGGCCTCACCGAGTACGAGGAGAACGCCTGCCCCACCTGCGGCTCCTGCTCCGGGATGTACACCGCCAACTCCATGAACTGCCTCACCGAGGGCATCGGCTTGGCCCTCCGGGGCAACGGCACCATCCCCGCCGTCCACTCCGCCCGGCTGCGCCTTGCCAAGCACACCGGCATGCAGATCATGGAGCTGGTGAAGAAAAACATCCGTCCCCGGGACATTATGACCGAGGCCGCCTTCCACAACGCCGAGACCCTGGACATGGCCCTGGGCTGCTCTACCAACTCCATGCTCCACCTGCCCGCCATCGCCCATGAGTGCGGCATCGAGCTTTCCTTCGACTACGCCAACGAGATCTCCAAGCGCACCCCCAACCTCTGCCACCTGGCCCCTGCCGGGGACACCTATATGGAGGACCTGGAGCGGGCGGGCGGCGTATACGCCGTGATGAAGGAGCTGACCAAAAAGGGTCTGCTGGACACCTCCCTGCTCACCGTCACCGGCAAGACCGTGGCGGAAAATCTGGAGGGCGTGGTCAACCTGGATGAGAACCTCATCCGCCCCATCGACAAGCCCTACTCCCCTTATGGCGGCATCGCCGTGCTGAAGGGTTCCCTGGCCCCCGAGGGCTGCGTGGTGAAGCAGTCCGCCGTGGCCCCGGAGATGATGGTCCACTCCGGCCCCGCCCGGGTCTTCGATTCCGAGGAGGACGCCATCGCCGCCATCTACGCCGGGAAGATCGTCTCCGGGGACGTGGTGGTCATCCGCTACGAAGGCCCCAAGGGCGGCCCCGGCATGCGGGAAATGCTCAACCCCACCTCCGCCATCGCCGGTATGGGGCTGGACAAGGAGGTGGCCCTCATCACCGATGGCCGCTTCTCCGGCGCCACCCGGGGGGCCTCCATCGGCCACGTCTCCCCCGAGGCGGCCCTGGGTGGCCCCATCGCCTTTGTGGAGGAGGGCGATACCATCGCCATCGATATCTCCAACCACACCATCGAGCTGGCGGTGGACGAGGCCACTCTGGCAGAGCGGAAGGCCAAATGGGTCTGCCCCGAGCCGAGGATCAAGAGCGGCTACCTTGCCCGGTACGCCAAGCTGGTGACCAGCGCGGCCAAGGGCGCGGTGCTGGAATAATACGCGTAAAACAGAAAAGGGAGCCTCCACCCGCCGGGTGGAGGCTCCCTTTTTCATTTTCCTTCCGCAAACAGCGGCTCAGAGGACCGGACCGTCGCCGTTGGCGTTGGGGTCGTAGGTATAGCGCACAGGCGGCTGGGGCTGGGGCCTGTCATAGCCCCGCCCGGTGACGGCGTCATAGAAATTGGCCTGGGTGGCTCCCCGGTAGGGTCCCACCCACAGCATCAGGATGCCGCAGGTCATCACCCCCAGCAGCACCCAGCCAAAGAAGGACAGGTCCAGGGTAAATAGCTCCATCTTCCACCCCTTCATGGCCGCCTTGCTCCGGCGGATGGCCTGCCGGGCAGTGCAGTTGGGGTCGTCCAGGATGAAGTAGTAGGCCAGACGGTAGCGCAGCCCCACCACCATGGCCGAAATGACAAAGCCCACCAGCATCAGCCAGTAGCCGGTCATGACCACGGCAAAGGCGTCCCCCTCCAGCACCAGTCCGACGACCATGATGGCCGCGCCGGGGAGAAGTCCCAGCAGCCCCCACAGGCACTCGAAGAAGAACATCAAAATGTAAGCCCACAGCACCCGCAGGGGCCTCTGGAAGCCGTCAAAAAGGTTGCCGATCCCGCTGGGTTCATTCCGGGCCAGACGAAGGCTGTAGGAGGTATAGCCAAAGCCCATCAAGGTGGAATAGAGATCCAGCAGCACCGACACCACGCCAAATAGCGCCACCCTTGGCACATTCTCCAGCACCACATACTGGAAGACATCCGCCGGCTCATACCCCATCATCAGGTATTCGGTCATCTCGGTAAACGGGTCGCCCAGGAGCCTGGGGATAACGGTGGTGAGGACCCCCGCCAGAAGGAGATAGACCAGGGAGACCAGAATGGGCGAGGGCTTCGCCCAGCGCATGCTGGCCCTGGCAGTCATCTTGGCCTCAATACGGTTAAAATACATCGTTCATTCCTCTTTTCCGAAGGGAGGTCCCCTCCGTCCAATTTCTGTCTATGGGAAGGAAACGGCGTCTCAGCGTCGGCCTCCAAAGCCGCCGCCACGGCTGCCGCCGTGAAAGCCCCCTCCCCGTCCGCCGCTGAAACCGCCGCCACGGAAGCCTCCCCCATGGCTGCCGCCGAAGGAGCCGCCAAAGCCGCCCCGCGTCCCGGTTCCGGTGGGACGGCCTCCAAAGGTGCCGCCACCACGGCTGGGCTTCGCTCCCGCGCCGCCAAAGCCGGAGGTAAAGCCTCCGCCGCTCCCGGCAGAGGGGGGCGGAGGAGAATGCGGCGGAGAGGGCGGGGGCGCCACCCACCGCCGGCGGTACCACCAGGACCCCGGACCGTGCCAGAAGAAGACCGGGCGGTAGACCACTGACGGAGCCGCCACGCCGTACCACCGGGTCCGGTAGGCGTTGAAGCGGGAGCGCTCAATGGCGGAGAGCAGGATAAAGATGACGACCAGGACAAGCACGGCAAAGCCCACGGCCAGAACGCCGTCTCCCACCGTGTCCATATCCAGCCTCCGCTCAGCGTTGCCCAGGCCGAAGTTGGCCCGGTAGACCCCGTCCAGGGCGGTATAAAAGTTGACGATATTCTCTCCGGCCAGCCCCTGCCGCCCCAGCTCCGCGCCAAGGTCGCTGTATACGGCGCTGGTGATGATGGTGGCAAAGTCGTTGCCGTAATTGAGGTAGTATTGCCCGTCGTCCACCGCCACCAGAAGAATGGCATCCCCCTCCCCCAGGCCCATGTCGTTGGCCCACTGGTAGGTCAGGTTCTCCATGCTGGCGCCGTTGACAGTATCCACCGTCACCACCGCCGCCACGCTGTTATAGCGGTAGTCCCAGTTGGCGTTGTAGGTACAGATGGCCTTCTCCTGGTCCTCATCCAGCACCCCGGCGTCGTCCCGGAGATATCTGGTAAAGCCGGAAAGGCTCAGCGACGCGTCCAGGCCGTCGGCCATAGACACGTCCGCGCTGATGGGCTTCCTGGCCTGGCCCAGCAGAATGGCTGCCAGGATGGAGGCGATGAGCACCACGATCCCGGCATAGTAGGACTTGTCGTATTTTTTCATGCTTCCACCTTTCCGGTGTTGTTCCGCCGCCCTGGGGCGGCTGTCAGCCCATCAGCTCCAGCAGCTTTTGCTTCAGCTCTCCCTCGATGCGCCCCAGCTCGGCCTCCGCCTCTTTCCGCTTCTGGGCGCCCTCGGTCTGGATCTTCATCACCTCGTCCAGGGTGGAGATGAGCTGCTGGTTGGTGTGCCGCAGGGTCTCCACGCTGACGATGCTCTTCTCCGCCTCCTGGGCGGTGGCGATGGTGCCCATCTTCAGCGCGTCGGCGTTCTTTTGCAGCAGCTCATTGGTCATTTCCGTCACTGCAGTCTGGGCCGCGGTGGCCTGGCGGGAGTTCTCCAGCCCCAGCGCCAGCACCATCTGGCTCTTCCACAGGGGGATGGTATTCACCAGGGAGGACTGGATCTTCTCCAGCATCAGCGCGTCGTTGTTCTGGATGAGCCGCACCTGGGGACCCATCTGAATGGACACCATCCGCGTCAGCTCCAGGTCGTGGAGCTTCTTTTCAAAGCGGTTGCACATATTGGCAAGGTCGTTGTACGCCTGGGCGTCCTCCTGGGCATTGGTCTCGGCGGCCTTCTTCCGCAGCTCCTCCAGCTCCCCGGCGCGCACCTCCTCCAGGCGGCGCTTGCCCGCCAGGATATACATGGTCAGCTCCTTATAATACCTGGTGTTCAGCGCGTACATCTCGTCCAGCATAGCCACGTCCTTCATCAGCGTGACCTGGTGGCCCTCCAGCACGTCCACGATCTTGTTTACGTTGGTCTCGGCCTTGGAGAACTGGGCCTTCATGGCCTGGATGTCGTTTTTCTTCTTCTGGAAAAAGCCCAGGATACCGCTCTTATCCTGTTTGCCGAAATTTTGCAGCTCTCCCACAAGTCCCGCCAAGGCGTCGCCCACCTGCCCCAGGTCCTTGGTGCGGACCTGGCCCAGGGCGCTTTCGGAAAACCCGGCGATGCTCTTTTGCGCGGCGGCGCCGTACTGAAGCACCACATTGGTGTCCCTCAGGTCGATCTTTCCGGCAAATTCGGCCACCGTCTTCTGCTCTTCCGGGGAAAGCATGGACTCGTCCAGCTTGACGGCGTTGGCGTCCCGCCTGGCAAGCTCGGCAGCCGCCGCCGCGGCGTCCACCGTCTCCGTTGCCTCCACGGTCAGCGCGGGGGCGGGGGCGGCCAGGTCGGGGGTCAACGTCAGCTCGGGGATCTGGTTGGCTTCACTCATTGTTTTCCTCTCCTTTTATGGGGTTTACGGTCAGTTCTATCGTATCGTCATTCTGCTTTTCCCCCGCCTGGGCGAAGGGCTGCTCTCCCACCAGGCCCTCCCGGGCCAGGAGGGTCTCCATGACCTTGATGTCGGTGGCCACGTCCAGGGCCTCGTCACCAAAGAGGGCGTCCAGCTGCCGATCAAAGGCGGTGACCAGGATCTCCATCATCCCCTCCACCCGTGTCTTGGTGGAGTCGATATTCTCGCCGGAAATGCCCGCGTCGTCCATGCGGTCATAGGCGTTGAGGAGCTTTAAGGTGGTGGGCAGATAGTAGTTCATGAACTTGCGGATCTGAGAAAGCTTCTCCGGGTGTGCCGCCACATGGGCCACGATCTTCTCGGTGTCCGCCTCCAGGCGGTCTATCTGAGCGGAGATGACAGGGTCCTGGATGGCGTCGTTGAGCCGCTTCATCTCCCCGATGGCCCGGTCCCGCTCCACGATAAGCTCGGCGATGGCCGGGTCGTCGGTGACAACGCCCTTTTCCTCCGGCTTGGCTTCCTGGGTCTGGGGCGCCTCGCCGCTCCGCTTTTCATATTCCCTGTCCGGGAAAACAGCCTTGCCCAAAAAGGCCGCTCCGGCGGAGACCGCCGCCGCCAGCACGTAGTGGATGGGGCGGTAGAGGGGAAGCGTCAGTCCCCACAGCAGCCATGCCGCCGCCGCGAAGTAGAGCGGGGCGGAGGATCTCTTTATCACCTTTGCCATGGCCCGGCCTCCCTTTCCATGCAAATTTTATAGGGACAAATTTTCCATGTTACTATAATAGTCTTTCCTTCCTTGACTGTCAAGGAAAGGCGGCGGATGTTCACAAATCGTTTTCACCTTTGAGCAAAGGCATTTCCCAGCCGTTGACTTCCGGCGAAAAAGAGGGTATTATGAAAAGGTCTATATCCACCAGAAAGAAGATGGTCCCTTTGATGACATTAGAAGACTTTAAGGCCGCGCGGAAGGTGCTGGACGGCGTCATCGCCTCCACCCACCTCATTCCCTCCCCCGCCTTTTCCAGGGCCACCGGCAACCACGTCTATCTGAAGCCGGAAAATATGCAGATCACCGGGGCCTATAAGCTCCGGGGCGCTTACTTCAAGATTTCCACCCTCACCGACGAGGAGAAGGCCAGGGGCCTCATCACCGCCTCGGCGGGCAACCATGCCCAGGGCGTGGCCTATGCCGCCCAGAAGGCCGGGGTGGAGGCCACCATCGTCATGCCCACCACCACCCCCCTGGTGAAGGTCAACAACACCAAGGACTACGGCGCCAAGGTCGTCCTCTCCGGGGAGACCTTTGACGACGCCGCGGCGGAGGCCCAGCGGCTGGTGGAGGAGAAGGGCTACACCTATATCCCCCCCTTCAACGACCTCACCGTGGCCACCGGCCAGGGCACCATCACCTACGAGATCTTTTCCGACCTGCCCGATGTGGACGTGATCCTGGTGCCCATCGGCGGCGGCGGACTGGCCGCGGGCGTGTCCACCCTGGCAAAGCTCCTTAACCCCACCGTAAAGGTCATCGGTGTGGAGCCTACGGGAGCCGCCTCCATGAAGGCCAGCCTGGACGCTGGGAAGGTCGTCACCCTTCCCACGGTGAACACCATTGCCGACGGCGTGGCGGTAAAGACCCCCGGAGACCTGGTCTTTCCCTACATCCAGAAGAATGTGGACGACGTCATCACCATCGACGACGCCGAGCTGGTGGACGCCTTCCTGGACATGATGGAAAAACACAAGATGATCGTGGAGAACGCCGGACTGCTCACCGTAGCCGCCCTCCAGCACCTGAAGGGCGAGGGCAAGAACATCGTCCCTGTCCTCTCGGGGGGCAACATGGACGTCATCACCGTCTCCTCCCTGGTGCAGCACGGCCTGATGAGCCGGGGACGCATCTTCACCTTCTCGGTCATCCTCCCTGACCGCCCCGGCGAGCTGCTGCGGGTGGCCGAGGTGCTGGCAAAGGAAAACGGCAACACCATCAAGCTGGAACACAACCAGTTCGTCAACCTGAACCGCCAGGCCGGGGTGGAGCTGAAGGTCACCCTGGAGGCTTTCGGCCACGAGCACAAGGCCCAGATCCTTTCCGCCCTCAAAAAGGCCGGCTATCACGCAAAGGAGATCAGCACCGGCGAGGTCTATTAGGCCCCGGCGCAGAGCGCAACAAGCTGCCCCCGGCCGGACGAGCCGGACCGGGGGCTATATGATGCGGCGCCAAACAGCCCCGTCCGCCGGGGCCGGGCCGTGGGCGGCACAGGTTGGGAGAGGCCGGCAGAGAGCCATTCGGGCATCCGCTTGGTTCATCCTATGACGGCGGCCAGTCCGTGGTGCTTCAAAATGCTTTTTGTCGAAAGGAACATTCCCATGGTGAAAATTGCCCCCTCCATCCTCTCCGTGGACTTCTGCTCCCTGGGCCGGGACATTGACCGGGTATCCTCCTGTGCCGACTGGCTCCACGTCGACGTGATGGACGGCCTCTTTGTGCCCAACATCTCCGTCGGACTACCCGTGCTGAAGTCCATCCGGGCCTATACCGATATGTTTCTGGACGTCCACCTGATGATCGAAAGGCCGGGACGGTATGTCCCCGCCTTTGCCGAAGCCGGGGCCGATCTGCTCTCCTTTCATCTGGAATCGGATACCCCGGAGGCCCTCCGGGCCGCCCTGGACGAGCTGGACCGGCGGGGCGTGAAAAAAGGTATCGTTCTCAAGCCCGCCACCCCCGCCGAGGCCGCCCTCCCCTATCTGGAAAAGGGACTGGACCTGGTGCTGATAATGACGGTAGAGCCAGGCTTTGGCGGGCAGGTATTTATGGCCGACCAGCTCCCCAAGATATCTGCGCTCAAGAATTATGTCAACCAGCATTGCCCCTCCTGCCTGGTGGAGGTGGACGGCGGTGTCAACGCCGAGACCGCCGCGCTTTGTCGTGAGGCTGGGGCCGACGTGCTGGTGGCGGGCAGCGCGGTCTACGGCGCCGCCGATATTCCCGCCGCCATCGCCGCCCTGCGAGGGTAAGCGGGTCGCGGAACAATATCTCTGAGGAGGTCCTATCTATGGAATACTTCCCCCCTGCCCTGGAGGCGCTGACCGAGCAGTTCGCCCGTCTGCCGGGGGTGGGCAAGAAGTCCGCCCAGCGGCTGGCCTTCTTTGTGCTGGGCCTTTCCGAGGAGGAGGCCCACGCCTTTGCCGACGCCATCGTCACCGCCAAGCGCACCATCGCCCTGTGCCCGGAATGCCAAAACTTTACCGAGGGCGACGGCCTGTGTCCCATCTGCCGCAGCTCCCGGCGGGACGGGACCACCATCTGCGTGGTGGCCGACCCTAAGGACGTCAACGCCCTGGAGCGCTCCCGGGAGTATTCCGGGCGCTACCATGTTCTCCACGGAGTCATCTCTCCCATGAACCACATCGGTCCCGACGACCTGCACATCAAGGAGCTGCTGGAGCGGGTGTCCGCCGGAGGGGTGGGTGAGGTCATCATGGCCACCAACCCAACCACTGAGGGGGAGGCCACCGCCATGTACCTGTCCCGGCTGCTCAAACCCTTCGGCGTCAAGGTCACACGCCTTGCCTACGGCGTGCCTGTGGGCGGGCAGCTGGAATACGCCGACGACGCCACCCTTACCCGCGCCCTGGAGGGCCGGAGAGAAATGTGAATAAATTACGAATTTCCTCTTGCATTCTCTCCTCTATACGAGTATACTTATGCCCGCAGAGAAACAAAAGGAGGAGTTCTGTTATGGTAAAACAACGTAGCGTCGGCCTGTGTATCGTGCTGAGCGTCATCACCTGCGGCATCTACGGCCTCTATTGGCTGGTCTGCCTCAACAACGACGCCAACACCGTCACCGGCAAGCCCGGTACCGACGGCGGCATGGTGCTGTTGCTCACCATTGTCACCTGCGGCCTTTATGGCATCTACTGGGCCTACAAGATGGGCGAGAAGCTGGACCAGGCCCGTGCCGAGCACGGCGCCCCCACCGGCAGCCTGGCGATCCTGTACCTGGTCCTCAATCTGTTCGGCCTGTCCATCGTGACCTGGGCCCTCATTCAGAGCGAGATCAACAAGTACGTCCCCGCCGCGTAAGCTCAAAAGGAATATGTAAGCTCCAAACGAAAACAGCCCGGACGCTCCCCAGGGAGCCGCCCGGGCTGTTTCTATTTTACGGCGGGACCGCTTCCCCCACCGCCCTCTCCGGCCTTGCCTTTTTCCCGCCGGGATGGTATGATAACCGCAAAGCGGTTATCATACTCTATTTCAAAAATATACCACAACGGCGCTCCGCGCCTGTGGTATAGGACAAAACCGTCTGCCCGCGAAAGGATGTATCGGCATGGACCTGTGCGACGTCAATACCATCAAGGCTCTGCTTGCCCGCCATGGCTTCCATTTTTCCAAGTCCCTGGGCCAGAATTTTCTGATCGAAGCCTGGGTCCCCAGGGATATCGCCGAGGTCTCCG
>CAJTLK010000071.1 GCA_910577415.1 uncultured Oscillospiraceae bacterium
GGATCTTCTTGCCGTTGACAATGATGTGGGAGTCGTCGGAGGAGACCTCGCCGTCAAACCGGCCATGCATGGTATCATACTTCAGCATATAGGCCAGGTAATCGGCGGGGCAGAGGTCGTTGATGCCCACGATCTCTATGTCAGGGTGATTGACGCTAGCGCGGAAGACCATGCGGCCAATACGGCCAAAACCATTGATGCCAACTTTGATGCTCATGATGACTTTCTCCTTTTGTTATTCATTTAACGAACCCTTTGCAAGAGCATTATATCTCAATTCTTTCCCATTGAAAAGGGAAAAAACGCAGATTCTGGAAAAATTTTTCCCCCGGTTTCCGGCTGTGAGTTGGACATTTTTGACAACAAAAGGCAAAAATCGACAAAAAAGGTTGTTGTCACCCCTAAAATTTGGTATACTTACAATGAAAAGACAGCGCAAGATAGAACGAGAGAAAAAGGAGGCTGCCGGGGTGAAAAGTGAAGTTTCGGGCAAGCTCATCGGAGAGCTGCGGGGACAGGTCAACGATCTGGCGGCGGCGGTCCAACTGCTGACGCCGTTGGTGGCTGAACGCGGTAGGCCACCGGATGTGGGCTGCCTTGCCAATGTGAATAAAAGCATATACCAGCTCATCCGCACCATTTGCCACATGGAGCTGTGTGAGAACTCCGATCATATTTTTTGCCCCCATCCCGACGATGCGGTGAAACTTTGCCGGGACCTGTGCCGGGAGACGGAGCACGTGGCCGGACAGTTGGGGATCGAGTTTGACTGGCACGCGGACCCAATAGGGAAACTGCATATGGTGGATGAGCAGCTGTTGAAGCTGATCGTTTTCAATATGCTCTCCAACGCGTTTCAAGCTGCGGGAGAGGGCGGAAGGGTCCAGCTGCGCTGCAATATCAACGACAAATGGCTGACGGTCATCGTCTCCGACAGCGGCACAGGGCTGAAGCCGCCGCGCGAGGACGAAAATCCGCTTTTGAAAACCGACGGCGGCATGGGCTTTGGCCTGGAGGCTGCCAGAAGGGCGGCCTCCCTTCACGGCGGAAAGCTAATGCTGGAAAGCGCCAACGGCGTGGGGGTGAGCGCGGTGCTCTCCCTTCCCGTCCGAAAGCCTGGAAAGGAAGAGTTGGTGGAGCAGGGAGAGGGGCGGAAAATGAGATATGACCTTTTTGGAGGCTATTCTCCTCTGCTGGTGGAGTTTTCTCCCCAATTGGGCAGAGAGGATTACTTGCCAGAGAATGTGGAGTAAAAGATGCTACCTGGGGCGGGGACGATGGAGGGACGCCTCCACCGCCCCCGCCTTTCTGTTGACGTTCTTTCTTTTAACGGATATAATATACTCTTAAAAGCGGCACGGTACTCCGCCGTGTCCATAGCATAGAAAAGGAAGCGAGAGAATTGACTGAACTGCTGCTGCGCCGGTTCGTGCGCGACCATGAAAATACCGCTGATCCCGTCGTTCGGGAGGGCTACGGCGCCCTGTCCGGCGCGGTGGGGATCGCCCTGAACCTGATGGTCTCCTGTGGGAAATTTGCCGCGGGGATGATCACCGGGGCGGTGTCGGTGACTGCCGATGCTTTCAACAACCTGTCCGACGCCGCGACCTCCCTGGTGACACTGCTGGGCTTTAAGCTGGCGGGACGGCAGGCCGACGAGGACCATCCATACGGCCATGGCCGTATGGAGTATCTGGCGGGGCTGGCGGTATCGGTGGCCATTCTCCTTGTGGGTATAGAGCTTGCCAAGGGAGCCATTGAGAAGATATTGCACCCGGAGGGAGTGGAGTTTTCCTGGCTGTCGGTGGGCATTTTGGTGGTCTCCATTTTGGTAAAGCTGTGGATGTACCGCTTCAACAAGACCCTCAGCCGCCGTATCAACTCTGCAGCTATGGCCGCCACTGCCGCGGACTCCCTCTCCGACTGCGTGGCTACCTCGGCGGTGCTGTTGGGGCTGCTGGTGGCCCACTTTGCCCAGGTGTCCATCGACGGCTGGGTGGGCGTTGTGGTAGCGGCCTTTGTCCTTCGGGCGGGGTGGGAGTCGGCAAAGGACACCATCGATCCCCTGCTGGGCAAGGCCCCTGACCCGGAGCTGGTAAAAGGTATCGTGGAGACCGTCATGGCTCACCCGGAGATCGCCGGCGTTCACGACCTGATGGTCCACGATTACGGTCCGGGGAGGGTGATGGCCTCCCTCCACGCTGAGGTGTCCATTGACGCCGATATGGCCGAGACCCACGACGTTATCGACAATATTGAGCGGGAGCTGAACAAGAAATTCCACCTACTGGCTACCATACATATGGACCCCATTGCCACCAACGACGAGCGGGTGGCCGAGCTGCGCCGAACGGTGGCCGAGCTGGCCGGAAAGATGTATCCCGGCGTCACTATCCACGATTTTCGCATGACCGAAGGTCCCAGCCACACAAACCTCATTTTCGATATAGTGCTGCCCCATGGCTGCTCCCTCACCGATGACGAGGCACGGCGGGAGATGGCCCGGTTGGCACGAGAGGCGGACAGTCGTTATATTACGGTCATCCAGGTGGACCACAGCTACGTGTAAATTTACATTTCGTTCACCGAAACGGTGAAAAGTGGGCTATAATGTAAGAAACTGATGGATAGCAATGAAAGAAACTACCAAGGAAAGAGGGATGTTCCGTGGCCCAGAAGATCCTGATCGTGGAAGATGAGATGAATATCGCCCAGCTCCTCCATCTCTACCTGGAGAAAGAGGGCTTTGAGACCCAGATCGCCCCGGACGGGGGCAAGGCGGTGGAGCTGTTCCGCTCCTTTGCTCCCGACCTGGTGCTGCTGGACATCATGCTCCCGGTCATGGACGGCTGGTCGGTGTTGAAAAAGATCCGCTCCGAGGCCAAGACCCCGGTCATCATGCTTACCGCCAAGGGAGAGACCGAGGACCGGGTCACAGGCTTGGAGCAGGGAGCGGACGACTACATCGTCAAGCCCTTTGAGACCAAAGAGGTCCTGGCCCGGGTCCGGGCTGTGCTTCGGCGCACCTCCGGGGAGGGAGAGGCCCCCTCCACCGGAAAGAAGCTGGTCTTTGACAAGCTCACCATTAACCTGGACGCCTATGAACTGATCGTGGACGGCAAGCGAGTGGACCCGCCCCCCAAGGAGCTGGAGCTTTTGTACCACCTGGCCTCCTCTCCCAACCGCGTCTTTACCCGCAACCAGCTTTTGGACGAGGTGTGGGGTTTTGACTATTTTGGCGACAGCCGCACGGTGGACGTACACATCAAACGGCTGCGGGAAAAGCTGGAGGGGGTCAGCAGCGAGTGGAGTCTCAAGACCGTATGGGGCGTGGGATATAAGTTTGAGGTGACAGTCGCGTGAAGACCCTCTATCGGCGACAATTTGCCATGATGGCGGGGGTCATTTTCCTCTCCTTTCTTTTGCTGGGCAGCGCCTTTACCGGCCTGAGCTACCAGTATGTGCTCAACGACAAGCGGGAAGGGATGGAGAGCAATGCTTCCCATATTGCGGCTTTTACCGCCGCCTATCTCTCCGGGGTAGGCTCCAGTGTGCAAGAGCCGGCCTATCAACTCTACGTCTCCTCTCTGTCCAGTATTTCCGGCTCCACCGTGATCCTGGCGGAAAATGACGGAGAGATCGCCTATGCCACCTCCGCCGAAAGCGTGGGGGTCAACAGTCTTCTCAGCGGGGCGATCCCCGACGAGGTGATGAAAGAGGTCTCCGACCACGGCGGTTATGCTAAGCCCAGCAGTTTGGGCGGGTTGGTGGCCGGTTCCTGCTATGTGGTGGCCACCCCTATTCTGCAGCATTCGGTGATCTCCGGGCGTACCTACCAGCGGGGAGCGGTGTTCGTGGTCAACGAGATGTCCAGCCTGACCCAGCTCTGGCGAGATTTTGCCTCTATGTTTATCCTGGCGGCCATCGTGGTCTTTTTGCTCTCCGCGGTAGTCGCGTCTATCACATCCATGCGTTTGACCAAGCCCCTGAAGGATATGGCCGCCGCCGCGGGGCGGTTCGGCCAGGGGGAGTTCGATATCCGGGTGGAGGGCTGCGAGGGACGTCGGGACGAGGTGGGGGAGCTGGCCGAGGCCTTCAACGCGATGGCCGACTCCCTGGCCAAGAGTGAGGCCCAGCGCAGCGAATTCATCGCCAACGTCTCCCACGAGCTGAAGACCCCCATGACCACCATTGCCGGATTTACCGACGGCATTTTAGATGGTACCATCCCCCGGGAGAAGGAGGAGGAGGCCCTGCGGACGATCTCCTCCGAAACCAGGCGGCTGTCCCGGCTGGTCCGGCGGATGTTGGACGTGAGCCGCCTTCAGTCCAGTGAAAACATTACCGCCCAGGAGCGCTTCGACGTGGCCGAGGTGCTTCTACGGGTGCTGGTGAGCCTGGAAGGGAAGATCACAGACCGGGGGCTGGACGTGGAGACCCATTTGCCCGACGGACCGGTGATGGTGTGGGGAGACCCGGACGCTATCACCCAGGTGTGCTACAATCTGCTGGATAACGCCATCAAATTCGCCGCCCCCGGCACCACGCTCTCTCTTGAAGTGCAGGTGAAGGGGGAGAAGGCTTTTGTATCGGTATCCGACATTGGAGAGACCATTCCCCCCGAGGAGCTGGGACAGATCTTTGACCGCTTCCACAAGACGGATCGGTCCCGGAGCATTGACCGGGACGGTGTGGGGCTGGGGCTGTACATCGTGAAGACCATCATCAATAACCACCGGGAGAATATCACTGTCACCAGTGACAGCGGCCTGACCACCTTTACGTTCACCTTGACCATCGCCTGAGACCGCCGCGGCACGGCCAGAGCCGCGAGAGAAAGAGGGAGAGAGGATGCGCCAGAATTATTACGATCAAAACGGCTGGCCACAGCCCTTCCCCGGTGAGGGAGAAGGGCCGCGGAGCGAGCCTTACGGCGCTGTGCCGCCCCAGTCGACCCAGGGCATCGTGCCCCGGACGGCGGTGAAACAGCCAGAGCCGCCTCTGGAGGAGGAAAGCCGGATCACCCCTGTGTTCTGTCGGCGGGGCAGGGGGGTGCGGCGATTCGCCCTTTTAATGGCCCTTATCCTCGTCCTTACCGGTACCGGTATTCTGGTCAACGGCGGGCTGCCCGGCTCCTATTTTGACCGGGCGGAGGATATCTGGGATAGCATGGGGCCCGGCTATGACTGGGACTACTACGACTACGACGCCGACGACTGGGTGGCCGAGCTGGAGGACACCACTATGGCCCTGTCCGCCATTGGAGACGGCACCGTGCTGGAGCTTTGCCCGCCGGGGGAGGAGGAGTTAGACCCCCGGATGATCTACGCCCGGGTGGCCCCGTCGGTGGTGGGCATCCGTGTCACCACCGCCACCGGCATGGCTACCGCCACCGGTGTGGTCATGACTTTTGACGGATACATCATCACAAACGCCCATGTCATTGCCGGAGCGGAGAAGGCCACCGTTACCCTGGACGGCGGCGGCAAGGTCGACGCCCTGCTGGTGGGCTATGACGCCTCCACCGACCTGGCGGTGCTGAAGGTGGAGACCGAGGGGTTGGTCCCGGCAGAGTTCGGAGACTCCTCCGCGCTCTATGTGGGCGAACCGGCCTACGCCATCGGCAACCCTCTGGGCGAGGAGCTGCGGGGCACCATGACCGACGGGATCATCTCCGCCATTGACCGCAGTGTAGACGCCAGCAATGGGGAGATGACCCTTCTCCAGACCACTGCAGCCATCAACCCTGGCAGCTCTGGGGGCGCCCTGGTCAACGCCTCGGGCCAGGTGGTAGGCATTACCAACATGAAGATGATGTCCAATTGGGAGACCATTGAGGGTCTGGGCTTTGCCATTCCCACCGCGCTGGCAAAAGAGGTGGTGGATCAGATCATTGATACCGGCAGCTACGCCGGGGTCCCCTCCATCGGCATTACCGTCCGTACCCAGCCGCCCACGCCGGAAAGCCCCGCGGGGGTCTATGTCTCCGAGGTAGAGGAGGGTTCCGACGCCTACGCCAAGGGGATTCGTCCCGGCGATATCATTATCAGGGCCAATGACATGGATATTACCTCCATTGCGGACCTGGAGGAGGCCAAGGCCGGACTGGGGATCGGGGACACCTTGAAGCTCACTGTCTGGAAGGGAGGCCGGGAACGGACCGTTTCCATCACGCTGATGGGAAAGAACCAGATGTAATGTAAGCGCGTCTCCGGGCAAAAAAAGGGGCGTCTCACAGCGAGACGCCCAAACGCGGGGGATGGGGAGAATGGAATGAACACGGGCGGTAGAGACGGGCAAAAGCATAAGTAAGCGCCCCCTCACCGCCACGGTGGGATCATACCATAATTTCCAGAAAATGTCAACTAAAAAGGCTGTCGAAGGTTGGCCAGGGGGCAAAAAATTTCCGCTTTCCAGGTGCAATTCCCCGCAGACTTGCCTTGCAAGACTGCCTATGGATATGATATAATCCTAAAGAAGGAACGATCCGCTGGAGCGGCTTTTTGAGGCGGCCTTGCGGAGAAGTTCCATATCACCACAGGAAGGAGCTGGACGAAGATGAAATTTACGTTTACCGACAAGAAAGTGACCATGCCCAAGGCTGTCCACGACTATGCCGAAAAGAAGGTAGGCAAGCTGGACCGCTATTTCCCCACCGAGGCCAGCGCCGCGGTGGTGTTCAGCGTTGAAAAGGGCCGCAACAATGTGGAGGTGACTGTCCGCTCGGGGAGTACCATTCTCCGGGCCTCGGAGAGCACGGCGGATATGCTGGCCTCCATCGACACTGCGGTAGCCGATATGGAGCGACAGCTACGCAAGAACAAGGCCAAGCTGGAAAAGCGGCTGCGCAAGGACGCCTTTGTCCGCTCCGCCGACGATACCTCCTTCGCTCCCGACGAGCCGGAGGAGGAGTACGAGATCGTCCGGGCCAAGCGTTTTCCCATTCTGCCCATGACCGCCGAGGAGGCGGTGCTGCAGATGAACCTGTTGGGTCACGACTTCTTTGCTTTCCGCAATGAGGGAAGCAATGGGGCCTTTGCCGTGGTATACAAGCGGGAGGACGGCGGCTACGGCCTTATTGAGGACGAGGGCTGAGCCTTTCCACAGGGAGCTTACAAAAAGCCCCGGTATCTCTGGAGGATACCGGGGCTTTTCCCTTGTCAATTAAGGGTGCGGTGTGCTATACTGAAAAGGATAAAATGGAATAGGGGGCATTTTCATGAGCAAACCTATGAAAGCCATCGTTTTGGCCGCCGGTAAGGGCACCCGGCTGCGCACCGAAGGGGTGGACCTGCCCAAGGTCCTGCGCCAGGCGGCGGGCAAGCCGCTGCTGGGCTACGTGTTGGAGGCGCTGAGCTTTCTTCCGGCCCAGGACATCGTTCTGGTAGTGGGCTATGAGGGGGAGAAGGTCTGCGCCGCCTTCCCTGGATATCCCAGGGTCTTTCAAAGCCCCCAGCTGGGGACCGGACATGCCGTCCAGTGCGCCGAGGGGGAGCTGAAGGGCTTTGAGGGGGAGATATTGATCGCCGCCGGGGATATGCCTCTGCTTCCCCGCCGGGCCTATGAGAGCCTGGTGGCTCAGCACAGAGCCGAGGGAAATGTGTGTACCATTCTGGCCGCCGTGGCCGAGAAGCCTATGCCCCTGGGGCGCATTGTCCGAAACGCCCGGGGCGGCTTTGCCAGGATCGTGGAGGATCAGGACTGCACTGCCGAGGAGAAGCTGATCCGGGAAATCAATACATCGATCTATATTTTTGACGCCAAGTCCCTGTGGCGCTCTCTCACCACTCTGCGTCCCAGCAATGCCCAGGGAGAGTACTACCTCACCGACGCTCCCGGGTGGCTGGTGGAGCAGGGGGAAAAGGTTGGGGTCTGCGCCGGGTGTACCGCCGAGGAGATGCTGGGGGTCAACACAGTGGAGCAGCTTCAGCAGGTGGAGGAGATCATTAAAAAGCGGAGGAATGAGGCATGAACGTATTCATCAGCGCCGATATTGAGGGTACCTGCGGCATCACCACCTGGGCGGAGACCGAGCGCTCCACCCCCATGGACTATAAGCCCTTTCAGCGGCAGATGACCAGAGAGGTCCAGGCCGCCTGTGAAGGGGTCCTGGCCGCCGACAAGGCTGCGGAGATTTTTGTGAAGGACGCCCATGACTCCGCCCGGAACCTGGACCCTGCCGCTCTGCCCGAGAGCGTAAAGATCATGCGGGGCTGGACGGGAGACCCTCTGAGCATGATGTCGGGACTGGACGGCGGAGACTTTGGCGCCGTCCTCTTTACCGGCTACCATGCCTGGGCCTCCTGCGGCGGAAACCCCCTGAGCCATACCATGAATCTTCGTAACGAGTATGTTCTGCTCAACGGCGTACGGATGAGCGAGTTTATGATGAATGCCTACACCGCCGGGTACTACGGTGTGCCCGTGGTCTTCCTCTCCGGGGATAAGGCCCTGTGCGACTTTGCCCAGGAACTGATCGGCGGCATTACCACCGTGGCGGTAAACGAGGGCCGGGGGGGCGCGGTGGTGTCCATCCACCCGGACAAGGCAGTGAAGGACATCAGGGAGGCGGCCAAAAAGGCGGTGAAGAACGCCAAAAACTGCGTCGTGCCCATGCCGAAGTTCTTCGACATGACGGTGCGCTTCAAGGAGCACCAGAAGGCATACTCCAAGAGCTTTTATCCCTGCGCCAGCCTGGAGGACGAGAAGAACGTGTGCTTTTCCTCCGATGACTGGTTTGAAATGCTCCGCTTCTGCCATTTTGTGCTCAGCGATTAAGAGGAGGACTGCATGGAAACTGCCGATTGCCGCTTAGCGGTTTTGATCGACGCCGACAACGCTCCCCGCACCGCCCTGCGGGAGATCATGGCCGAGTGTGTGAAGTACGGTACGCCCACCGTTCGGCGTATCTATGGGGACTGGACCATGAACAACATGGATTCCTGGAAACCCCTGCTGCTGGAAAACGCCATCATTCCCGTCCAGCAGTACAGCTACACCACCGGGAAGAACTCCACCGACTCGGCTATGATCATCGACGCCATGGACATCCTTCACAGCCACCAGGTGGACGGCTTTGTGCTGGTATCCAGCGATTCCGACTTCACCCGCCTGGCCCTCCGGGTCCGGGAGGCAGGGCTGAAGGTCTATGGGATCGGAGAGAAGAAGACCCCCGCCCCCTTTATTGCCGCCTGTGACAAATTTATCTACGTGGAGGTCATCCGTGCCACCGGGGAAAAGGTGGAGGAGAAGACCTTTATTCCCGCCCACGGAAGACGTCGGGCTATCCCCGACGACATCGTTCGGCTCATCGCGGACACCATCCAGGACGTATCCGACGAGGACGGCTGGGCCTTTATGGGAGAGCTGGGCAACATTCTGCCCAAACGCCGGAGCGACTTCGATCCCCGGAACTACGGATTTGAGAAGCTGACTACTATGGTAAAGTCCATAGACCGCTTTGAGATCGACGCCCGGCCCACCAGTGCCCCCAATGTTAAGCACATCTATGTCCGGGACCGCAGGGCGTGAGACTGCGACAGCCCTGGAGTGGCTGCCGGTACCGCTGCTGGAGTGGTATCACGAGAACGCCAGGGTCCTCCCCTGGCGGAGCGATCCAACCCCATACCATGTATGGGTGTCGGAGATCATGCTCCAGCAGACCCGGGTGGCGGCGGTGCTGGGCTACTATGAACGCTTTTTAGAGGCTCTGCCCACCGTGGCCGAGCTGGCGGCGTGCCCCGAGGAGAGGCTGATGAAGCTGTGGCAGGGCCTGGGCTATTATAGCCG
>CAJTLK010000072.1:0-3291 GCA_910577415.1 uncultured Oscillospiraceae bacterium
GGCGGCAATGACCCGCCGCAGCCAGGGGGGGACGCCAGAGCCGAGTTTGCCGATGTTCTCAATAATGCTGCCGGCCTCGGTAAGTATGTACCAGACGATCACCAACGGTCACAAAAGCACAGTGTAGTGCAGCGGGAGACCAGGCACGTTATCCAGCAGCAGCCCCACCACCAGATCCAACACGCCGGACATCAGCACTGCAACGATGCTGCCCAGCTTATGCCAGCAGCCGTCCCTGGCCACCTTGGAGGACCATGTACCCGCCTGTATGGCTGCCCCCATGCCGGTGGCCACGTCGGCGGCCATACATGCGGCCCAGGCAAATACCAACCACCCAAACCAGCCCCACAGGGCCGTCAGGAGCGCCAGGATGGCGGCTATGGTCTCTTTAAGATGTTTGACCTTTTCCATCTTTATTCCCCTCTCCGGGCCTCCTAGGAGGCCTCATGGTAGTTTTTGAGCATCTGCCACACCTCCGCCCGGGTGCAGGGGTCGGCGGGGCGGGTACCGTCGGCGGTAATGCCAAGGTCTTTTGCCCAGGTCTGAGCCTCGGCGTACCAGGGCGGCTCGGTGTCTAATTTGGACACCGGGGGCTTGTCCGCTTTGCTGGCGTAGTTAGGGCAGCAGTAACCCCGGATATAGCGCGCATTGACGCTGATCTCCCGGTAGCCAACTACGCTACCGGGGGTCTTGTTGCCCTCCACGACGGTAATCATGCTGCCTACCACCTTGACCACCATGCCAACATGATCTGGAGCTCCCGTGCAGTCCACTACGCCGTTATCATCTTGCCAGTCGTACATAATAAGATCGCCGGGCTTGGGTATATAGGCGTCATCCTCCATCCAGCATCCCAATGCCTTATAGAGATTGATAAGCTCCCCGCAGCTGCACTCCACCGGCATAATGTCGGTAAGGCCCTCCGCAATTCCGGCAGCAGACACAGTGGCTGCGCACCAGTACATGGTATAGCTCATGCGGACGCCCCGCGGGAGGGGGCGGTGGCTATTGTAGATGTCAATGATCTCGTGGTGGGTAGCATCACCCATTCGGGCGCCAACCCATCCTTGCATCCGGGACACCACCCGGCTACGGATCTCAGGCTCGGTCATTTTATCGTTGCCTCCCTTTTGATTTTTGTCACTTGGGCCTTGGTGAGCCGTCCGGCGGCTACCAGGGCGTCCAGGCGCTTGTCGTCCCACAGGCGGGGGTAATACTGTTTTGCCAGCTCGTAGGTGGTCATAGCTCCACCCCCTGCATGGCGGCCAAAAAGTCCACATCGGCCCGCAATTGCTCCTGGGCTGTGGGCGGAGGCGCCGGGATGGCCGCGCGGTCGGCGGCGATCTCCTCCTCCGTCCGGGCGACCACATGGCCGTCCTCCCACTTGTAGAGGGGGATGCCGTCCATATCATATAGGGATGGATTTTCCTCCCCGCCGGGATAAAGTCGGAATGGATAGCCGCCCTGGTCGGTGAGGAGCTGGGTCTGGTCGGTGGGTTGGCGGTTGGGGTGGGGACCGTCACTCCAGCCGTCAATGATACGGCCCAGGTCATCGGTAACTATGTAGTGCCGATTGCCGGGGAGATCCTGAGGTTCCTCGGGAATGATGTTTTCTTTGGTATACATGCTAAACCTCCTCACAAGTTGGAATTAAAAAGTGGAGGATTTGGGGATTTCCATGACAACAGGCAACCATCATTCAATCCGTGATTTTGTTTATATGCGATGATCATTACATATCCCGGGCCATACCCCTGCACGTTAAAAATAAAGCCGCTCTGGAATTCATTTTTAATGGTAGTGACTGCTAAATCATCTGCGTTCTCGATAGTTGGTCTACCGCGTAACGATGTCGGAACGGGAACCATAAAGAATAAATAATCTGTTCCGTTCAGCACTGAAGCACGTACTCTGAGATCACTATTTGCATACCTGAATGGGATTTGATACCTCTGGCACTTCTCCAACTCCAGCGCAAAGTTGGGCGGCGGGTCGTTGAGCACCCAGTTACCGTCGTCATCCTGGTGGGACAGGGTCTGATTTGAGCCTTCTTCCAGCTTGGCGGCAGAAATTTCAAGGTAGTTCCCAACAGCGTTACTTAACATAAGTTGTCCGATATTTACAAAACTCAGAATATCATCTACTGTTAACGTATAGGTAAAAGAATACAGCCCCCAGTTAATAGTGGAAGTTGGAGTATAATCATAAAACTTTTCGCCAGCGCTTTTGAAGCCAAAAGTAAGGCGTGTGGTTGCATTCCCTCGTGCAAGGATAGACAGCGTAAGCGTTGTCCCCGCCTTAAATTTGTAATTTTCAAAAACCTGTTGCGGACAAGGAGGGTTATAGATAGCAATCAGTTTTGTAACTCTGATACAGTCCTCCAGAATATCAAGTTTTGTGTTGCCGCCATTAACACCAATAGACCACCTGTCAATGGTATATCCCGATTCCGTGTACTCGGTCTTACCCCTCTGGTTGACCGGGAACCGTCCTCCCCCCTGCTGACTACCGCCGCCGATGAAATACCAGTTGTCCAACAGGTTGGGATTGGCCTGGCGGAGGGCTTTTGTGAGGATATCCTCCACCTGTTGGCCGGTATAGCGGCTATCAAATAACTGTAACTTGTCCCCGCCGGGGAGGATAATGTCTCTGCTCATATGTACGCTCCTTTCTCAGGCGGCAGGGTCGGTCCAATAGACCCAGATGCCGCCATATCCACCGTTGGCGCCGCGGCTCCCCTTGCCTCCCGGCGCCTTTGGTGCAGGGGCGATGATGCCGCTTGGTGCGCGATGATTGCCCCACGTGGCGCCAGATGACCCACCAGCTCCAGCTCCGCCACCACCGTTACCCCCGTCACCACCTGATCCATACGCCGTGGCATCAGCGGGCGACTGGGCGTCTGCCCCGGCGCCGCCAATCAGGCCGGGTACTGGAGTGGCTACCTGGGCACTGTCGGTAGCGTCCTGGCCGGGCTTACCGCTAACGCCATAGGCCGGTCCTCCACCAAAGGAGCCAAGCCTTGCTATGTCAATGTACCCGGTATCCCACTCCTTGCGTGTGCTCGGATAGCTCACACCCGGCCCATAGCTGATACCGTTAATGGTAATTGTGTCCCCAGGCACTACTTGGCCGTCCTTATTCTGGCCGCTGCCCTTTCCGCCATCTACGCCCACACGCCCCGGCAGAGCATACACGGCGCCGGAGATCGGTTCTTGCCAACCATTGGGGTAACGGGTCCCCGTGGCCGAGCTGTACTCGCCAAAGATGCTCTCGCCACCGGCGGTGCCGGGT
>CAJTLK010000072.1:3301-9746 GCA_910577415.1 uncultured Oscillospiraceae bacterium
TACGGACGCATCTCCAGGCATACCGCCTACTCCCGGCTGGCCGCAGGTAAAGGCAATCTGCTGACCAGGAGTAACTGGGATGTCCACTACAAGCACCTTGCCGTTGTCTCCTGGCTGGCCGGCTTGACCTGCCGCACCTCCGCCACGGGCCAGATACTGCCATACAAATATGCTTGCGCCTACTGTTGCAGGGTACCAGTCCTCGCGATACTCCGCATCCTCCGCCTCCCCACCGTCCGTGCCGGAGGCGCCGCCGCTGCCAGCCTGCATGATGGCCACCCGTAGCAGGGTCACACCGTCAGGGACGGTAAACACCCCGGTGCCGGTGAGCAACTGCACCCGGTTAAACTGGGCGGTCTCCGGCTTGGGCGTATAGTCGGTGATGATGGTACACCGGGCCTTGAGGTTGGACGACACAGTCAACTCCATCCGCTCCAAAAAGCCAACGGCAGCCTCCCCGAATGGGTCGGTAAAGGCGATCTGGTCACCAGAGCGTTCGCCCTCTAGGGAGAGCTCCGCGGTGACGGTCCGGGCGGAACTATAGTAGGACAGCAACCGTCGGGCCACGTTATAGGAGTTAGTGCGGTTGACCAGGGTAACGTCGGAGACCCGGACGATGTTTTCCTCGTGGGCGTCTGCGTTCTCCGCCTGAAGGGATATAATCCGGGTGAGATGGGTATAGGGCCTGCCGGTGAGGACGCCGCTGCCGCTGACAACGGCCCAGTTAGGGCCGCTACTCTGGATGGTCAGGGTGCCGGTAGTCTGGAGGTCAAAAATCGGGGCCTGGTCAAAGGGCACAAAGACGTTAACGGCGGCGGTGGCCGCAGAGTTGTCAAAAAGGATGACCGGGGCCACGCCAGCGAGCTGCTGATAGCTGTGCTCGGTGACCTCCACGGCGGTGGCCGGAATATCATCGGTAACACCGCCCGTATTGTAAACTCGTCCAATCCTCACAGGCTTTGGAGCCCCGGAGAGGAAGCCAAAGACCATGTCGCCATTGTCGTCCTTTTTAATTGCTACACCATAGGCAAGAAGCAGTTGGTGCAGATTTGTTCTTCGGCTGGCAATGGGTAGCCAGTTGTAGACCTCCAGTGCCGCCACATCGGGAGAAACACTAAAGGGCACGACGCCGCCAATGACTTCCGATAGGACAACGTCAAAAGTTTGACCGTTATAGACCCCGCCCAGGTGCTGTAACCGATCCAGCAGGCCGACAGCGGAAACAGCGGTGATCTTATAAAAATGGGGCGGGGTACGATGGATCCGTCGAGTGTAATACTTCCCCACCAGGATACTGCCTCGGTAGTAATAGATCGGCGTGCCGTAGGGGATCGCGCGAAGATCCGGCTGGGTCAGGATATGAGTAAAGAGATAACCATCGGCGGTATATATACCGTCATAGTCCTGGGGGGCAAAGACCTCAGTTTCCATGCGCTTGGGATAGGAAATGGTGGGGATAAGCTGATCCCACGACAGCTCATCCCCCACCAGATCCACCGCAGTGGCGCCGGAAAGAGACTTAAAGGTAGGCTCGTATGGAGTAGGCTTCTTACCACCCGTAAAAACAAAAAGCGGCGCCGACGGATCACCGACAATGATCTTATCGTTAAGCTCCATGCCGTCACCTCGACCTCAGGGTCAGCACAGGGCCGTGGAACATGGTACCCCGGTCGACAATTAGGCCCACCTTTTGCTCGCCTATGGCGCCATTAAACCACCCCGTTATCACAGCGTTTTGCCGGGTGTCAAAATAGGTCACCGGCACAAAGGTTGACCAATAGACCGCCTCCTGTAGGGTGGCAAGCTCATCGCTCCACAGTGCGTTGAGCGGCCATGTGATGACCGGGCGAAGATCTACCAGGTCAATAAATAGATCGCCGTTGAGCATTTGTCCGCTGTTAGGGCCGGTGCGAGGCTCGTAGACGATGGTATACTCCCGCCGGGAGGCGGCCTCGGTAAAGTCCACGCCGTTGATGGTGAGGGGCATTCGCTTGGCCATGAGGTCAACCTCCCTGCACGTAGGATGGGCCGATGCGCCGGGCCTCGGCCTGGTTGTAGCGGTACTGCTTCCGGGCCAGCACCTCTCCGTCCAGCTCCAGAGTGATGGGGATGACCACATCGTTGGCCGGCACGGTAGCCTGCGCGGCGGGAACCGCTGCAGCGGTATCGCTGCTAGTTCGGGCTGCGTAGGTAGGCTGGGTGAGATCCATCTCCATATTGCGGGCGATCTGGCGCTGCCAGTCCGTACTGACCGTGGGCGTAAAGGTCATAGACCCCTCAATATCCCGCTGGACGCTGCCAAAGGCTTTGTCCCAACCCTGGCCAAGCCCGGCGGCCATGTTGTCGCCGATGCCGGCAAAGACGGTGGACGAAGAATGGATACCCAGAAGATCCTTGATGGCGTCTACTACGGCCTTAAAACCGGCCTTGACCTTGTCGATCAGCCAGGATATCTTAGCGCTGAAGCCCTTCCACGCACCCTCAATAATAGAGGTACCAATAGTCCAGGAAGCCTTCAGGAAGGCCGCAGCGATACTCGGCCAGGCGGCCAGTACCTCGGGGATCGCGTCGATGATGGCTCCCGCCAGAGTGGTCATGATCTTGGCGCCCACCTCGGCGATTTTTGGGAAGGTCTCAGAAAAGCCCTCCGCGAAATCAGTAATGGCGTACGGGATCCATGCCAGGAGGTCAGGCAGCCACTCATCCAGACCTTTAACGATTCCCTCAATGATGGCAGCGCCAGCCTCCATAAATTGGGGCGCATTGTCCATAAGGGTGGAGAGTAGCCGGAACAAAAAGCCCACGGCGTTGTTGAGCAGATCAGGAATGGCATTTTCCAGCCCCTCGCCGATCTTAGCGCCCCACTCCGGCCCTATATCGCCCAAAAGATCAATGCCGTCCAGCAGTCCTTGAGCCAACATAGCGAGTAGCTCTCCCCCAGCATCCAGGAGCTGAGGGCCTGCCGCTTGGAGAGCGTCAATGATAGTAGGTACTGCCTCCGCCACAGCCTCCACGATCCCCGGCAGGGCCTCGGTGACGCCGGTAGCCAATCCAATGACCAGGTCGGCGCCGGCGGTCAGGAGAGACGGTAGCACGTCCTGGATCATCTGAGGCAGCGCCTCAGCAATGACCGGCGCCAGCTCAACGATGACCTGGCCCATACTGCTCAAAGCAGTCTGGATCACCGGCACAAGGTTTTGAGCCACAGTGCCCACGCTCTCCACCAGGTTGTTGATGAGCTGGTCCAGGTCGGCGTTTTCATCGGCCATGCCGGTGACCAGGTTAGACCAAGCCGCCCCCATACTGTTGATACTGCCCTGGATGGTGGTGCTGGCCTCCTTGGCCGTGGTCCCGGTAATGTGCATGGAATCCTGGATCACATGGATCGCCTGGACGATATCGGCAAAAGAGGAGATATTAAACTTAGTGCCGGAGAGCCGCTCGGCGTCCTTCAGCAGCCGCTCCATCTCTTCCTTGGTGCCTCCATACCCCAGCTTCAGGTTGTCCAGCATGGTGTAATTTTGCTTAGCGAACCCCTGGTAGGCATTCTGGATAGAGGCGATGTCGGTGCCCATTTTATTGGCGTTGTCCGACATGTCGATAATGGCCTGGTTGGCCAGCTCGGCGGCCTTATCGGTATTGCCATACAGGCTATTGAGCAAGCTGGCGGAAAAGCCGGTGACGGCCTCCATGTACTGGTTGGCGGTCATTCCAGCGGTCTTATAGGCATCGTTAGCGTACTTTTTGACGGTGCTGGCGCTGGTGCGGAAGAGGGTCTCCACGCCGCCGGTGAGCTGCTCAAACTCGGCGTAGCCTTTTACGGAGGCACCCACAAGGCCGCTGACGGCCACAGTAGCGGCGAGAACAGCGGCGGCAACCACTTTTCCCGCTACCTTGGCCGCACTGCCAAGTTTTGAAAATGCGCCCTCCAAGGTCCCAATGGATTGCGCGCTCTTTGTTGCCGCTACCTGTTGGTCGTCCAGCAACTCGTTGTTCTGGGTGATCTCGGCGTTGGCTTTGTTGATCTCGGCCTGGGTCTTATTGACCGCCTGCTGGTACTGCTGGGTCTTTTGGCTGCTCTCGCCATATTCACGGGCGCTTTTCTCCAGCATCTCTTGTTGGAGCTTGAGACGCTCATTGAGGCCGGAGACGGTACGCTCAAGCACGTCATTTTTGGCACTGAGTGCCGCCGCGCTCTTCTCCTGGCCAATAAAGGCGGAAGTGACAACGGCCATCTCGCTGCCCATCGTCTTGAGGCCGGTGTTGATGTCCCGGAGCTGGCGCCGAAATTCGGCTTCACCGTCCAGCTACACCTTTGCGCCGATGTCATAGGCCATTATGTCACTCCCTTTCCAGCAGAGCCCAGAAGTCGTCCTCCTGGCGGTTTTTGCGGGTAAAGCCCTCCTCCTTGATCTGCTCTATGGCGATCAGATCAAGGAGGAGGCCCAGGGGCAAATCTAAGGTTTGGTCGTACGAGAGGCCGAGGTGGAGCCCGTACCAGAGCCACCACGTCGGGCCGGTTTTGCCGGGGGCTTCCCCTCCGTGGCCTTTGCTTTTTTTGGGGGCTTAGCCTCCACTTCCCGGCTGGTGCCGGCGGTCATGGTGGCCTGGATGGCCTCGCTCATGTGGATGATCTCCGTAGGATCGGAGAGGTCGAGGATCTCATCGGCGGTGAGGGGCGGGGCGTGCTCAATGCCCTCATGCTCGGCATAGCGGTCGCCGGCGTCCATCATCTGCTCCAGCACCCACAATGAGGTCTCCATAGCCTTTCCGGGGTCGTCCTTATTCTGGAGGGCGTCAAACATCGCCTCCAGGGAGCCGTAGCGCTTGGTGATGGACAGGGTCACGCGGGTAGAGAGGCAGAGGATCCGCTCTTTACCCGCCAGGGTAATGGTGGCCGTTCTCATGCGTCGGCCTCCTCATCCTCAGGAGCGGGCGGGCTGGGCACGTCGTCGGGAATGTTCAGGAAACTGCGGATGAGCAGCTCGGCGTCAGCCTCGGTGTCCAAAAGAGAGGACTTGCGCCGCCAGGGGTGCTTTTCCGCGTCCGACCGCATCACGGTGCCGTTGAGGGTGGAGGTCTGCCAATTCACCGGCTCTCCCTGGGTGACGGCCTGATCCCCGGGGGTGGAAAGCTGCACCTTATTGAGGATCAGGGCCACATACTTGTACTGGCCGTTGATCTTTTTCTTGAGGATCCCACCCACCCCGATATAGGGGGCGTTGGAATCGTCATCGTCGATATACCAGGCCGCATCCTTGGTAGTAAGCCCGGTAATACCAGACACGGCCTCCTTGCGGGTGCCCAGCACCTGACTTCCCACCTCCGGGAGCAGATCGTCAGTGGAGATGGCCACCTGGCCGCCGGTAAAAGCGCTCTCGCTCTCCGCCGGGGCATTATTCGCGTACAGGATATTGGCGTCGGCATCGTTGAGGGTAAGGGACAGTTCCGTGAACTTACCCAAGACACCGCCATTGCTGTATGTAACGGTGTTGCCGACGGCTTTATAGATGGCGTAATAGGGTTTGCTGAGGCCGATGGTTGCCATGATTCAGGCTCCTTTCTGTCGTGTCCACTTTGGACACGGGACTTACTTCATAATTTTTTCGATGCTCTTGTCTACGGAACGACCCATGGCCTCCAGCACCGCCTTGCGGAGCCGGGCGACCGTCCGCTTAAAGACGGGCTGGGCGTTCATGTAGCTTGTGCCCCGCTCGATGCTGCGGGCCACCATCTGGTTGGGCTGGCCGCTGGGCCAGCGCTTGGTTCGGACTTTGTTGTAGCCGTCAAAGCCCACCTTGACGTCGTAGACGCCCAGGTCGTTTCGCATCTTGGCGATACCCAGGGAGTTGAGGAGGCCATAGACCTGGATGGTCTTAGGCCCCCTCAGCCTCTCCCCGTCGGGGGCAAAGCTGCGGTCGTCAGTTTCCAACCCCTCGATGTCCTCGCGGATGGCATCGGTCAGGATATTGGCGCCGTCATAGAGCGCCTCGCCGATGACCTCATCTTTGAGCTTCCGCTCCAGGCGGGAGAAGGCCTGCTCATAGCTGGTGAGGCCCTTGATCTGCATCTTGGCCATTACGCCACCTGCCAGTCCCACGACCAGTGGAAGAAGCCGGTCTCCTCCTCATAGCCCACGCTCACAAGCTCCCAGGAGATCCCGGAAGCGTCGAAACTCTCGCCCAGGGCGTCCGCCCAGGGGTCAAACTCCACTTTGGAGTAGAGGTCGGTGGTGCCGGTCATGGCCTTTTCCACATGACGCCCATCGGCCACCAGATCGTTGGCTTTGTCCTCCATCCAGACAAAATAGCGGTCGGACTGGAGCCGCTCGGCGTGGCTGACGGCGTCCGTGACAGCCGTGTGGGCCGCTATGATACGCTCATACCATGTCACTGGCTATCACCTCCGGCCACGTTGAGGGTCTGTGCCACCCGCACAAGGGTCA
>CAJTLK010000073.1 GCA_910577415.1 uncultured Oscillospiraceae bacterium
TATGGCAAAGCCGGACGGTTCAGCGATACGGTCTACGCCGGTGATGGACTTAGGGTAAAAGGTAAAATCGATGTTTTTCCGAGTGATGAATATCCTGACAAGTCTGTCGAGATCAGCGCTGAGGCCAAGGTATATTGTCGCGGGGTCATCCCCTTTTCCCGGATAGATTCTGCTACGGACGGCAAATTCCCGCTTGGCGAGAACGGTAATCGCTGGAATACGCTCTATACCAAGAAGGTGGACGCATCCGAGCATATCATTACACCCCGAATTAGGCCGCCTGAAGGCACTGGGACTCAATATCTGCGCTTTATCACCAAGGGAGGTGTCGATCCTGACGCAAGCCCTGACCCTCTGCCTGTCGAATGGGGCGGAACGGGAGCAACCTCCATTCAAGACCTTTTTGCCGCGGCAAATGCGGCGGGGATACTGACAAAGGGGGAGAAAGGCGACCCTGGCCCGCAAGGTATCCAAGGTCCGAGGGGCGCGACAGGAGCAACCGGGCCGCAGGGACCCAAGGGGATCAGCAATTTTGCTATTGGTTCCTGGGTAGGAACCGGTTCCACAAATCACTATACGGACATCATTACTCCATTTGCCGCAAAATTTATTTGGCTATTTGCAAAATCAAACAGTGAAGATCGCCGTTTTTGGCCAGTGGGCAATTACTCCTATCGGTGGCCTCCGGTAATCGTAACAGAGGATTTGTCATATGAGCCAGTAATTGATGAGGACGACGGACCGTGTCGTATATATAAAAGTAGTGATGGAAAAACAATATCGCTAAGCGGTGGAACTCCGGCGGCTCAGGCAAATGAAAGCGGAAACATATACTTCTATATCGCTTTAGGGTAAGAGGGGAAGACAGAATGAAAATCATTGAGACCAGGGCCCTGGAAAATGGGGCGCACCGCAATCAGGAATTTTACGGCTCGTTTGTGCCGCAGGTCCCCAACGGCTGGGCGGTCATCCCCGAGGATATGCCCATCCCGGATACGTTCCCGTTTGTGGACATAGAAGTCGAAAACGGTGTGGTGACAGCCATGACCGCTGGGGTGGTCCCGGAGCCTGAGCCGGTCCCCGAGCCGCCGCCTACGGCCATGGAGCGGGTGGAGGCCCAGGTAGCCTACACCGCCATGATGACCGATACGCTAATCGAGGAGGTGTAAGCCGTGTTTGAAAAGATCAAGAAATGGTACAGGCAGGGCCTGTGGACTGCCCTGATGGTGGAGGCCGCTGTGAGCAAGGGCGTCCTGACTGCCGGGCAGGCCGAGGAGATATGCGGAGGGGATGGCCGTGAGTGACGCCATCATCGTGGCACTCATCACTGGCGGCTTGGCGCTGTTGGGGGTCATCGTCACCAACAGCAAAAACCAGACGGAGATGCACGCCGCGCTGGACAAGCACCAGGCGGTGACGGACACCAAGATCGAGGAGCTGACCCGAGAGGTGCGGGAGCACAACAACTTCGCTAAGCGCGTGCCGGTGGTGGAGGAACAGGTCAAGGTCATCAACCACCGGCTGAGCGACTTGGAGGAGTATCACAGGGGGTAGGTATGAGCAGAACGAGTGAGCTTTTAAAGCAGCCCTACGCCATGGGGCGGGATAGCTTTATCCCGGCCAGCGCCTACGCCGCGGGGCTTCAAACCAGGCAGATTACCAGGCAAACTACCGGGCGGACGCCGTCGGCGGCAACGGCCCCGGCGGCGCCCGTGCCCACCAAACACAGAACGCCGGCGGAGATCAATTTTGACATCGACCAGCTACAGAAAAAGCGCAATGCCATAATGAGCGAGGCTCAAAAACCGCTTCAGCAGTTGGGCCTTGGAACAGAGTTTTCCGCCATCCCTGCCCAGAGCAAGAAACTGGCGGTGGAGCAGTACGGCAAGGCCGGAGAAGCGACCCGGCAGATCAAGGCGCTTGAGGAAGAGCTGAAACAGAGCAAGGCCGCCGAGCGAAGGTGGTTCATGGAGGAAGAGGGCTACCGGGACGCAAGCCCCCTCGACCTCACGCTTCGCTCCGGCAAGCAGGGGTATTTCAATTCGCTCTATGGTCAGGAAAGCTACAAGGACATGCTGGGCCTTGAGAGCGATAAGCAGAAGTACGAGGACCTTCTGGCGGGGGAGGAGTATAAATTTCTCCCGAATGGGGCGTTCCAAGAGGCCGTTTCCGGCGGCGCCGCCCAGGTCGGGCAGTGGATCAGACAGTGGAGCGACCCGCGCTCTCTTGCCTACGCTTCAAGCGCGGCGGGAATGACGGCGTTGGCGGGACAGGCTGGGCCGCAGGCCCTGGCCCCGGAGGAGGTGCTGACCGTTCCCGGCGCGTTCTTCACCGGCCTTTCCGTGGGGTCGGCGCAGACCAACTTGGAGATCGAGGCGGGCTTCGCCTATAACGAGATGATAGACAACGGCATTTCCCCGGAGACGGCCCGGACCATCGCTGCTGTCGTAGGCGTAGGCAACGCCGCACTGGAATTTGTGCAGGCGGATGAGCTGCTGAAATCTTTCAAGGTACTGAAGAAGTTTGACGCCACCAAGGGTTTGGCGGGACAACTGTTCAATGAGCTTTTGGACCGTGGACTGGACGTTGGCGGCGAGGCGTTCCAGGAGTTGGGGCAGGAAGGAGTGACCATCGCGGGGGTCCAGATCGCCAATCTGTTGGAAAAGGGAGCGTGGGCCTATGACGCCCCGACGGTGGCAGGGCGGCTGGGAGATACGGTATGGGACTCCACGCTCTCCTTTGGCGCGAGCAATGTCCCCTCCGCCATGCTCCATACTGGCCAGATCGTCGGCGGGTATAACGCCCATCAGAGGCAACTTGGGGGGCCGCTGGCGATCCCCGACGGGCTGGACGAGGCTACATATTCCCGGCTAAATCAGACGGCGGAGGAGATGTACGCTGCCGAGCAGGCACAAAAAACCGCCCCCACGGAGGGGACGGGGAAAATTGATCCTGGAGCGAGAAAAACGATTCGAGAACAAGTGACAGAGATGCCGAGCGCGGATTATCAAATTCCTTACATTTCTATGCCGGAAGAAATTGTGGTCGGCATAGATGGACAGCAAGTCCCGGAAAGTAAGATGCCGTCAGCAATCAGAAAGTACATGGCCAAATTATTTCGGGGAAAAGTGTTAAGCATTGGGAAAAATCACAAGGTGTACATAGGTAAAGATGGGGTAGAGGAATATGCCTTTCCCGCCAGAAGAATTTCAGGAGAAATAAAAACGGCAAAAATGACGGCAGGAGCAAACCTGGACGTTACACTGAAACCTGCTCAATTTCTAAAGAGTGGTGTTGACGACGGACATCACCCGGAAGCTACTGGGGGATGGGAATATTTCTATGTCATGTTTGAAACAGATACCGGAATCTATTCTGGAATCGTGAACACGAAGGTTACAGACCGGGGCCGGGTATTCCATGACATTACAGAAATACAAAAAGAAAGTGGCCCGCCTACCCGCGGTGTCAACAAGGAAACCCTGCTGCCCGCTAAGACAGATCCACTTTCTTCTGACCCCATTATACCCACTCCGGGCGATGGTGTCAAGCACCCCTCCGGGTATGTGTCATCCATAAGCACTGAAGCGCTAACGGCTGACCGAATAGAGTATGCCCCCGGAGGCGGGGAGGATATTCTGACGGAAGCGGCCTTGGACATGGGCACGAGTGGAAAACAGGGACAGCGGAAACGCGATGCGGAGACCATCCGGCGGGCCTCTTCCACTTTTGGCCCGGTGGGCGCTCAAATGCTCCAGGAGTTTTACCGGGGCAGCGACCAGGCCCCGGAGAAATATTTTGGCGGCTTCGCCGTGTACTACCACGCCGGAATGACCGGGCAGGACATTATGACGGTACGGGGCGAATACGCCGACACCCTCAACTCCGCTCAGGCCAAGGCGGCCTACCGGGCCGGACAGCTGGACGCCGCAAACAGCGGGGACGCACAGACGCCCCCTGCCTCCAGGTGATGGGGCGAGACAAAGTATATGCCAGAGAAAAATATCACAAAGGATGAAAGGAGAACTCAATATGAACGACAAGACGAAAAGATGGTGGAAGGCGGCGCTGGTGCGCGCCGTGAAGACGGTGGCCCAGACCGCCATTGGGTGCATCGGGGCGGCGTCGGTGCTGTCTACGGTGGACTGGCCCGTGGTGGCCTCCGCCGCCGTGCTGGCGGGGCTGGTGAGCCTGTTAACGTCAGTGGCGGGTTTACCCGAAGTGAATTAAGGAGGACTGAAAGATGAGCGATATTTTGAGCAGCGTGATCGACCTTCCCTGCCACCCCAAAAACCGGGGAGAGGTGCGGAGTACATCGGCCATTCGGTATCTGGTCTACCATTACACGGGCAACGACGGGGACCGGGCGGAGAACAACGCCCGGTATTATCGGGACAATGTGGTGAGCGCGTCGGCGCACTACTTTGTGGACGACGAGAAAATATACCGCTCCGTAGAGGACGCCAGGACCGCCTGGGCGGTGGGCGGCAAAAAGTGGGCGGACTGTCAACAGACCGGGGGCGGGACGCTCTACGGCATGTGTACCAATTCCAACAGCCTTTCCATTGAGATGTGCGATACCCAGCGGGACGGGCGGATCATGGCGACGGAGGCCACGCTGGAGCGGGCCGCCGCGCTGGGACGGGCGCTGATGGAGAAATACAACATTCCCATCGAGCGTGTGGTCCGCCATTTTGACGTGACGGGCAAGCACTGTCCGGCCTACTTTATGGACACGGTGGCATGGGAAGCCTTCAAGGGGCGGCTTGTGAAACAGGAGGTGGGAGCGCTATGCGCGCCCCTACAAGTGGACAACACCCCCGACCCCTGGGCTGCTGAGGCGGTCAATAGGGCTATTGCGGCGGGCGTTCTCCGGGGCAGCGATACCGGGGACCTGGGCCTGCACAGCACGGTGGACAAGCAGTCCCTGGCGGTGATCCTGGATCGGTTGGGGTTGCTGGAGGCGCGGGCGGCTGATAGCCGCCCCTACGGGAGAGGAGAGTGAGGCTCCATGCGGAGCAAAGAAGCCATCGCCCAGGCGGACGAGCTGCGGCCCAACGCCCTGGGGGAGAAGCAAAAACTGGACTGGCTCCTGGAGCTGGAGGCGGAGGTATCTGAAATGATGTCCCTGAGCGAGCCGCCTCCGACGGCGGAGGACGAGGAAAGCGGGCGGGTCTGGGACCCGCCCCACAAAGAGGCCGGGGAAAGTTCCAAACGTTTGGGAGTTTCGGGAATCCGGGCGGGTTTACCCCTGCGGGTATGTGACATCCGTAATGGCGGCAAAGCCGCCGACGGCTGTCCGATAGAACCCGCCCCTACGGAGGCCGGTGAATGGAGGGAGGAGCCGCCCCTGCTGCTCCCGCCGCCCAAGGACCGGGTATATGTGCTCTACCTGGCGGCCATGATCGACTTCTATAACGGCGAGATGGGCCTATACGCCAACGACTACGCCCTCTATAACCAGGAGATGGCCTCGGTGCGGGCGTGGTGGCGGCGGCATCACCGGCCCAGGCCGAAGAAGAATTGGAGGACATGATATGCTTACACTTCCAAGACCGGCGGCCAATATCCCCAAAAACCGGGCCGAGACGGTGGCCCTGCGGGGGATCAATTTTTCAGAGAACTTTCAACCGGGGGACCTGGCCGACTGCGTGAACCTCTCCTCCCGGCGCTGGCCCTATACCGCCACCCGGCTGGAGCGGGCCAAACAGGCTGGGTATCAAGGCGTTACCGCCCTGACCGCCCACGGAAAGCTGGCGGCGGTGAGCGGGAACAAGCTGTTTTATGACGGAAAGGCGGTGGGCGCTGTGACGCCGGGAGAAAAGCAGTTCGCCGCCGTCAATACCAAGCTGGTCATCTGGCCGGACAAGGTGTATCTGGACCTGGAGGACAACAAGGTAAAGCCCCTGGGGGCCAAGCTGACTTTCTCGCCTCGCTCGGTCACATTTACCAGCGGCACCCTAAAAACAGACGTAAGGCCAGTCATGATCGAGGGCAGACCGACGGAGAAAAATGAGGATGACGAATACGATGAGAGCGGCCCCGGATTCGATATTTTTGGTGGGATAGACCTGAGCCTGAACAGCAGGACCTTTTATTTCCGCCGCTGTGAGGCCATTGACCGTACCGCGGAGGGGTGGGTGCTCACCGGGGAGGAGACGGTGAAGATCAACCAGCTGAAGAAGGGTGATCTGGTCCGCCTGGACAGCAATTCCATGTTAGCTTCCGTATGGGGAAACGCTTCAAATTGGTACTTTGACGAGACCTGTTACGCGGTCATTAAGGAGGTCGGCGAGACGGTCAGCCATTCGGCTACCTTCTACATTACTTACGACGTGATCTACTGCCCCCTGAAAAACAGCGGCAAGCTCACAGAGAGCTTCCGGGCCGGGGACGCGGTGACGATCTCCGGCGCAGGGGACAACGACAAGGACAGCGCCGTCATCCGCTCCGTCTCCGAGACCGAGCTGACCTTTTCCCCCAACAGCTTTTCAGTGGGGGAGGCGGGGGAGGTGTTCCCGGAGGGCGAGGTGACCATAGAGCGGAAGGTGCCCGACCTTCAGTTCATCTGCGAGAGCCAGAACCGGCTCTGGGGCTGCGAGGGTCATACCGTCTATGCCTCCGCCCTGGGCGACCCAACCAACTTCTTTGTGTTTGACGGCGTCTCCACCGACAGCTACGCCGTGGCGGTAGGCTCGGACGGGGCGTTCACCGGGTGCATCGGCTACTCGGAGGGAGTGCTGTTCTGGAAGGAGGACTGCCTCCACAAGGTGCTGGGCACCTATCCCGCCAACTATGAGCTGCATACCTACTCCATCCCCGGCGTCCAGGCGGGCAGCGGGAAGAGCATGGCCATCATCAACGACGTACTCTACTACAAGGGGGAACGGGGGGTGTACGCCTACGGCGGCGGAACACCGAGCCTGTTGTCGGCCTGCTTTGGCTCCCGGCGGTTCACCGATGCGGTGGCCGGGAGCGACGGGGAGAAGTATTACCTCTCTGTAAAAGAGGGAGAGCAAAGGCTCCTTCTGGTCTATGACCGTCAACGGGGCCTTTGGCTCAAGGAGGACGAGACCGCGGTGCGGGACTTCGCACGGCTGGGGAACCAACTGTATTTTGCCGACGGAGCCGGGAACGTGTGGCTGGTAGACGGGAAAGCGGCGGGGAGGGACCTGGACTGGATGGTCCAGTTTGCCCCGTTCTATGAGACCATCCAGGGCCGCAAAAGCTATTCCCGGCTGCTCCTTCGGCTGGAGCTGCCCACGGGGAGCTGGCTGGCGGCGGAGCTGCGGCTGGACGGAGGCCCCTGGCGGGAGTGCGCCAAGGTGGTGGGGCAAAAGACCGATGTGGTCCCGCTTCAGCTTCCCATAGGGCGCTGCGATAAGTTTGAGCTGCGGCTGCGGGGAAAGGGCGAGTGCGCCATCCTGTCGTTGTTGAGAGAGTTTTATGTGGGGAGTGAGAAATAGTGCCGATTTTCGGTAAGCAGTTCCGTCCCGGTATGGGCGGCGGCGTAGAGGAGCGGCTGGCGGCCCTGGAGGCCCATGTGAGCTACATGCAGGAGCGGCTGGAGTTCTACGCCAACCAGAACGAGAAAAGAATGGAATCAATACAAAAGGAGAGTGAAGCAAATGGCAAAATGGGATGAATTTTATAATATGTCGGACGACGAGCTGCGCCGGCGCTCGGCCAATAACTCCAAGGCGTGGAAACCGGCGGATGAGCCGGAGCGGATCCGGCTCCACGACGAGAATGTGGTCATCAATCAGATATTGGACCAGCGGCAGGGAACGGAGGCCACCTTCGACCCGGTGAGCGGGAAATGGTCGGAGCGGAAGGAGACGTCGGCTCAGCCCAAGGCCGGCGGGCCGGGGACGTCCCGCCCCACAGTTGAGAGTAGCGCGCCGGGGTCGTCGCGCCCCACAAGCGGGGAGTTTACTTACCAGTCCGCGCCGGAGTATGTGAGCAAATACCAGGGCCTGGTGGACAGCCTTGTGAAGGATGTCCTGAACCGGGAAGACTTCGAGTACGACCCGGAGAGCGACCCCAACTACCAGCAGTATAAGGAGAGCTATACCCGCAACGGCCAGCGGGCCATGGAGGACACCCTGGGCCAGGCCTCCGCCCGGACAGGGGGCCTTGCCAGCAGCTATGCGGGGAGCGCGGCCCAGCAGACCTATGACGGGTATATGGCCCAGCTGTCAGACAAGGTGCCTCAGCTGCGGCAGCTGGCCTACCAGATGTATCTGGATGAGGAGAACCGTGACCGGGCCAACCTTGAGATGCTTATGGGCCTGGAGCAGGGGGACTACAACAAGTACCTTACCCAGTTAGGCCAGTACAACACGGACCGGAGCATGGACTTTGATATTTACCGGGGCCAGGTGGGGGACAACCAGTGGCAGCAGAACTTTGACTTCCAACAGGACCAGGAGGCTTACCGCCGGGACCAGGACGAGAGGGACCGGCAGTACCAGACGGACAGCGGCAAGGCCGCCCTGCTCTACACTGCCGGGGACCCCTCCGGCTACGCCGCGCTGTGGGGCCTTACCCCGGAGGAGACCCAATTGCTGGTGGATAGCTACGCCGAGCAGAAGCAGCTCACCCAGGACGCGGCAGCCCGCGAGCTGGCCGAGTTCCACGCCAGGTACGGCGACATCTCCAAGCTGAAGGAGATCGGGGTGGATACCTCCCGGATGGAGAGAGAGGTGGAGCCGAGCCAGACTCAGCCCACGCTGAAGGGTCCCCAAGAGAATGCTTATAATGAACTCCTGAATGATCTGGTAGCGTTGCGCCAAGAAGGGGCAACGGCCAATGAGATCAATGGCGTGCTGTTGCAAGCCAGACGTGAGGGGACCATATCCTACGAGCAATTGAAGGAGCTTCGCGGCGCATACATAGGAAGCGGCAGATAAGGAGGCCGACATGGCAAAGGTCAACGACATACTGAACAAATATGGAGTAAAGCGGGACGGCGGGAGAGCACGGGTGGATACGATCCTGGGAAAATATGGCGTGACACCATCATCCGTGCCCACCCCCAGACAGACACAGCCCAAGAGCACCTTCAGCCCCACGGCGGTGTTAGCCTCCACTCCGTCCGCTGCCGCAGGCCGGGCGTTGCTGGGGTATACCAAGCCGGTAACGCTGGCGGAGAAGTCGTCTGCTGCTACGGGTACAGAAAAGAAAGTGGTAAGTCAGATAGCGCCCTACGCCATGGGTCGGGACAGCTTTACCCCGGCCAGTTCTTACGCTGCTGGTCTGCAGGCAAAAGAAGCTTCAGAGACGCCAGAAGTGACACAGTCGGACACGGCCTTGCCAACATTTCCGCAACGGGTCATGGATACCATCTCCGGCGGTCTGAAGGGTACTGTGGCAAGTATGACCAATATGGTCGGCACTCTGCGGGAAATGGGACAGAAAAG
>CAJTLK010000074.1 GCA_910577415.1 uncultured Oscillospiraceae bacterium
ATTCCCCAGCCGTCATACCCGAAGCATACCGTCCTCTTCAATATAGGTGACGACCAAACCGCTGGTATCCATACGCGCGCTGAGCATTAGCTTTGGACCTGTCCCCCTTTTATGCACAATGAGGTTTCCCATGGTATCGGTGGTGATCTCATCGGCATAGGGTTTCGCCAGAGAGGAAATGCAGCGTGCTGCCATCCATTCCCGCCCCGATGGGCCAAAGACTTCAGTAAGGCAAGCGATCTGCTCGAACATATTCATCATAAGATCATACCCTCCCCGCGGCAATGGCTTCCACAAAGTGGAACGCCAGCAGCTCCATCTGATTCAAGTCCTGGGTCGCCGCCACGCTGGACGGTGAATGCAGGTAACGTACAGCGGCGGAAATGGCCGCCACCCTTACACCTTCCCTGCTGCGCTGGATAACTCGAGCATCGGTCCCGCCGGAGATATATTCCTTGGTCTGCCAGGGGATATCGTGCTCCGTCGCCAGATCCCGAAGCAGTCCATAGAGCGCCGGGTCGTAGACCGTTCCACCGTCCATGTAGGGCAATACCGGCCCCTTTCCAGGGCTACATACCCGGCGGTGCGCTTCGGTGGTGGGCGCGTCGGCGGCGGTGGTCCCCTCCAGAATAAGAGCGATCTCAGGCTTCACAGAAAAGGCCGCGCCCATTGCACCGCGGGTACCTACCTCCTCCTGAACTGTAAAAGCGAATGTCACCTCCATAGGAAGTACCTGCTCCATCAGCTCGATCATTACCGCACAGCCAACTCGATCATCGATAGCCTTGGCCTTCAACATCCCCTGGCCAAACTCGGTGATGAAGTCGGAAAATACAGCGAAATCACCGATATGGGTCAACTTTTCTGCTTCTTCCCTGCATTTGGCGCCAATGTCGATATAAAGCTCCTCAAGCTTTGGGACTTTCTTCTCTTCCTCAGCGGTTGTCAGGTGGATGGCCTTCAATCCGATCACGCCGGGGACCCGGTCTTTTCCCAGGAAAACCGGCTTGCCGATCAACACCCTTCGGTCTATGCCTCCCAGACAGACAAACTTCACATAGCCATCGTCAGTGATCCGTTTGACCATTAGACCGACCTCATCCATATGTGCCGCCAGCATCAGGCTTTTGCGGGCGGGCAAAAGCCCCTCCTTAACACAGATCAAGTTCCCCATTCCATCAATGCGAGTCTGCGCTCCCGCAGCCTCAGCCCGCTTTTGGAGATAGTCCCTAACTGGCCCTTCATAACTGGAGGGACCGCTGAGGGCACAGAGGGTCTTTAGCGTCTCCAGCAGCACTCAGCCCACCTCCCTTCCCAGCTCTTTGATAAAGGCCGCAAGGAGCTGGGCAATATGCTCCATATCCTCCAGCGCCGCTACTTCAATGGGAGAATGCATATACTTGATGGGCAATGACACCACTGAGGTGGGAATGCCCTCCAGACAGGTCTGCATATACCAACCGTTGGTGCCCGTAGCGCCGGACATGACCTCTAACTGATAGGGAAGCCGGTTGACTTTTGCTTTCTCGACCATACGGTCGGTCAGCGTCCATGTCATGTTAGGGCCAACGCCAATGGCCGCGCCGCCATACATGGCGCAAGCCTGGTCGCTGGGATGAGGCAGATCAGGGGTCGCGGCATGGGTCACATCCACCGCCACACACCAATCTGGCTCAATGGCGTTGGTGCCGACCACAGCGCCGGAGCCGGATACCTCCTCCTGTGTGCTGCCCATGATATAAACGTCCACGTCCAGCTCCTCTTCCTTCAGAAGCTCCGCCGTCCGCAAAAGGATGGCAAAACAGGCTCGGTCATCCAAAGCCTTACCGCAGATCTGATCCCCGGCCAGACGGCGGATACTCTCCCGGTATACGATGGGCGTACCAATATGGACGGCCTCCGCGGCCTTCTCCTGGCTCATCCCAACGTCAATGCGAAGCGCCTCAATGGCCACCGACTTATCATGATCCCCGGCAGTTTGAACGTGTGGCGGCAGACAGGTCACAACGCCGAAAAGCGGACCATCCTTTTCAAGGATGACTACCTCCCGTGCCGGAAGCATTCGGGGGTCCACCCCGCCGATGGCCTCAAAACGGAGAAATCCTTCCTCAATGCCAGAGACAATAAGGCCGATCTCGTCCAGATGGGCGTCCAGCAGCAAACGTTTTGCTCCCTGTTTTCCGCAACGCTTGACTGCGATCACATTACCCAGTCGGTCAACGCTGACCTCGTCCATCAATTCCCACAACATCTCTACCGCTACCTGAGCGACCTGGCTCTCATAGCCGGAAGGTCCTCCCAGCGCGCAAAGGCGGCTCAGGGTCTCGTATAGCTCCAAAGGGCTCTCCTCCTTATCGCTCTATAGCTCCAGTACGATGTGCTTAAAGGTATTTCCCCGCTCCATAAAATTGCGGAACTGGTCAAAGGAAGCACAGGCTGGGGAAAGGATGACCACATCCCCGCTTTCTGCAGCCCCATGCGCCGCCAGGACTGCCTCCTTAAAGTCCGTGTACTCCTTAATAACAGGACGGCCTTCCGCAAAATCCGGGGCAGCCTCCACCGCTTTGCGGATCTTTGAAGCAGTATTCCCTGTCAAGATAAGCCGCTTTACATGTTCTGTAATGGCAGGGCCTAAATCGTCAAAGGGAATGTGCTTGTCGTAGCCCCCGGCAATGAGGATGACCTTTTCCGGGAAACACTTCAGTCCCGCCATAGTCCGGGTAGGACTGGAGGCAATGGAATCATTATAATAGCGCACGCCGTCCAGTGTCCGTACCAATTCGATCCGATGCTCTACCCCACTGAATTTCGCGGCAAAACTGCGGATCACGTTTACCGGCACATGCTCCTTCACGGCGGCAATGGCCGCCATATAGTTTTCTACGTTGTGATCCCCGGGAAGCAAGATCTCTTCCCGCCGTAGGATGAGCCGTTCTCCTCCACCGTCGTTGAGCCAGATGGCGTCGTTTCGGAAAAATACCGCGTCCCCGGAGGGCTGCCCTTGACGGCTGAAGACCGTCACGCTCCCGGGTGCTTCTGCCGCAAAGGCTGCGGTAATAGCGTTATCGGCATTGAGAACAACTTGATCCGCTCTGTTCTGATGGAGGAAAATATTCTTTTTCGCGCTGATATACTCCTCCATGGACTTATGAACGTCCAAGTGGTTGGGCGCCAAATTCGTGACCACGGCGATATGGGGACTGAGAGACATCGTCATAAGCTGAAAGGAGCTGAGCTCCACCACAGCAAAATCTGACGGCTCCATCATCTTTACATCGGGCAGCAGGGGCTTGCCGATGTTGCCGCCCAGATAGACTGTCTCTCCCGCTGCCTTCAACAGCTCGGCAATAATGGTGGTGGTGGTAGTCTTTCCATCACTGCCGGTAACGCCGATTATGGGGCAGGGACAGACCTGGAAAAACACCTCCATCTCAGAGGTCAGCACACTTCCCCGCCTCACGGCGGCGGTCAGCTGAGGCAGGTCGGGCCGCATACCGGGGGTTCGGAAAATAATATCCTGCCCCTCCAGATGCTCCAGGTAGTCTTCTCCCAGGCATACGTTGGCGCCCAAGCTTTTCAGCTCTTCCACCCGGTCATCGAAATCCTCCCGCCTGCGCTTATCGCAAGCCGTTACCTCCACTCCCGCGCGCAGCAGCATGCGAATGAGAGGAGTATTGGATACCCCGATCCCCAGTACCGCTACTTTTTTCCCCTTGATGTTGTCTAAATATTCTCGAATGGTGAGACCCATAAGGCGATCCCTCCCGCTTTGAAAGAATTGCCAGAATATTATATCTCTTTTCACGGTAGATTTCAACGAAAACAGGTTTGACATTGACGGTTTTATACGATACAATTGATCTGCAAGCAAGCTGGGCAGCCGCGTCTGTGGGGCGAAAGGCCCATGGATGAGGAAAGTCCGGGCTCCACAGGGCAAGGATAACGGGTAACGCCCGCCGGGGGCAACCCCAGGAAAAGTGCAACAGAGAGATACCGCTGTCGAACGGCAGGCTTTCGAGTCTGCGCGCGCAGTAAGGGTGGAAAGGCGAGGTAAGAGCTCACCCGACACTCTGGTAACAGAGTGTCGCTGTAAACTCTATCCGGAGCAACGCCGTGGGAACGCACAAGGCCGGCCCGGCCGCGTTCAGGAGGCGGCTTGAGCGCGTTGGCAACAGCGCGTCGAGATAGATGGCTGTCTTAAAGGACAGAACCCGGCTTACAGGCTTACTTGCAATATGGACCGGCGCCGCGTGTCAACGGCGCCGGTCCTCTTTTTGCGCAAAAAGAGAGACCGAGGCGATCTCCCCGGTCTCTCTTTCCTTTAGCCCTGATCCCAGTTGTGCCAGACGTTCTGCACGTCGTCATTGTCCTCCAGTAGCTCCACCAGCTTCTCCATATTTTTGACATCCTCTTCGGACTCCAGCTTTACATAGTTCTGGGGAACCATCTCAACGGCGGCGCTGACAAAGGAATACCCCTTCTTTTCCAGGTTTTCCAGGACAGTGCCGAAGTCGTCAGGCGTGGTGGTGATCTCAAAAACATTCTCATCCTCAGCGGACATATCCTCGGCGCCGGCCTCCAACGCGTCCATCATCACAGTGTCCTCGTCCAGGTCCTCTTTCTCAATGATGATAACGCCCTTCTGGTCAAAGGACCAGGAAACACAGCCCGTGGCGCCCAAGCCCTTGCCGTACTTATCCAGCAGGTGCCGGACCTCAGGCGCGGTGCGCTGACGATTGTCTGTAAGCGCGTCTACGATAATGGCGACGCCGGAGGGACCGTAGCCCTCATAGGTAACGCTCTCGTAGCTATCGGTGTTGCCCGCGCCCAAAGCGCGCTCAATGGTACGCTTGATGTTGTCGTTGGGCATATTGGCCGCCCGAGCCTTGGCGATAACGGTGGCAAGGCGGGAGTTGTTGGCGGGATCGCCGCTGCCGCCGGTCTTGACCGCCACGATCATCTCCTTGGCGATCTTGGTAAAGGCGGCAGAACGCTTGGCGTCTTGAGCCCCCTTGGTCTTTTGAATATTATGCCACTTGGAATGTCCCGACATATGATCTATCCCTTCTTGAAAAATTGCTCATATATTTTATCACATAAAAACTGCTTTTGCAACTCTTACAAGCAAGAAAATACCTCTTTGTGCCGTACCGAGCGTATAACGCAAATTTGGGGGAAAGCGCTTTCCAGCCACTCTACCAGCACAGGACAGACCACATTCTCTGTGGAAAAGTGTCCCGCGTCAATGAGATTGATCCCCATGGCCCGGGCAGTCAGGAAAACGTCATACTTCACATCGGCGGTGACAAAGGTATCGCACCCTTTGGCCGCGGCGTCGGAAAGCATTCCTCCGCATGCCCCGCCCCCCACCGCCACCTTGCCGACAGGTTTCCCGGCATCCTCAAAACGAAGGCCGTCAGCCTCCAGCGCTTGGCGGATAAAAGCGGAAAAAGCACGGGCGTCGGCAAATCCGTCCACCTTCCCCACCCTGCCGATCCCGTAGGGACGTCCTTCAGTATCGACGCCATCAAGGTGAAGCTGCTCTATATCCGTGAGGCCAAGCCGCCGGGCAAGGGCGTCGTTGACGCCTCCGTCCACCGCATCCAGGTTGGTATGCATACAGATGCCGGAGACGCCTGCGGTAAGCATTCGGATCAGAATATTTCCCTGCACCGTGTCGGCGCGGACGGTCTGTACCTTCTCCCAGGCACAGTTCATGACCGGGTGATGGGAAACGATCAGTTCCGCCCCGGCCTTCAAAGCCTCGTTGACCACCTCTTCGGTGATGTCCAGGGCGACCAGGATCTTTTTGACCTCCTTGTCGGGAAAGCCCACCAACAGTCCCACATTATCCCACTCCATGGCAATTTCTCTGGGCGCCTTAGAGAACAAAAATGACTCGATCTCTTTTACCGTTGCCACTCTTCCCACTCCTTTTTCATCCGGGCCACCTCCCAGGCAGCCAGTTCATACCATTTCCTTTTTTCCACATCCTCCGGGCGCTGGGAGCGTTCCAGCCCAGCTACCGCGCGGCGAAGCTTTTGAAGTTCCTGGTCCAGATAGCGGCTTCGGAGGGGAGCGTCCATCTGCCGTTTCTGCCGTCCGACCCAGATCTCGCCCTCAGTGAGGGGCTTCATCTCTCCCGGCTGGGTCAATATAACTACGTAGAGAGTCTCCCCCTCCTCTACCAGCACCTCTTTGAGGATAACGAAGCCATTGCCGGAGAGGTGCCGCCGAAGACCATCCATACCGCTCATGGCCTGCAAAATATATCTATGTCCCGGCTCACCGGTCCACTGGGCGGCACGAAGTATCTCCGCGATGGTCTCGCCTCCCATTCCGGCAATGGTGATCACGTCGGCCTCATGGGGAGCGATCCCGGAAAGGCCATCGCACAGCCGAAATACCGCCTTGTCCGAAACCTGCCAGCGTTCTGCCAGCGCCCGCGCGCGGCTCAGAGGACCGGGGCGCAAGTCGGAGCACACCGCCCGCTCCACGATGCCGTGCTGGATCAGCCATACGGGCAGCCGCCCATGATCGGTGCCTACATCCGCCAGCCTGGCTCCCGCCGGGACCATGTCAGCCACCGCCTGAAGGCGGGGAGAAAGGGAGAATGGACGTTTCACTGTGGTGCCTCCTTCCTTTCGGCCTTAAGAGAAAAGGAGCGGCTTTTGCCGCTCCTTTTTGTTTTGCTTACTGCGCGGCGGATAACAATTTGTTGATCTCGCTCAGCAGACTTTCCACATCTACGCCGTGGACCATGCACGCCTGCTCCACGGTCTCCCCACGGGAAGCGGGGCAACCAAGGCAATGCATCCCGATGGACATGAAAACGGGCGCAACCTGAGGCGCAATGTCCAGAATATCGCCAATGACGGTATCTTTGGTGATCTGAGCCATTTGAATATACCTCCATATCATAAATGTTGATGGCACGGTGATAGTATATCCCAAACCCGGACCTTTTTCAACAGAAAAACAAAGTTTTACAAAAAAGACGGCTTTCCAGCTTTGGAAAACCGTCTTTTATGTACGGGGATGGGCTTTATTGTATACATCTTTCAGTTTCTGGTTGATGACCTGGGTATAGACCTGGGTAGAGGAAATATCTGCATGGCCCAGCATTTCCTGAATGGAGTGCAGGTCGGCGCCGTTTTCCAGCAGATGCGCGGCGAAAGAATGGCGCAGCGTGTGGGGGGTGATATCTTTTTGGATACCCGCCATGTCCTGATAGTGCTTGATGATCTTCCAAAAACCCTGACGGGACATTCGGGAACCGTTCATGTTAACAAAGAGAGCCCGTTCCTCCGGCTGCTCAATGATCTGGGGCCGCACATGCTCGATATAATCGCTCAGCGCCTTGACAGCAGTGGGATACAGGGGGATGATCCGCTCCTTCTTGCGGGCCTCACAGCGAAGAAAGCCGGCGCTCAGATTCAGGTGCTCCAAATTGAGGCCAATAAGCTCACTGACACGGATACCGGTTGCATAGAGAAGCTCCAGCATAGCCTTGTCACGGCAGCCCTTTGCATCCCGTGAATCAGGCTGCTCCAAAAAAAGCTCCACTTCCTTGCTGGTAAGTATCTGGGGCAGCTTCCGCTCCACCTTTTCTAAGCTCAGCCCCTTGGCGGGATTGGTCTCAACAACGCCTTCCACTTGCAGAAATGTATAGAAGGACTTGAGAGAGGCCAGAGACCGCGTCACCGTGGAGACCGTCTTTCCAAGGCTCAAAAGATGCTTGGTATAGTGATCCACATCCTCCTGGGTCGCTTCCTCGGAGACGATCTGCTCACTTGCCAGCCACTGAAGATACTGGCTGATGTCACGGACATAGGAACTGACGGTATTCTCCGATGCCTGCTTCTTTTCTATCAAAAACGTCTGGTAACTGGTCAGCTGGTCCATCCTCTCTCACCTCTTTTCACCTCTAATTAAATCAATGCCCCGGCCCAACCGGCAATAAGAACAGGGACAAGATATCGCTCCAAAAATATTCCCATACATACCACCGCGACACACACACCGCAGCGGAAGAAGTAATCCCGGTGATACGGCAACTCACGCCGCCCCTGCCCCGCCGTTCGCCCTGTCAAAACACAGGCGGCGGAAAAACTTTGGACCGAGAGCAGAAAAAACGCCGGGATATAGAATAGCGCCGGGACACCAAGCAGCAGAAATGCCGTCATCAGACCTCTGCCTCCGTATGCTTGGGCAAACGCGGCCACGGAAAAAGCCAGATAAAAGCCTCTCATCGCTGTCAAAACCGGGAGTCCAAATACTCCCAAAGCGGTAAACCCCAATAGGAACGCCGCCAGCGACCACCGCACGGCCCGCCACACAAGCGTCCAAAGCGCCGGTTCCTGTAACGCGCCCCCTTGCGCTGCCGTCAGAAACTGCTCCAGATAACCAGTCATGGCATCCATACCGCTTCCAGCCGACCAAACAGCTCCAAAACACCCCAGCAGCCCTCCAAGGGCAAAAAAGGTAGCCGTCACGACGAGAGCCGGGGTGCCCTCGATCGCCGGCGACCACCAGAACCCTGCAACCGCCCTGCGCATAGTCTTCACCTCCACAGCCAGCCTATGCCGGCGGGGACAAGTCCATGCCTCCACTTGGGTAGTGCAGGAAAATCACACCCCTATTCTAATCTACTTCTTTACATAATGCAACCCCTTTTTGCAAAAAATTTCATTATGCGCAGATATTATGTTAATTCAATTATGTTAACCTTGTTAATCTGAGTTCGTGTGTTACAAGTCTCGACACCATAGAAAATGCGGTAATGTCACAAGATGTGGTGTGGCTACACCCGTTTTCCTCCCAACATTTGGGGCGTATTGATTATGTAAACTACAACAATGAAAAGAGGTTGACAGTTAAAAAACTGTCAACCTCTTCTGCGCTTTTTTGTTTTTGTACTTTTCCGCCCGCCGCCGCTTAATATCCCGGCAGCGGCGCCCCCGCATATCGCTCCGCAGAGCAGCCCTATCCCCCCGCTTTCCAGGGAAATATCTTTATAAAGGAGCAATCCCAGGGTAAGCTGAAGCAGAAAGAGTACTGCTCCTACCGCAATTCCCACAAAGACCCCTTTGGAATGACAGTGCCGCACCGCAAACACGCCGCCGATAAATCCCCCCAGCACACAGCCTACCACTGTAAGCTGATAGCGCAGTTCAGCGCCGATCAGCCCCCTCGAAACGCCAAACGCCGCCAAGAGCAAAAACAGCACACAGGTCAAAAACGCTATTCCGCCGCCCAGCAAAATGGCTTTCCCGTACCGCAGAAGAACGGTTCCCTGGTCTTCCTCGCTTTTTCGCATAAAAATACCCTCCCCACACGGATGTTTTCATCACATCCTATGCG
>CAJTLK010000075.1:0-377 GCA_910577415.1 uncultured Oscillospiraceae bacterium
CATAGGGGCTACCATGGTGGCAGGATAATGTGCGATACTATGAATATCATCTTTCTTGGCATCCTTGAAATCCCAATATTCCGCAGTGTGGACGCTGAATTTAGTTGCTACACTCATGAAACCACCCCGTATCGTCATAAAATCCCACTTTTCTGCATTATATCACAAAGTTTTAAAAATAGAAAGAAAAAGATTTACTGTTGCCGCGTTTGAAAATAGGTTGGGAGCATGCCTGCAATCAGGACAAATACTAACTGTAGTGTCGAATAAATACAAGAAGTCCACAACGTGCATTAGGTATCCTGATATAAACAAAAAAGCCTTCTGAAATCAACGATTCCAGAAGGCTTTTGGTCCGAGCGACTGGAGTCGAACCA
>CAJTLK010000075.1:387-9121 GCA_910577415.1 uncultured Oscillospiraceae bacterium
AGTTATATTATACACCTAATTACGCTTGCGTTCAATCAAAAGATATTTTAGATAGAAAAAGGGGAGTCCCATAAGGACTCACCTTTGGTCCGAGTGACTGGAGTCGAACCAGCCTCGACTTGGTCCCAAACCAAGTGCCTAACCGATAGGCTACGCCCGGATATTCGGTTGATAGAGGGGGAGGAGAAGTGCTCTGTCTGTGGGCGGCTATGTGGTCAAAGGGGAATTTGGAGCGGGGATTTGAAATTGAACTTTTCAATAAATGTTACTGGCCCAGCGGCTTCCGGGCTTGCGGGCCAAAGAGGTTGGATGCCGCATCCATCCTCCCAAACCACCCGTGCTACCAACTGCACCACACCCGGATATTGAATTTTCCTGCTCTGCTGACTGTGGGCATCTATGTGGTCAAAGGGGAATTTGAAACAAAGATTTACAACGGGGAGTTTAGAATAAGCTACTGTCCCAGCGGCTTCCGGGCTTGCGGGTCAAAACAGTTGGATGTCACACCCATCTTCCCAAATGTGGCGCGGTACCAACTCCGCTATACCCGGGGGTTCTTCTAATAGCGCGGAAAGGGCGAAGCCCGTCGCTTTACTTTGTGAGGTGGCTCTGGAGTTATTATAAGATAAACTTCCGTCTATTGCAAGATTTTCTTGGCTGTGGTATGCTTAAAAATAAGAAGGGGCATGAAAAGACCTGAGAAAACCACAAAAGCGAGGGAACGTCTATGCGGATGCGGAAAAAGCCCAACCTGATCCCACGGCTGGAGGCCTGCGGCGGATCGGTCATCACCGACGCCAGGGAGCGCAAAGGCCGCTGGCGGGAGCTGATGCCGGAGGCGGAGGAGCTTCACCTGGAGCTGGGCTGCGGAAAGGGCCGTTTTACCGTGGGCACCGCCCAGGCCCACCCGGAGACCCTTTTTATCGCCGTGGAGCGGGTGCCCGACGCCATGGTCATTGCTGCCGAGCGGGCCAGGGAGCTGGGGCTTACCAACGTCTTCTTTATCGACGCCGACGCCGCCGAGGTGCGGGAGTACTTTGCCCCCGGTGAGGTGGACCGTATCTACATCAACTTTTGTGACCCCTGGCCCGGCGCCCGGTACGCCAAGCGGCGGCTGACCCACCCCGGCTTCCTTCTCCGCTACCGGGAGGTGCTGAGAGCGGGCGGGGAGATCCATTTCAAGACTGACAACCATGACCTGTTTGAATGGTCCCTGTTCCAGTTCCCCAAGGCGGGCTTTGTCCTCGGCCAGGTGACGCGGGACCTCCACGCCGGAGGCCCGGTAGGGGTCATGACCGACTATGAGGAGAAGTTCTACCGGCTGGGTACCCCCATCAATCGCTGCGTAGGGACCATGGGGGAGCTTCCGGGACCTCTTCCCGCGGCGTAAGGCGCCGGGAAGGGGCGGGCAGAAGGCTGAAAAGCCGCCCCAAAGCCTTGGCCCTGGCGGCGAGGCAAATATCGTCACCAATCTCCCCCCCTCGCATAAGATGAATTGGAAGCCGGCCAAGAGATAACTGCCGGACTTCACAATTCTCTTTGGGAGGTACTTCTATATGGGGTGCTGCAATAATGGTTGTGGCGGCTGCGGTGGCGGCTGCTGCTGGATCATCCTGATCCTCATCATCCTGTGCTGCTGCTGCGGCGGTAGCTGGGGCGGTTGTGGCTGCGGCTGTGGCTGCAACAACTGCGGCTGCAACAACGGCTGCTGCTAATAGCACATAGGCAAAAACCGGGCGGAGCCAGTTGGCTCCGCCCGGCGTTTTTTATTCTTTATTTCTCCAGAGTGATGGAGTAGCCGGTCAGGATGGAGGGGGAAGCTGCGGCGGTGGGCGCGTACTCGATCTTGACCCGGTCACCCACGTCCATGATGACCACCAGGTTTTGATTGACGGCGGAGATGGAGTAGAAGACCTCTTCGCCTCTGAGGCGGATGAAGTAGTAGGTGTTACCGTCCAGCACGGCGGAGCGTATCTCGTCGATGACGCCGGAGGTGGAGGTCTGGGGCAGGGCGTTGGGGAGGGTGATGCCCCGGTCTCCCAACAGCCGGACGTACTCAGCCTCGGCGGCGGTGACGGTGGCGCCGGTGGCCACCACGTCATAGCGGGCCACGTTGACCATGGCATATGTCTTCACCAGGTTGGCCGCATCCTTCATGGGGATGAAATAGGTGGGTTCCCCGGAGATGTTGAGAAGGATGGGGAAGGTGGCGGTGTAGCCCAGGTCCTGGACCACGCCTTCGGCAGAGGCCTGGGCCGCCTCCTCGGTGGCGCCGGGGGCAGTGTAGAAATGGGTGTCCTTGGTCCGCAGGTTGCACAGCAGAAAGCCCAGGTTGGACTGGTCGGCGTTGGCCGAGGTGACGCCGGTATACATATACACGTCGTCGTTCATGGCGATATAGTTATAGCCCTGGGTAGTCTGGGTCACGTCCCGCTGGCCGAAGATGGAGTTGATAAAGCCGTTGATGAGGGCACCGTGATAGTCGTACTGCTCCATGACCAGGTCGGGGTCGTAAAGGTTATCCACCCAGGTGGGGACGTCGTCGGCGTCGCAGTAGGTACACTCGCCGCTGATGGCATCCAGCAGCACGGCGCCCTTGATGTCGGTGCCGCCGAAAAGGCCGATGGTCTTCTCAATGCGGGGGGCGATCCAATAGGGCCGCCCGGTCTCGTCCACCTCAAACTCCGGCTCGGCAAACATCATGGTGGGGTAGTTGAAGCGCAGGTGGCGCATCACGTTGCGGTTCAGAGGCTCGGAGAAGGAGTACTTCATGCCCTCGCTCAGCCGCTGGACGGAGGCTTTTTGGGTCACCATGTCCACCACCACATAGGCGGGCAGACCGCCGGAGCGGTTGGTAAACCACTTGATAAGGTCGGCGTAGCCGATGGGGGCTACCCGCACCGGGCGGCCCTGGTAGTTGATCTGGGTGGAGTCGTTGGAGTACTCGAATTGGCTCACCATATCGCTGAGGGTGCCCATCTGCCGGTCCCCCAGGTATTCCGCGGAGAAGCGGTCCAGGGTGGGGATCTCCTCAAAGGAGATCTCAGCGATCTGAGCGGCGAAGTCCCCGGTCTGGGGCACCAGCAGCTCCCGGTATACCTTGGCCCGGAAGATGGGGGCGGAGAGCAGCTCGCCCACCACATACACCACCGCCAGGGCGATGAGCAGAATGAGGATAGGCAGGCACTGGCTCTTCATAAAAGCCAGGTATTCCCGAAAGCCGCCGCCCTGCTTGGCCTGGAACCCGGAAGTTACCAGGGCGGAGAGAACATAGACCACGCACAGCAGAAAGACAAAGCCATAGAAGTCGGGGGAGTGGAGGTTGAGGGCGGGGAGGGTGACATAGAAGTAGGCAAGGCCAAAGAGCAGAGTCACCAGCAGGTTGATGACGATCTTTCCCAACCGGCTTTTTGGCATCCTGAAGCCCCGCTTTGTGTTGTTATCCAATCGGATCGCTCCCTTTGTAAGATAGTGGGACTATTATAGCCCTATTTGCCCCGTTTTTCAACCGAAGGGAGGGAGAGAACATGAACAGACTGTAAATTTTGGGCAAAAAAGCACCCCTTTGGGAGGACTTTCGCCGCAAGCGCGTCAAAAAGCCGACCCAAAGGGGCGCTTTATGAGCTGTGGAATTTAGAGGCAGGACTTGATCTTCTCGATCATCTCGGCGTACTCGCCGTCGGAGAGGAAGACCTTTCCAGGGTTCATCTGGAACACGCCGCCCCACTCGTCGCCGTCCTTATATTTGGGCACGAGGTGGATATGCAGATGGCAGCCGGTGTCGCCATAAGCGCCGTAGTTGAGCTTGTCGGGGTGGAAGGCGGCGTGGATGGCCTTGGCCGCCCGGCAGACGTCGGCGAAGAAGGCGTCCCGGTCCGCGTCGGAGATGTCCACGATCTCGCTGACATGGTCCTTGTAGGCCACGATACAGCGTCCCGGCTTGCTCTGCTCTTTGAAGAGGATGAGCTGGCTCACGTCCAGGTCACAGATGGGGATGCCGTAGGCGGCGAGGACGTCGCCACCGGCGCAGTAGCCGCAATTGGGGTCTTTCATGCCCGTTCGCTCCTTTCAGTCGTTAGAAGATGGGGGAGCTTACAGACAGGAGGCGTAAGCGGCCTTGGCGCCCTGCTCCCGGATGAGTTTCAGGTTCTTCACCGTGGCAAGTTCAAAGCCGGGGACCTTGGTGAGGTCCTGACCCCACATCTGCTCGTTCTGCATAACGGCGTGGACCAGGTCCTCCACGCTGTCGTCCTTATGGGCGTAGTAGAATTCCAAGGCCCAGCCGTCGTCGGAGCAGACATACTCGTTGCCCTTGGGCCGCTTGCACACCAGACCCTTGTCGGTGAGGGCCTGGATGTCGTTGGAGAAGAAGGCGATGTAGGCGGCAAAGGACATGGTGAGACAGGCGGGCAGAGACCCGGTCTTCTCCACGTAGTCCAGGAAGGAGGGCATGTTTCTGGCCCGCCACTTGGAGGTGGAGTTGAGAGAAATGCTCATCAGCTCATGGTTGACGAAGGGGTTGTTGAACCGATCCTGGACGGCGCTGGCGAAGTCCTCCAAGTCCTTTTTGTCCAGAGGCAGGGTGGGGATGATCTCCTCGTGGAGCATCTTGTTCATAAAGCCCCGGACGTCGTCGTCCTCCATGCACTCCCGGACGATGTCAAAGCCCGCCAGGTAAGCGCCCAGGACGAAGCCGGTGTGGGCGCCGTTGAGGATGCGGACCTTCCGCTTTTTGTAGGGGGTCACGTCGGGCACCACAGGGCAGTTGAGGCCAGCCTTCTTAAAGGGCAGCTTCTCCTCCAGCCATGCGGGACCCTCGATGTTCCACACGCCGAAGACCTCGCCCACGTCGGTGAGGGGATCGGTGTAGCCATTTTGCTCGTCCAGGCGCTTGACCTCCTCCGGGTCGCGGATACGCCCGGGGACGATGCGGTCCACCAGGGTGGAACAGAAGAGGCAGTCGTCGTTGACGTACTTCTTGAACCCATCTTCCAGCTTCCACTGGTCGATGTACTGGTTGACGCACTTGAGAAGCTCCTTGCCGTTGTTGTCGATCAGCTCACAGGAGAGGATGACAAGGCCGCTCTTGCCCGCCTTCCAGCGGGTATAGAGCACTTGGGTCAGCTTGCCGGGGAAGGAGGAGGCGGGGCGGTCACCCAGCTGGCAGGCCGGGTCGTAGACGATGCCCGCCTCGGTGGTGTTGGAGACCACGTACTCCAGATCGTCGGAGACCGCCACCTCCATCATGGCGTCGAAATCGGCGCTCTCGTAGGGGTTGAGGCAACGGGAGACCGAGGAGATGACCCGCTTGCGGTCCACCTTCTCACCGTTTTCCCGGCCCCGGAGGTAGAGGGTATAAAGGCCCTCCTGCTGGTTGATGAGACCGGCCAAGCCGCCGCCGATGGGCTGCACCAGAACGCACTTGCCGTTCCAGCCGGCCTTCTCGTTGGACATGTCGAACCAATAGTCCACAAAGGCCCGGAGGAAGTTGCCCTCGCCAAACTGAAGCACCTTCTCGGGGGCCTTCTCCAGAATATAGCCGGAGTAGCCCACGTCTTTGAGGACTTTGTAACAAAGCTGATCCATGTCGATTCAAACTCCTTTCGTATTTCCACGCTCTTTCCGAACGCTGAGAACACTGACAATGATGGAGCAAAGCAGCGCGGCCACATTGACTGCCACCAAAAACATGCCGGAGCGGATGCCGGAGAACTCGGCCACCACGCCGATAAGAGCGGGGGTGAGGATCCCTCCCGCGCTGGCGATGAGGAGTATGGCCGAGCAGCCCAGATCGTTGCCCGCGATGGCCTCATTGCCAAAGGCGAAGACGGTGGGGTAGACCGTGGCCATAAACAGCGCCGCTCCCGCCAGGCTCAGGATAATGGGCAGGGGGGAGGTGGAGAGGAACATGATGAAAAAGCACACGCTCATCCCCACGCCGTCTATGAGCAGCAGCCTGGTGCGGGGGAGATACCTGGTGAGGAAAGCTCCTCCCACACGTCCCACGCAGATGACCAGCCAATAGAGGCTGTTCATCATCTGGGACGCTTCGGCGCTGAGAAGACCCATGTCCTGGAAATAGGTCACCATCCACCCGCAGATACCGTACTCGGCGGAGAGATAGAAGAAAAGCATGGCGGAACTGAGCCAAAAGAGCTTCATTTTCAGAAAGCCTCTGTCCAGATTCCCGCTGCCCTTCTTCTCCGGCTCCGCCGGAAGGCGCATCCTGGCGTAAACGCCCACCTGGAGCACAGCCAGGGCGCACAATCCGCCCGCGACTGCCCGCCAGCCCAGCTGAGGGGAGCGGGCGCCGGCACAGACCAGCAGCAGTGGGACCAAAAGAGCGCCCAGGGCAAAGGCCCCATGGAGCAGGTTGTAGCCCAGAACCGACTTTTCCGGCGGCAGGGTGGAGACCATGGTGTTGGAGAAATTGGCGTTGCCGCCCCGGGCCAGGCCGGTGAAGAAGCAGGCGGCCAGCAGCAGGGCAGGAGCGCCCAGACCGCCGGTGAGGATGGCCAGTCCGGGGATCATCCAGAAGGCCGTGGCCAGGATGGTCTTCCTCCGCCCAATGTAGGCGGGGAGGAAGCCGGACAAAAGCACCGTCACCACGTTTCCCACCGACTGGGCCGAGAGGAGATAGCCGGAAAAGTCATAGCTCAGCCCATGGGCCTGCCGCAGAAAGGGAATGAAGGAGCCCAGAGGCTGGGCGCAGGCTCCGCCGATGAAAAAGGTGAGGAGGACGCTGCGGAGAAGACGGTCATCCTCCCGCTGCCGGTCTTGTATCACAGGAAAACCTCTCCTTTATCCGGCCCTTACAGATCGAAGTACCGGGCGGCGTTGTTGTAGCAGATGCCCTCCACGATCTTCTTCAGGGCCTTCTCATCGTTGGGATACTCGCCGTTCTCCACCCACTTGCCGATCAGGTTGCAGAGGATACGGCGGAAGTAATCGTGACGGGCATAGGAGAGGAAGGAGCGGGAGTCGGTGAGCATACCCACAAAGTTGCCCAGCAGACCCAGGTTGGCCAGGGAGGTCATCTGCTCCTCCATGCCGGTCTTGGTGTCGTTGAACCACCAGGCCGAGCCATGCTGGATCTTCCCCGGCACCTCGGTGCCCTGGAAGCAGCCCAGCAGGGTGCCCAGCTGCTCGTTGTCGGCGGGGTTGAGGGAGTAAAGAATGGTCTTGGGGCACTCGCCGGTCATGTCCAGGGCGGAGAGGAAGCTGGCGATGTCGCCGCCGCAGGTGTTCTGGGCGATCATGTCAAAGCCGGTGTCGGGCCCCAGCTTGCGGTACATCCGCTCGTTCATGTTCCGCAGGCAGGAGTAGTGGAGCTGCATCACCACGTTCAGGCGGTGGTACTCACGGCCCAGGTGCAACAGGATGGCGGTCTGGTAGCCCTCGGCCTCTTCTACGGTGACGGCCTGGCCGGACATGGCCTTCTGGAAAGCGGCGTCGGCCTCGGCGTCGGACACCGGGCGGAAGGGGATATAGTCCAGGCCGTGGTCGGTGGCCCGGCAGCCCAGCTTCACGAAGAACTCCAGACGCTCTGTGAGGGCGGCCTTCACGTCGGAGACGCTCTTCAGGCTGTCCTTGCCCACGCTCTTAGCCAGCTTGCCGATGTAGTCGGCGAAGCCCTCCTTGGAGATGTTGATGGCCTTGTCAGGGCGGAAGGAGGGGCAGACCTTGAATTGGATGGTGGGATCGGCGGCGATCTTCTCATGCCACTCCAGAGTGTCGATGGGGTCGTCGGTGGTGCCGATGAAGGCCACGTTGGACTGCTCAATGAGGCCCCGGACGGTGAGCTGGGGGTCGTTTTGGAGCTTGTCCTTCGTAAGGTTCCAGACCTCCTCCACGGTGGCGGGGTTCAGGTAGCCCTGATAGCCGAAGAACTTCCGCAGCTCCAGATTACACCAGTGATACATGGGGTTGCCGATGGCCATTTCCAGGGCCTCGGCAAACTTGCCCAGCCGCTCCATAGGAGGGGTGTTCTCGGTGATGTACTCCTCGCTGACGCCATTGGAGCGCATGACCCGCCACTTATAGTGGTCGCCAAAGTAGGTGCCGTCAGGCTGCCGGCCACCCAGCCAAACCTCCACGATGTCGTTGAAGCGGCGGTTCTCGTAAATTTCCTTGGGGGAAATGTGGCAGTGATAGTCCACCAGGGGCATGGACTCGGCGTAGTCGTGGAACAGATGCTTGGCGGTCTCGGTCTCCAGTAGGAAATCCTTATCCATAAATGTTTTCATACCTGGCAGCGCGCCCCGGACGGGCCGGGACGCGCCAATGCCTCCTTTCACGCTGAGGGATGCTCAGCGCTTGATGTCGTGGGTCATGTTGGGCGTGCCTACGCTCACACTTCTTATCTCTGAATTCTACCAGAGCCGTCGCCGCCGGCCAGCTTCTCCACCTCGGCCAGGGTGACCATGTTGAAGTCGCCCTCCACGGAGTGCTTCAGAGCGGAGGCGGCCACGGCGAACTCCACGGCCTCCTGGGTGGACTTGCCGGCGAGGATGGCGTAGATGAGGCCGCCGCCGAAGCTATCGCCGCCGCCTACCCGGTCAATGATGTGCAGGTCGTACTTCTTGGAGAAGCAGTACTCCCCGGTCTTGGCGTCGAAGAGCATGGCGGACCAGCCGTTATCAAAGGCGGAGTGGGACTCCCGGAGGGTGATGGCCACCTTCTCAAAGCCAAACTTGTCATGGAGCTGCTTGGCCACGGACTTGTAGCCCTCGTG
>CAJTLK010000076.1:0-2394 GCA_910577415.1 uncultured Oscillospiraceae bacterium
TGGCACCCATGAAACTCACCTTGCCACCCTGAACCGGCTGCGCCGCATCCGGGACGAGCTGGGCTACCCCGTAGCTACCATGATGGATACCAAGGGGCCAGAAATTCGCATCAAGTCGTTCCAGAACGGTCCCATCACCTTGAACCCCGGCGACCACTTCATCCTCACCACCTGGGACATGGAGGGCACCGACAATGAGGTCTCCGTGACCTACGAAAACCTCCATAATGAGGTCGCTCCCGGTACCCGCATTCTCATCGACGACGGCCTTATCGAACTGCGGGTGGAGAATATTGAGGGCCAGGATATCCACTGCACCGTGGTCTCCGGCGGCCCCCTGAGCAACAACAAATCCATCAACATTCCCGACACCAAGATCCACCTCCCCGCCCTTACCGACAAGGACCGGGAGGACCTGCGCTTCGCCGCCGAGAACGACTTTGACTTCGTGGCCGCCTCCTTCATCCGCAAGGCCCAGGACGTTATCGACATCCGGGAGGAGCTGGCGAAATGGGGCGGTGAGCGTATCCGCATCATCGCCAAGATCGAGAACCGGGAGGGCGTGGAGAATTTTGACGAGATCCTGGCCGCCTCCGACGGCGCCATGGTGGCCCGTGGCGACCTGGGCGTGGAGATCCCCGCCTATGAGGTGCCCATGATCCAGAAGACCATGATCTCCAAGTCCGCTCTGGCGGGCAAGAACGTTGTCACCGCCACCCAAATGCTGGATTCCATGATGCGCAACCCCCGTCCCACCCGTGCCGAGGTCAGCGACGTGGCAAACGCCGTTTTCGACGGCACCTCCTGCGTCATGCTATCCGGCGAGACCGCCTCTGGCAAGTACCCCCTGGAGGCTCTGGATATCATGGTCCGCACCGTAGAGGCCGCTGAGGCCGCTATCGACTACCGGGACCGTTTTATCCGTCAGTTTGAGCTGGACCGCCAGGTCGGCTCCCAGTCCATCGACCAGGCCATCAGCCACACCTGCTGCATGACCGCCATCGACCTGAACGCCTCGGCCATCCTGGCCGCCACCACCTCCGGCCATAGCGCCCGAATGATCTCCCGGTTCCGTCCCCCCTGCCCCATCATTGGCCTGACCACCTCCGAGAAATGCCGCCGTCAGATGGCCATCTCCTTCGGTGTTCAGCCTCTGCTCTACGGCTCGGTGGACTCCACTGACCGGCTGTTCGCCCTGTGCGTGGAGACCGTCCGCAAGGAGGGTGTGGTCCAGAGCGGTGAGACCGTGGTCATCACCGCCGGCGTCCCCCTCAGCTCCCGGGGCACCACAAACCTCATCAAGGTACAGGTGGTCTGAGCCACAAGGCCGCGGAAAATTTCGGGGAACAGCCCATGAAGCCGCGGAACAAAACAGCAGACAAAGAAGCCCGGCGGAATTTTCCGCCGGGCTTCTTTTCTCTATTCGGTTGGCCGCTGCGCTCACGCCTTGGCCTGGGCCAGGGCGGCGGACAGGGCCTCCTTAATGGCGTCGGAGGTAATGGTGGCTCCGGTGCGGCCATCAATGTTGGCGCTCTGGGCCGCCATGATCTGGGCGGGCAGCTCCTCCACGGCGGCGCCGCCAAGGCCCGGGGTCTCGCCGGGGCCGGTGATGCTCACGTTGGTGATGGCGTCGTCGCTGACGGTGATGGTAACGGTGACGTCACCGTTGAAGCCAGTAGCCGAAGCGGAGTAGGTCCCGGCGTTATAGGTCTTGCTGGCCGGGGCGGGCTCGGGCGCGGCGGAAGGCTCCGCCACAGGCTCGGGAGTAGGCTCCGGGGTGGGTTCAGGCGTGGGAGTGGGCGCCGGGGTCTCCTTGGCGCCGGGCACGCTCACGCCCAGAGCCTTGGCTACGGCCTCCCTGACGCCGTTGGAGGTGACGGTGGCGCCGGAAACGCCGTCGATGTTGGGACCCTGGGCGGACTTGACCTGGTCGGCAAGCTTGCTGAGGGCAGCGCCGCCGATGGCGGGGGTCTCCTTGTCGCCGGTGAGCTTCACGTCCACGATCTTGCTGCCGTCCATGGTCAGCTCGGCCACGATGGCGTCAGCGCCGCCGAAGCCCTGGCCCTTACCAGTGACCTTCTTGCCCTCCACGGGGGCAGCGGGAGTTTCGGTGGGAGCGGGGGTGGACGTGGGAACGCTCTCGCCCTTGGACGCGGCGATGGCGGCGGTAACGGCCTCCCTCGCGCCAGTGGAGGTAACGGTGGCGCCGGAGACGCCGTCGATGTTGGCCCCCTGGGCGGCAAGGACCTGCTCCGCCAGCTTGTCAAGCGCCGCGGCGCCGATGCCGGGGGTCTCCTTATCGCCAATGATCTTCACGGCGGTGATCTTACCGTCGGCCATGGTCAGCTCGGCCACGATGGCGTCAGCGCCGCCGAAGCCGGCGCCCTTGCCGGT
>CAJTLK010000076.1:2494-9009 GCA_910577415.1 uncultured Oscillospiraceae bacterium
TGGTCAGCTCGGCCACGATGGCGTCAGCGCCGCCGAAGCCGGCGCCCTTGCCGGTAAAGACCTCGCCTCCCTCCACGGGAGCGGGAGTCTCGGAAGGCTCGGGGGTCTCCGCCGGAGCCTCGCCCTTGGAGGCGGAAATGGCGGCGGCCACGGCGTCCTTTACGCCGGTGGAAGTGATGGTAGCGCCGGAAACGCCGTCGATGTCGGCGCTCTGGGCGGAGAGGACCTGCTTCTCCAGCTCAGCCAAGGCTCTGCCGCCGATCTCCGGGGTCTCCTTGTCGCCGGTGAGCTTCACAGCGGCGATCTTGCCGTCGGCCACGGTGATCTCGGCCACGATGGCGTCAGCGCCGCCGAAGCCGGCGCCCTTGCCGGTGAAGGTCTCGCCGCCCACGATGGGCGCGGCGGGAGTCTCAACAGGGGCGGGGGTGGGCGTGGGAACGCTCTCGCCCTTGGCCTGGGCGATGCAGCTGGCCACAGCCTCCTTCACGGCGTTAGAGGTCAGGGTGGCGCCGGAGACGCCGTCGAACTCGGCGCTCTGGGCGGTCATGGCCGCGTCGGCCAGGACGGGGATGGCGGCGCCGCCATACTCCGGGGTCTCGCTGTCGCCGGTAATGTCAACGGCGCTCATCACAGCGTCGGTAAAGGTGGCGCTGACCGTAACGCCATCGGGGCCAAAGCCCTGGGCGGTAGCGGTATATGTACCGGCGGTATAGGTGCCGGCGGCGCCCTTGGGAGCGCTCTTGCCCACTTGATAGACGGCCAGGCCCACACAGACGGCGGCGGCCAGGATCATGGCGATGGGTCCCATGATTCTCTTGTTCATAACGATCTCTCCTTCTTCGCGGTCTCTCCGCGATATTTTATCGGATAATATTATAAAGCAAGACCCCTGAAATGGCAACAGAAAATCGTGGAAAATAAAAAAGAGTTTTTGGGAAAGAAAAAGGAGCGCCGGGCCTGCGCCCGGCGCTCCTCCCCCTCACGGAAAAGGAAAAAAGAGAGGTACTGGAAATAAAGGAGAAAACCTTTTTCTCCGTGAGGATGTTAGCTCTTGCCCTTGGCGGGGGTCCAGGTCACGAAGGGCACCTGCTTGCCGTAGCTCTCGGCGATGGCGATGCCCGCCAGACGGCCGCTGGTGATGGACCAGCCCTGGGTCAGGGCGTTGGTGTGCTCGGTCTGGTAGTAGGAGTTGCCCCAGAAGTTACTGGCGTCCTGGCCCACGGCGTACAGTCCAGGGATGACGGTCTTGTCGTCGGTGAGCACCTGGCACTTGGCGTTGACCGGGATGGCGCCCAGGGTGGTGTCGATGGCGGGGATGATCCGCACGCAGTAGAACGGACCCACGCTCTCGTCCAGGGGGTAGAGCATTTCGGGACGCTTGCCGAACTCCTCGTCCACGCCGGTCTTGATGGCGTTGAGGTACTTCTCGATGGTGGCGTTATACACGTCCATATCGAACACGCCCACCTTCTTGCCAAGCTCGGTCAGGGTATCGGCCTTCCAGCCCTGTCCGGCGTCGATGGCGGCCTGCATCTCGGCCTTGATGGTGGTGAAGGGCACACAGGCGCGGTCACGGTAGCCCACCATGGAGTCCCGGACCTCCTGGCTGATGAGGCTCTTGCAGCCGCCCTCCTCCATCACGTCCAGGTCGTGCTGGGAGAAGATGACGTAAGCCTCGCCCACGGTGTTCAGGGCGGCGGCGCCCTTAGCCAGAGGATCGGACGCGCCGAACTCCTCGTTGTAGAACCGCTCGCCGTTGGTGTTGACCTGAAGCAGGCCGGAGTAGTTGATGTTCTTCATATACCCGGCGTAGAAGTCCACCACCTCATTGGAGCAGAACTCGGCCAGATGGGGGTCCAGGTTCTGGGGATGGCCCGCACCCACGGCCTGGGCCATGAGCATGCCGTCGCCCTCGCAGGTGGACAGGCCGTTGAGGTAATAGGTGTTGTGGAAATACTGGTCCAGCAGCTCGGGGCTTCCGGCAAAGCCGCCGGTGGCCAGGACCACCTGCCTGGCGTGGACCACGATCTCGGTTCCGTCGGTCTCCCGGGCCTTCACGCCCACCACGGCGCCGTTGGCGTCGGTGATCAGCTCATAGGCCCGGGAGGAGAGGAGGAGCTTGCCTCCCTTGGGCAGGAAGAAATCGTCGTAGAGGACCTGGTACTTCTTGGTGCCCTTGCCGGTATCCAGGCCGTTCTTGCCTTTCATGCCCACCTTCCCGAAGCCGGGGTCGTCGGTCTGATCCCACATGGTCTGGAGCCAGTCGGCGGTCTCGCCCGCCCGGTCCAGGAAGGCCCGGACCACGGTGGAATCGGCGGTCCAATGGCTGTAATCCATCAGCTCATCAAAGAAGACGCCGGGATCGGTGATGAGGCTCTTGTCGTCGATGATGGTCTCCAGATACTTGGAGCCGGGGGTAAAGGCGCCGGTGGAGCAGACGCTCTCGCCGCCCACCTTGGCGGTCTTCTCAATGACGATGACGTCCAGCCCCGCCTGTTGCAGGGTCAGCGCGGCGGTGGTGCCGCAGCCGCCTCCGCCTACCACGGCCACGTCACAGGTGTACTCCTCGGTGGCGGTGCTCCGGGGAGAGGCCTTCATAAAGCCAGTGATGTCCGCCCCGGCCTTCTCCAGGGCCTGTTGGACGCCGGAGAGAATGGCCTGGCTGGTCATGGTGCAGCCGCTCACCGCGTCCACCGCAATGGACTGCTGCTCCACGATGGCCTTGGGCAGCTCGGTCATGGGCAGCTCGATAAAGCCGGGGGTGTCGTCGCAGGAGTCCACGGTGACGGACAAAATTTTGCTCTCATCCACTGTGACCGAGACCTTGGTGGGGGAGATGACCTTGGGGGAGCCAAAACGTCCGCCCTCGATGGTGCCCTCCTTCCACTTGCCGTACTCCTCGCCGGTATAGGTGCCGGGCTTCATGTGCTGGACCACGGCCACGGCCTTGGGGGCCAGGGACACGCCGCTCTGGGCCAGGGCGGCCTTGGCGGCGGTAAGGATGGCGCTGCTGGAAACGGTGGCGCCGGAGACGCCGTCCACGTCCACGGAGTTCTTGGCCAGCATAACGCCGGGCAACAGCTCCACGGCACGGCTTCCGATGCCGGCGGTCTCCTTGCCGCCGTCCACCTTCACGTCGGTGAGGACGCTGTCGGCCAGGGTCAGGGTGACGGTGACGTCCCCGCCGAAGCCGTCAGCGGTGGCGGTAAAGGTCCCGGAGGGGGTGACTGCGCCGGTGGGGATCTTCAGGTCATTGCCCACCAGCTTGGCAACGCTGGGGTCGTTGGCGTCCCACTCTACCTCAATACCCAGCAGGTCGCTGAGATAGCGCAGGGGGGCATAGGTGGCGCCGTTGTAGGAAAACACCTCAGCGGCGGTGCCGTCGGACTTGGCGGGGGTGACGGGAGTGCCGTTCACCGTCATAGTCATGGGCAGCACGGAGATGTTCTTCTCCCCGCTGGCCGCCAGCGCGGCCACGCCCAGCACCATGACCAGGGCCAACGCCAGCGCGGTGATCCTTTTCTTCATAGTGTATGTTCTCTCCCTTCTGTTTTGAGGGCTTCCCCTCGTATACAGCCATCATAAAACAGTAAACCGGGTTTACTGTCAAGAGCGGGCGGGAAATTTATTTCCCGCCCGCTCTTACCGGCATGTAGACAATATTCAGATTGCACCGCTTTCCGTCCCGGATGGTGGGGAGCTGGACGGCGGAGGTCATGTCCCCCGTGGGGACCCAACCCCTGGCGCACACCCAGTCATATAGCTCCCGGAACCCTTCCACCTCTCCAATGGGGTTGCAGAGGTTTGCCACCAGGCAAAGCTCCTCTCCCTGGTAGATGGCTCCCCGCAGCGGCAGGCCCAGCCGCCGGGCCTCCTCCGCGCCGACGCACATCCCTTTGCTCTTCAGGGGCTTTCCGTCCTTGTCCAGGGGCTGCTTGGCCAGCATCACCGGGGGCGCGGCCATCATCCAGCGCTTCTCCGCCTCCCGCAGCCAGCTCCCGCTCTCCTCCACCCGCTCCCCTTCCAGGGGCAGGTAGTAGGTGGGGGCGATGACGCGGATGGAGCGCTCCTCCCGGTATGAGTAAGCCCGCCGCGCCAGCTCCTGTTGGCTCCGCAGCAGCTCCCTCTTGTCCTCCAGGGCCTTGATCTCCTCCTCCATGAGCCTGTCCCGCTCCTCCAGGGCGGAGAGGATGTGCCCTTCGTCCTTTTGCAAGACCAGGTCGGCGGCCTCCTCCAGGGTAAAGCCTACGGCGGCGTACCCCCGGACCTGCTGAACAACGGTCAGGCTGGTCCGGTCATAGTAGCGGTAGCCGTTGCTCTCATCCCGGACGGAGCGGAGAAGCCCCTTGCGCTCCAAAAAGCGCACCCCCTCCTTGGTCATGCCCAGAATTTCCGCCGCCTCGCCGATCCGGTACAGCATCCCGCCGCCCCCTTTCTACATATATCGTAAGGATAGCACAACTTCCAAAGAAAAGCTACAAAGGAGGAAAAAACTGTGCTAAACTTAGGAATGTAAAAGGAATTTGACACAGATGCAAAACGAAATTGGTTTACTTTCGATAAGATTTTTTGCAAAATGGGGGTACGGATATGGAATTGAAAGACAAGCTGGTCTCTCTGCGAAAAAAGAGCGGGCTTTCTCAGGCGCTCCTGGCGGAAAAGCTGGCGGTGTCCCGTCAGACCGTGTCCAACTGGGAGCTGGGCGAGATCCTTCCGTCCACGGATAACCTGGTGCGGCTGAGCAAGCTGTACGGCGTTTCCCTTGACTATCTGGTCAGCGACGACGTAGAGCATCCGGCTGTCGCCGTGGCGGTGGCGGAAAGGCCGGGGGAACAGATAATGGAAAGCCCCCGGCGGAAGACCGTTCTCACCGGGGTCGTCATCGTCTTTGCCATCGCTCTGGTCCTCGCCCTTTTGTACCTTGTCTTCTCCATGGGATACGGCAAGGGCGTGGAGGACGCCGCCCCGTCCTATCCCGTTCACACGGCGGTGCTGGGTGAAGATGATTTTGAAGATCCCGGCAGCCTGGTCGGCTGGTAACTATTTAAATTATTAGAAAGGGGGTGAAACTATGAAGATGAGGAAATGTTTTGGTCTCATGCTGGCCTTTGCTCTTGTCGTGAGCAGTCTCGGCGCCTCCACTCTGGCGGCGGAACCCCAGGCCGACGCAGACCCGGACCCGGCCATTGAAAGAGCCTCCGGCTGGTTCAATGAGACCGTTTCCGCCGGAAAAGTCAAAAAGATTGGCTCCGCCATTTCCTTACGGGTCGGAGAAGTCGTAAGGTTTGAAGTAAACTACTCTCCCAAAGACGCCACCGTGGACTTTGGCATTGTGGATGCCAACAACGTGTTCTACTACATCACTTCCACCACAGGCTCAATAAACGGTGAAGTGGAGGCCCCGGAAAACGGGTCGTACACTCCGGCCATCCGCAACAACTCTTCCGGCTCCATCAGCGTGGCCGGAATCATAGGGGCTTACATAGAGTAATGAAAGAAAGGCTGACGGTATGGTATCAACAGAAGGTGAACGCAATTTTTCTTTGCGGAAAGGCTTTGTAACAGCTATTTGTCCTGGGCACGGAGATACGGCCCATACAGTTCGGGAACAGCACAGCGGGAAACGCGGAGGAACGGTCTTTTTGTGTTCAGCGCCGCCGTTTCCCTTATGTCGGGAGTTCTGTTAGCCCATTGGCAAACTTAAAACGTCCTTATCCTTCCGCCCGATAAATTCCTGAACTATGCTTCATGGTGTATGCTGCCCGCCCTTTGTAGAATTTTGGTAGATCTTCACGAAAGAGGCAGATTTACCATGAAACAAAAGCTCTACAAGGACTTAAAAGCATACCTCCGTGCTGAACTCCTGACCTGCAGAGCCGAGCTGAATATCTCTCAGGAGGAAATGGCCCAGCGTCTGCTGAGTCCCTTTTACCTTTCGTGTTGACGGCCGATACTTCCGGCATTTTCACGAAGCCGTATTTTGTGTAACGCTTACAGACATAGTATAATTAGAATGGCAAATCGGGATTTGCAGGAGGGGTAAAGATGATTATCTATTCCATAACGATGTTTGTAGGGGCGGCTTTGTTTCTTGCTCTTGGTACTGCAATCTATAGAGGAAACACAAAACTGATACATGACTACCATCAAAGGAATATCAAGGAATCCGAGCGAACGGAATACGGCAGGGCTTTTGCAAAAGGAATGTTTGCAATATGTGCAACACTTCTCCTCAGCGGCATTATTGCGTTGTTTGGTAAAGATGACCAAATTGCAACAGTTTCTCTGATTGTTTTGTTTGCTGGGCTTATCATTTCCGGTGTGGTTATTATAAAGGTTCAAAAGAAATATAACGGCGGACTGTTTTGACAATAAATGAATTCCAGTTTATCTGTCAAATCCTCTTAGAACCCTGATACGTCAAGGCTTTTCCCTGATTAAATGTTCAAATCTTATGTAATTTCCCTTGTTTTTGCCCTTATGGGCTGAAACAAGGGAAACTTTTTACTCCCCGC
>CAJTLK010000077.1 GCA_910577415.1 uncultured Oscillospiraceae bacterium
CTGGCCATAGCGTCCAGCTCCTGAGGGGTGTACGTAGCGGAATACTCCATGGATGGGGAGGACGGGATCTGGTGGGGCAACCGCTCTCCCTCCTTCTGGTACGGCGAGGAGCAAATGGGCGCTGGGACCGAAGTGGCTCTGCTGCCGCTGATCAATGGGGAGAAGGAAGTGGCCTACCGGAACAGCGGGGACTGGGCGTATATGTACCTGGAGAACGTCCCCTGGAGCAACTCCGTTCGCCTTTTGCCCTTCAGTGGGAAGGACTTTATGCTCCTGGACCTGGCCGACGGGAAGCTGTGGCGCTCCGCCGACGGCAGGACCTGGCGGGAGGCCGCGGGGGATTTCCTCCGGCTGAGCCAGGGGTATGATAGGGCGGAATACTGTCTGCTCTGGACGGGAAAAAACTATCTGGCCTGTTGTTATCTGGACAACGGCCAGAGTGGGGACGAAAAGCGGGTGAGCCGGGAGGTCTCCAAGGTGTTCCTTCTGGACGAGGAGCTGAACATCGTTTCCTCCCACGACTTTGGCAAGGGCGTGGAGAGGATCGGTTTTCGGGACGGCGTATGCTATGCCGACGTCAGCGAGAAGCGCTGGGACGAGCGGGAGCGGTACGGGACCTTCCACTTTTCCGGGGAGAAAGAATCTGACCATACCCTCTGGCGCTCCGCCGATGGGGTGAACTGGGAAAAGACCGACATTGTCCAGGTCCGGGAGTGCCTCCGGGAACTGGGGAAGTAAGGAGGGGAGAAGATGAAGCGATGGGTTTTGACGACCCTTTTTGCCGTGGCACTCTGTGCCGGAGCGGTCTCCGCCCAGGCGGCGGTGACCAGCGGCGGGACGGAGTATGTGTGGTATACCGACATGGGCCGGGGGGAGTACAACGAGAACGACCAGTTTGTGAGCTATGAGGGGCCGCGGCTCTACATCTCCGCCGACCAGGGGGGCAGCTACGCCGAGCTGCCCGGACTGCGGGAGACCCAGCGGCGCACGGGGCTATCCTATGTCCTCACTGTGGAGGCCAACGCCGCCGATGACGGTGGCCTTTCGGTAAAGGGACGGGACATTTGGAGTGCAGAGTATACCTGGTTCCGGGACTACTCCGCCCAGGAGATCGCTGCTGCCCTGAAAAACCCGACGGTGGTCACCCCCATCCACGTCTTCGCCACCAACGGTACGGTGACGGTGGGCAGCCGGTATGTGGAGGACTATGGCAACGATGACCCCACCCAGCCGGGATCAACCGGCGGGAATCTTCTCACCGGCACCTATGCCGGAGAGCGCATTGTCTACTCTACCGACGGCGTGACCTGGCTCCCAGCTGAGGAGGGCAATCGTGACTGGTGGTACCTGGACTCCATCTGGTGGGACGGCGAGGCGTTCCAAACCAGCTACGGCGGCTTCTCCGCCGACGGTATCCACTGGAACTGGCCGCAGATAGAGCGAGAGTGGATCGAAGACCCCACCTTTGCCCTGAGCTGTGAGCTTGGCCCCTACCGCTTTGAGTATGCCAAGAACACCGATGGGGAGTGGGGAGTCTATCTGATGGATCGCACCTCCCCGGACACCGGGGTGCTGCTGCCCCATATGGGCCAGGCGGCCCGGGACAAGTGGATGAGTATTGGCAAGCTCCGGGCCTGGTATGGCCCCAACGACACGGTGATCCTGGCGGCCTATGACGTTTGGGCCAAGGAGAGGCACATGGTCTCCATCAACTATCCCATTTCCTCCCTGGACTGGTGCCTGGAGAACCTGAAGACCCAATTCCGGACCATCGAGCCGGTGGTGTCCGACGGCAATATGTCTCTGGGGGAGATAAGCTGGGACTTTCGGATAGGACGGTACTACGGGTCGGAGAGTCGGCTGGCCTGCAACGACGGCAACGGCTGGAAATGGGCGGAGAACGTCCCCTGGGGGAATGAGGCCACGCCTCTATTCTGCACGGGGGGCTATTTCTGGGTGAAAGGAGCGGGGCACCACCTCTACCGCTCTGCCGATGGGCAGAACTGGCTTTTGTCAGACGCCCTGCGTCCCGCCGATCAGGGAACGGGGAGCTATAGTTATCTGCGTTATAAGATCGCCGCCACGGACAGCGGCTTTGTGGCCAGCCGCCATGGCGGAGAGGGCCGCTACGGTATGTTTGGTTCGAGCGGCGGCGGCTGGTGCGAGGGCTATTCCAAGGCCTACATCCTGGATAAGAATTTTGAACTGGTGAGCGATCATGACTTTGGCCGCCGGGTCTATACGGTAGGCTGGTATAACGGGGCTTATTACGCCCAGGTGGCCAATTCTGACGGCCATCGGGACGGCATGTCGATCAATGACCCGGGTGTGTTCAACGAGGCGGAAGGGGCCGCAATTTACCGCTCTACCGACGGCAAGACCTGGGAGAGACTGCCCGATATATATAATACAGACTTGAGCGAGGACCTGGTGGGGGAGTGTGGCGGCTGGGCAAGCGGTCCATTTTTCCACGGTACGGAGGAAAAGCCTATCCGCTCGGTGGCCCAGCTGGACCGCTGGCGGTTCGTGCTGGATGAATTCTATGCCTGGGATTATGCGACGAACATCCGGGACGAGCAACCCACCTACCAGGTGTGCCTCATGGGCGATTTTGCCTCTGACTGGGTGGAGCTGCCCCATCTGGGGGAGGCCATCCAGGCCCAGGGCATCCAGGCCCGGGAGGTGCTGGCTGCCTATAACCCCGACGGCACGGTGGAGGTAAAGGTCACCGACAAAAACGACCCGGCCCGGTACATCGCCATTTCCTACCCCACCTCTTCCCTGGATTGGGTGAAGGAGAATATGATGGTGGTGGGGGGCCGCGATCTACCCGCCTATTTGGGGACAAACAACGACGCCTGGGACATTGCGAGCAAATATGGCGTGGCCGACTTGACCGTGGTGGAGCTGGCCAACGGCGAGCGGGAGCTTGTCTACCGCTCGCCCGACACCGGGGGCCGCTGGAAGTGGTATGACAGCACGCCCTGGGGGAATGATCCAAGGCTGTTGTCTTTCAGCGGCAAGGATTTTATGGTACATGGAAACGGCGGAGTTTTCCTCTCCTCCGACGGAGTGAATTGGCAGAAGGCGGAGAGCGAATGGCTGAAGGAGCGGTTGGGCTGGAATACCTTTTGTTATGGCTTTGCCTGGACAGGGGAGCGGTACCTGGTCGGTTTCGACCCCTATGGCGGCTATGGAAAGGGCGCGAACTGGGAACAGGAGGATATGGGCAAGGTATTTTTCCTGGATGAGGAGCTGAACCTTCTCTCGGTGTGTGACATGTCGCAGCGGGGAGAACCGCCTGTGAAGTATATAAAGCGGAACGTGAGCCGGGTGGGGGTCGTGGACGGTCTCTATTACGCTTTGTTGAGTGATGAGTATTATATCCAGGAAGAGAATCGGGGGGTGAGCGGACGGGATGAGCCTGTCCTTTACCGCTCCATCAATGGGATGGACTGGGAGAAGACCGGTGTGGTCCAGGTCCAGGAGAGCCTGGTGGGACTGCAATGACGGACTATGTTCCTGCCAAACACATCCTTACCCGGAATAAGTCCACCCAGTGGTTTGGCACCGACCACACCATGAACCTTTACCGGGGCTGCCCCCACGGTTGCATTTACTGCGACAGCCGCAGCGAGTGCTACCGAGACGACGATTTTGACCGGGTAAAGGTGAAGGAGAACGCTCTGGAGCTGCTCCGGGACGAGCTGCGGCGGAAGACCCGACCCGCTTTTATTGCCATGGGGTCCATGACCGATCCCTACAACCCTTTGGAGAAGGAGCTGGAGCTGACCCGGAAGGCCCTCATGCTCATCCATGCTTACGAGTGCGGGGTGGCGGTGTGCACCAAGTCCGACCTCATCCTCCGGGACGCCGGTCTCTACGCCGATATCCAGGCCCAGGCACCGGTGATCTGCAAGCTCACCATCACCACCACCGACGACGCACTGGCGGCCAAACTGGAGCCGGGGGCGGCCAGTTCCACCCGACGGCTGAAGGCCCTGGAGGGCCTTGCTCAGAAGGGGATATTTGCCGGAGTGGTGCTCATGCCGGTGCTGCCTTTTTTGGCCGATAGTGTGGAGAACGTGCTCTTGGTAGTGGACGCCGCCGCCGAAGCCGGGGCCAGATTTGTCTATCCTGCCTTCGGCATGACCCTCCGGGACCGCCAGCGAGCCTATTACTATCAGCGCCTTGACCGGGAGTTTCCCGGTGTGCGGGAACAGTATGAAAAACAGTACGGAGACCGCTATTGGTGCGTCAGCCTCAGGGCAAAGGAGCTTTGGGAAGCCTTTTCCCGGCGGTGCGGGGAGAGGGGATTGTTTTATCAGATGGAACACATCGTCCGTGCCGCCAAGGGGCCTTATGATACCCAGCTTACCTTTTTTGACTGATCACCGTTTGGGAACGAGGCGGAGATGCGTCACGGCAAAAATTATGAAGACTTTTGAAACTTTTCCCTTTTTCCCTTGCGCCGGACGAGAAAAGAAGGTACAATGGACTTACCAGTAAAAAACAGGAGGGATGTCCCATGGCTTTTTTTGATAATCTCAAGGACAAGGCCGTCGATCTGGCCCAGGCCGGGGTCGCCAAGTCCAAGCAGTTGGGCGAGATCGCCAAGCTGTATGTCAGCAATGTGGGCGAGGAGGACGCCATCAAGAAGGCTTACATCGAGATCGGCAAGCTCTACTATGCGGAGCGGGGCATGGCTCCCGAGGCGGCCTATGCCGCCCTGTGCGGGAAGATCACCGCTGCCAAGAAGAACATTGAGGACAACAAGAGCCGCATCGAGGACCTGAAGCGGGAGGGCGACATCACCGACGACGACGTAGCCATGGTGGTGGAGCCGCTGGCCGTGGAGGACCTGGAGCCTGAGACGCCCAAGGTGGAGGAGAAGCTTGCCGACGAGCCTAAGGCCGAGGATCGACCCGGCGCGGATACACTGTAAACGCCGCAGGGTTGGCCATTATCCATAAGAAAGAACGAATGGGGGGACACTTCGCAAAGAAGTGTCCCCCGGCTTTTCTTGGAGAGCGGTCTCAAAGCGATTCCTATATTCCTATTGACGGAGTAGGGTCCATAGGGGTATAGTGGCAGTATTCTCAGGAAAAGGAGATCCCGTATGACCCATTTAGGCGAATTGCTCCAAGCATATCAGGAGCGCGATCCGGCGGCCAGGAGCCGCTTGGAGATATTTTTACTTTACCCCGGCGTCCATGCCGTTCTGTTTCACCGGGTAAGCCATTGGCTTTGGCGGCACAGGCTTCACTTTTTGGCCCGGCTCAACTCCCAGTTTGCCCGGTTTTTGACCGGCATAGAGATCCACCCCGGCGCCCAGATCGGGCGAAGGCTGGTCATCGACCACGGTATGGGTATCGTCATCGGCGAAACCACCCAGATCGGTGATGATTGTCTGATCTACCATGGCGTTACCCTGGGCGGCACGGGAAAGGACAAGGGAAAGCGCCATCCCACCATTGGCAACCATGTGCTGATCGCCTGCGGAGCCAAAATACTTGGCCCGTTCTGCGTGGGGGACAACTCCAGGGTCGCCGCGAATTCAGTCGTTCTGTCCGAGGTGCCGGAAAACGCCACCGTGGTTGGGGCGCCCGCCCAGGTCGTCAGCATTTCCGGCGTACGGACCGACTTTGTGGGCCAGGTGGACCAGATCGGGATCGACGACCCGGTCCAGCAACAGCTCCAGGACTTGGAGCGCCGTTTGCAGAAGATGGAGGAGGGCTCAAAGTAAGGAGGCTGCGGTACGAAGCGAAACGTTCTCCCACGGCCTTCTCCCTGGAATTTTGTGAAAGAAGGAATTGCTTATGTCTGGAATCTATACCTCCGCCGACCAGCTTATTGGCAAAACGCCTCTGTTGGAGCTGACGCGTATTGAAAAGGAAAAGGCCCTCCGGGCCAGGCTCCTGGTCAAGCTGGAGTATTTCAACCCCGCCGGCAGTGTGAAGGACCGCGTTGCCAAGGCCATGATCGACGAGGCCGAGGCAAGCGGGAAGCTAAAGCCCGGCAGCGTCATTATTGAGCCGACCTCCGGCAACACCGGCATCGGCCTTGCCGGTGTTGCCGCCGCCCGGGGCTATCGGATCATCATTGTTATGCCCGAGACCATGAGCGTGGAGCGCAGACAATTGATGGCGGCCTATGGGGCCGAGCTGGTGCTCACCGAGGGGGCCATGGGCATGAAGGGGGCCATTGCCAAGGCTGAGGAGCTGGCGAAGGATATTCCCGGCAGCTTTATTCCCGGCCAGTTCGTCAATCCAGCCAATCCCGCCGCCCACTATGCCTCCACCGGGCCGGAGATCTGGGCGGACACCGACGGCAAGGTGGACATTTTTATTGCCGGTGTGGGCACCGGCGGCACCATTACCGGGGTAGGGAAGTACCTCAAGGAGAAGTCTTCCGCCGTGAAGGTGGTGGCTGTGGAGCCTGCCGACTCCCCCGTCCTCAGTCAGGGAAAGGCTGGGGCCCATGAGCTCCAGGGCATCGGCGCAGGTTTTGTTCCCGATGTGCTGGATACCTCGGTCTACGATGAGATCATCACGGTGGAGAGCGAGGATGCCTTTGCCGCGGGACGGCTGATGAGCCGAAAGGAAGGGGTTTTGGTGGGCATCTCCTCCGGGGCCGCCCTCCATGCCGCCATAGAGCTTGCCAAACGCCCCGAAAACACAGGCAAAACCATTGTGGCCCTTTTGCCGGACACTGGAGACCGCTATCTGTCTACCCCGCTCTTCGCGGAATAAGGAAGTGTGGGGAGGCAGGGGTTGCGCCCACGGCAAGAGAAAAGCCGCTCTCCGTGAGAGCGGCTTTTCTGCTTATTTACCATTTAAAAGATGCGGCGGGCACATTCATATGTATTGCTGTAATGGGCGGAGTAGAGGCTGTTGAACTGGACCACGTAAGAGTTGGTGGAGGCGTGGATGAACTGTCCGTCGCCCACGTAAATGCCCACATGGGACACCGGGGTGGAGACCCTGCCGTTATCAAAGAAGATCAGGTCTCCCGGCTGCCACTCGCCCCGGGCCACCTTGGTGCCGTTGTAGAGCTGGTCGCTGGCGGTGCGGTTGAGGGTGTAGCCGAACTGAGCGTAGATATACTTGGTGAAGCCGGAGCAGTCAAAAGCATTGGGACCGTTGCCGCCCCACACATAGGGACAGCCCAGGAACTGCTGGGCAAAGGTCACGAGCTGCATTCCAAGGGAGTTGATGACGTCGCTGTCGCCCCGAGTCCCCACAGCGTCCTTACATGTGACCATGTAGTCGCTGGAGACGTAGCCGGTGATGTCCTTGTAAGAGATCTTGTACCAGCCGTCGACGATGCCGGTGAGATTTACCACTGTGTGGTCGTAAAGCTCTGTGACAGGCTCAAAGTCGGTGCTGGGGCCAGAGCGGACCCGAAGGGTGGAACCCTCGCTCTGGACCAGTCCGTAGCCCAGGTCCATATCCGCCTCGGTGACAACGTCCACAAACTCGGCGGACATAAAGCCTTCCACAGATTTGTAGTCCACCTTGTACCAGTTTTCGTCCACCTCTTCCAGCACCACCAGGGTATCGCCCTGAAGGGCGGTGGCCAGGATGGAGGCGTCGGTGTTGGCCTCAGAGCGGAGGCGGAGGGCATCGGCATTGACTGTGCCCACGCCCACACAGGCGGCGGAGGCGCCCACCACGCACAGGGCGGAGAGGATAGCGGTCATCAGCGCGAAGCGCAGATATTTCTTCAGTGAAGGCATCGGAACTCGTCCCTTTCTATCTATCTTCTTTTGTAGAGGGGGGCTTACTTACCGGAGAGCGCTCTTTCCAGCCAGATGGCGCCGACGTCCATGGCGTCGTAGAGGCTGCTTTTTTCACTTTTCTTGACCACCCGGTCACGGCTTTTCAGGTCGGGGTCGGTGAGCTGGAGCTGTACCGAGACCTTACTGGCTACGTCCATGTCCCCGACCTTCTGAGAGGCGAGGATCTGGAGGGCAATGATGTATTTGTCGGCCATGCTGCCGTAATAAATGAGGTTATCCTTACGGCGAAGGGGGTGGCCCTTGTAAACAAGGGGGAAATCCGCTGTTTTACCTGCCATGGAAAAGCTCCTTTTCAGAAGAGTTACAATCAAAATGAATTTTGTAACCGAATTGTAACATATTGTTACCGAACTGTCAACACCTCCCAGGGGGAATTTTCCGAGAAAAATTTGCCAATTTTCCCCCGGCGAGGTATACTGAAGGCTCCAGGGAGGTGCTGTATGGAATCGTTATGGGAATGGGTGGCCACAGGACTGTTTCTCCTGGCTGTGGGGGCCTTGTTTTTGCGCTGGCTGGCCCAGTCCGGGGCAGGGCTGTGTTCTCCCTTTTCAGACCCGTTGCCCCAGAGGACGGGGGAGGCGCCGGGAGGGGAGCGGCTGGCTGCCGTTTTTACCGGCGCGCTGCTGTTCCGCCTGCTTTTCGTCCTGGGCAGTCTGCTGCTTTATAATGTGCTTTCAAAAGCGGGGGTCGGGCTTCAGGAGCTGCCCCAGCTCTGGGTGCGGTGGGACGCCCAGCACTATGTGAAGCTAACGGAGCTGGGGTATGGCGGGTACATTGAGGACGGCAAACCTCTGTTTCTGGTGTTCTTTCCTCTCTATGTCTGGCTCACCCGGGCGATGGCGTGGCTCATTCCCAATACCGCCATGGCGGGAATGGCGGTGAGCGCTCTGAGCTTTGCCGGGGGGTGCATGTACCTCTACCGGCTGGCGGCGGAGGAGTATGGAGAGAAAACGGCCCTGCGGACCCTGGCGTTGCTGTGCGCCTTTCCCTTTGCCTTTTTCTTTGGCGGCGTCATGACCGAAAGCCTCTTTTTCCTCACCACGGCGGCGGGGCTTTATCACATTCGGAAGCACCAGTGGCTCCGGTACGCCCTGTGGGGCATCCTGGCCGCCATGA
>CAJTLK010000078.1 GCA_910577415.1 uncultured Oscillospiraceae bacterium
CAACTGTAATATATGAAAAAATATGAAAATTGGCGAATACAGAGAAAGGGTGGGCGAGGGGAGACCCCGCGCCCACCCGAACTATTTTATTCACCCTGTTCTTTGATGGTTCCTTCCCGATAGGCGGAGAGCAGATCCTTCAGATGTCCAATACGCTCCCGGAGCTGGGCGCCGGTGTCGGTGTCCGCTACCAGTACCCGCCGGGGCATATTCTCCACGATTCGGACCCTGGGGGCGCTCTGCCGTGGGTCCTCCATGATCTGAGCATAAGGCTTATGTTGGGCCAGGGCCAGGTGATGGGAGTTATAGATGAGGGTATAGCCGCCGAAGCCGGTTTGCCGCTGATATGCCTTGGAGATACCGCCGTCGATGACAAAAAGCAGTCCCTCGCCCCGGATGGGGCTTTCCCCCTCCTTTTCCTTTACCGGCACATGGCCGTTGACAATGTGTGAATGGGCGGGGTCCAGGCCAAATTGCCGTAGGATGATCTCGCAGGTGGAGCGGGCTTTCACGTGGAGGTAGTAGGGGTTATAGACTTCTATGTGGGCCGCCTTGTCGGCGATAAAGTACCGCTCAAAGGTGGACAGCTTGCTTTTGCCAAAGAGGGGAGATTTGGGACCAGCCCACAGATACCAGAAGTAATCTGCCGCGCTCTCATGCTCCGGCGTACCCGGCTTGGTGTAGAAGGCGGAGCGGACCTTGGCGTCCAAGGCGTCCAGGTAGGCTTTACCCGAGAGGATTTCTCCGTCTACCGTCACCTCGTCAAAGCTGCCGTCGGAGCGCATGGGAATACAGCCATGGTAGAGGAGGTTGCCGTTGACGACCTTGTACATCCCGCCCCTGCTGAGGAGAAAGCGGACATGCTTGCGCAGCAGTGTATTATGCTGGAAGGTGGCGGTGAGCTGCGCCATGAGCTGCGCCTCGCCGGGCGTCAATGTGGTGGGATCATCGGGGTCTACGGTGGGGAAGCGGGTGTCCAGCATCTCATAGGCTTTGCCATCCACTGTCACTGTGCCGTTTTGGAAATCCACCTGGGGCAGAAGGATGCGGTCTGCCATGCCATATTCCGGGTGGCGTTGGAGGAGCTGAGCCTCCAGCTTGAACTCCAGCACCGCCATGGCCTTGTGCATCTTGGAGGCGAGGCTTGCATCGATGGGATCGTATTCGTTCTCGTCCAGGATATGAGGGGCAAAGCGCTCACAGGGATCGTCGCCGTAGACCTCGGCGGCAAACATGGACAGGGGGCGTAGATTGATGCCGTAGCCGTCCTCTAACTGGTCAAAGTTGTTGTAGCTGAAGCAGCGGCGCAGAACGCTGGCCACGCATACCTGGCTTCCGGCGGCGGCGCCCATCCATGCAATGTCGTGGTTGCCCCACTGGATGTCCACATCGTGGAATTTCCGCAGCTGTTCCAGGATACGGTCTGCGTGGGGGCCACGGTCATAGATATCACCTAAGATATGCAGCCCATCCACCGCGCATTCCCGGATAAGGTCGCAGAACTGGATGATGAAGGCGTCAGAGGAGCCGGTGGACACGATGGAGCGGATGATCTCCTCGTAATAGCGTTCTTTGCTGTCGTCGGCGTCGGCGTGGAGCAGCTCGTCAATAATGTAGGAAAAGTCCTTGGGGATCTTTTTCCGCACCTTGGAGCGGGTATATTTGGCGGAGACGGCGGTGCACACCTGGACAAGGCGGTAAATGGTGATATTGCACCAGTTGTCATACTCCTCCGCTTCCAGCTCCACACGCATCCGGGAAAGGGTCTCGGCAGGGGAACAGATGAGCACCGCCAGCTCCTCCCGCTCCCGGAGGGCCACGGACCGGGCAAAGAGGTAGTCGATCTTCTCGCGGAGGATGCCGGAGGCGCTGGAGAGAAGATAGTTGAAGGCGTCATACTCGCCGTGCAGGTCGCTGAAAAAGTATTCCGTTCCCTTGGGCAGGCGGCAGATGGCGTTGAGGTTGATGATCTCCGTAGACGCCGCCAGGGCGGTGGGGTAGCTGCGGGAAAGGAGCTGTAAGTAATCAAGATCGGTCATAGAGTTTTCCTCCGGTCCTATGTGTCGCATTGATATAACAAGTATATCATAGAAAAATGTGCTTGTCAGCAAAAACCGGGATAGGATTCTCTTTTGCGGCAAATAAAACAAGAGGAACAACTTTCGTTGCTCCTCTTTTGGTCCGAGTGGCGGGATTTGAACCCACGGCCTCTTGGTCCCGAACCAAGCGCGCTACCAACTGCGCTACACCCGGATATGCAATTTTATCAAGCGCTCAAACGCAAAAAATATTATACTGGCCTTGCTCAGGATTGTCAAGTCAAATAAGACCTGCCCAACCTATTTTCAGCATACGCTTATCGGTATAGTTGTCCCTCAAACGTCATAAGCTGTCTTCTGCAAAGGAGTGGCAAATATGGCAAAATCAGCAGGGCGGAGAGTTTATCGGCGCAGAGGGCAGAGGGCGGTACTGGGAGAGCGGGAAAAGCGGCGGCTCGCCCAGCTCGGGATCTGTGTAGCGATCTTCACGGTGATATTTCTGGGACGGGGAAGCGAACGGTTGGGCGCGATCCGTCGAGAACTGTCCGCCGGACTTTTAAACAATGCTGACTTCCGCGGCGCGTTCGTAGACCTTGATTGGGCCGTCGCCTCCGGGCAAAGTATAGGGAAGACCTTAAACGGCCTGCTCTCCGAGGTGTTCTTACCTACGGAAAAAAAGCCGCCCGCCTCTCGGAAGGGGGCCGCGTTTCGCTCCGTTCAGAAAAATTTGAGGCGGGGCGGTGTGGCAGAGCTTTTAGGGGGGAGCGCGGAGGAGACACTGCCTCCAGACCCTATGACCGGCAGCGGCGCGGCGCCGACTGCCCAGCCTGTACCCCAACAGGCTGAACCGGCAGCCGAGCCGGAGGTGATCGTTGTAAATTACACCGGCCCCGCGCTTCCCGATAACACTACGATGGACCGCTATGCTCTGGGACTGGAGCAGACGACTACGCCGCTGCTGGGACGAATGACCTCTGAATTTGGCTGGCGGGAGCACCCTATCGAGGGCGGGGAAAAATTCCACTGCGGGGTAGACCTGAAGGCAGACTGCGGGACCCCGGTACTGGCCTTTGCTTCGGGAACAGTGGACTATATTGGAGAAAGTGACATTTATGGACAGTATCTCCAGCTTCGACACGGCAACGGCGTGACCAGCTTCTACGCCCATTGCTCCAAGCTCTGTGTCCAGCAGGGGCAACGGGTCACGGCGGGAGAAAAGGTGGCGGAATCCGGCGCCACGGGAGAAGTTACCGGCCCCCATCTCCATTTTGAGATGAAAAAAGATGGAGTGCGGTTGAATCCGGCCTATTATATTGAGACCACGGCATGATCCTGGGCCGGGTGGAGATCAGCGGCGGCGCCCTGCTTGTGTGGGCGCTGCTCTATTACATGGATAACAGCGGCGCGGCGCTTTGGGTCCTGCTGGGGTGCGTATGCCACGAGTTGGGTCACTGTTTGGCCGTCCGCGCCTTGGGAGGGAGGATCAGCCGTCTGCGGCTGACCTTCGCCGGGGCGGAACTGCGGTTGTCCGCCGCGAGGGAAATGCCCCATGGGCGAATGATGCTGGTGACGCTGGCCGGTCCGATGACCAATCTGCTGTTGGTTCTGTTTTCCATGGTTTTGGCCCGGCATGGGGTGGGGGAGAGACTCTATCTCTTTGCCGGGATCAATCTGGGGCTGGCCGTATTCAATTTGCTGCCGGCAGGGTGGCTGGACGGAGGTATGCTGCTCCGGGAGGCGTTGATATGGGTGGGCCGGGAAGAGCTGGGGGAACGGTTCACAAGTGTTTGCTCCGCCATCGCTGCCGGCTTGCTGCTGGGGCTGGGGTGTATCCTCCTGTGGCACAGCCAGGGGCAGAACTTCACTCTGCTGCTGGCGGGCGGGTGGATGCTTTGGTGGGCGCGGCGGCAGCGGCAAGGGGGCTTTCATTAAAAACAGATGAAAAAAGTGAAAATTTTGCTTGCATTGGGAGATGGACTGTGATAAAATACCACAGTCTCAATAAAAGGGTGTTCCGCTGCGGCGTCGTTTCAGCGAGAGAACGGCACAGAAAACCGGAATGAACGCCTATCATTAGGAGGAACAAAAATGGATCTGATGCAGGCTTTTACCGCCAAGTACAAGAAGGAAGAGCCCCCCAAGGCCGACATTGGCGACACCGTTCGTGTCCACGTGAGGGTCAAGGAAGGCTCCCGTGAGCGTATCCAGGTGTTTGAAGGCACCGTCATTGCCAAGAAGCATGGCGGCATCGACGAGAGCATTACCGTGCGCCGTATCTCTTACGGTGTGGGTGTGGAGAAGGTTTTCCCCCTCCATGCGCCCGCCGTCGAGAAGATCGAGCTGGTCCGCCGGGGCAAGGTCCGCCGGGCGAAGCTCTATTACCTGCGTGACCGCGTGGGCAAGGGCGCCAAGCTCAAGGAGAAGCTGTAAGAGGTCAAAACAGGAAAGGAGCGGGAATCCCCGCTCCTTTTTTGCACACTTTTCAAACGATGGGAAATTGTGTATAATCATTTAACAATGACGACAAAGGAGGCGGGAGGATGAATATTCAGTGGTACCCCGGTCACATGACCAAGACGAGAAGACAGATCGAGGCAGACCTGGGCCAGGTGGATATGGTGGCCGAGATCGTGGACGCCCGCATCCCCATCTCCTCCCGCAACCCGGATATCGACGCCATTGTGGGGGCTAAACCCCGACTGGTGGTCCTTAACCGGGCGGACCAGGCCGACCCGGCGGGGAACAGGTTTTGGACAAAAGCCTTTCAAGACCAGGGCTTTGCCGTACTGGAAACCGACTCTAAAACAGGGAAGGGCGTCTCCAGGTTTTCCGAGGTCTCCCGTGTCCTTTTAAAGGAACAGATCCAGCGCTGGCAGGCCAAGGGCCAGGTGGGCCGTCCCATCCGGGCCATGGTGGTGGGGGTGCCCAACGTGGGGAAATCCACCTTTATTAACCAGGTGGCCCACCGAAAGTCTGCCAAGGCGGGGGACCGGCCCGGTGTGACCCGGGGCAAGCAGTGGGTCACCGTGGACAGCGGCCTTGCCCTGTTGGATACCCCCGGCATCCTCTGGCCCAAGTTTGAGGATGAGCGGGTGGGGATGCACCTGGCCTATACCGGGGCGGTGAAGGACGATATTATGGATGTGGAGACCCTGGCCTGCCGACTGATGGATGATCTGGCCGCCCGTTATCCCCAGGCCCTTGCGGAGCGGTACAAGGTAGATATTCCGCCCAGGGAGGCGGAACAGGACGCCGTGGCCTACGGATATGCTCTTTTGGAGCAAGCTGCCGGAAAGCGGGGCTTCCGTATTTCCGGGGGCGATGTGGACACCGAGCGAATGGCCCGTATCCTGTTGGATGAGTTCCGCGGTGGCAAGCTAGGACGCTTTACACTTGAACTGCCGGAGGGTGAGGGGCAATGAACCTTTGGGAATTGGAAGAGACGTGCTGGGTACAGGGCTTCCATACCGTCTGCGGTGTAGATGAGGCCGGAGCCGGCCCGCTGGCGGGTCCGGTGTATGCCGGAGCGGTGATCCTGCCCCGGTACATAGAGCTTAAATGGCTCAATGATTCCAAGCAAGTGACGCCAAAGCGCCGGGAGGCCCTTTTTGATGAGATAAAGGAATGTGCCGAGGCATGGGCGACGGCCTGGGTAGAGGCGGAGGAGATCGACCAAACCGATATCCTCAGCGCCCGGATGAACGCCATGCAAAAGGCCATCGACGCGCTGACGGTAAGGCCGGACATTGCACTTATCGATGGCAACCGGGACAAGGGACAGACAGCCGCCGTTACTTCCCCCCACCGTTGCATTGTAAAGGGAGACAGCCTGTCGGCCAGCATTGCCGCCGCATCCATACTGGCAAAGGTGAGCCGGGACCGCTTCATGCTGGAGATGGCGGAGAAATATCCTGAATACCACTTTGAACAGCATAAGGGCTACGGCACCAAGCTTCATTATGAAATGCTGGACAAGTACGGCCCCAGTCCCATCCACCGCAAAAGCTTTTTGAAGTTCTGGGAGGAAAAGCGATGAGCGTTGGAGCAGAGCGGAAGCTGCTGGGCCGGTGGGGAGAGGATATGGTAGCCCGGGAGCTGCGGCGGCAGGGCTGTGCCATTGTAGCGGCGGGGTGGCAGTGCAGGCTGGGAGAGATCGACCTGATTGCCACTGATAGAAAGTATCTTCGCTTTGTAGAGGTCAAGCTGCGGAAGAACGCCGCGCTCTATCAAGCGCGGGAGGCGGTAGACGCCAGAAAGCAGGCGAAGCTGAGGGCCGCCGCCCAGATGTATCTTGCCTGGAACCCGACACGGCTCCAGCCCCGGTTCGATGTGGCCGAGGTCTACGCCCCCCAGGGCATGGAGACCAGGTCGCCCAAAATCAATTACATTGAGGATGCTTTTCAATGAGGGTATTTGACGGACATTGTGATACTGTTTTGCGTCTCTACCAGGATGGCCGAAGTCTTTTTGAGAACGAAGGACATCTTGACCTGGTACGGATGGCAGCCCACGGGCAATGGGCACAGTTTTTTGCCCTTTTCTGGGATCAGGGCGAGAAGCTGCCTGCGCCGGAAAAGTCCTTATGGGACGTTTTTCAGGCAGAATATCAGGTTTTTACCAGGGAATTGGAGCGCAATTCGGACAAGCTGACGCTTTGCCGTACCGCTGAGGAGATCAAGGGGGCTTGGGCGGCGGGAAGGCAAGCGGCGCTGCTCTCGGTGGAGGGGGCGGAACTGCTGGACTGCGACCTTTCCAAGCTGGAGCTGGCCTATAAGCTGGGCGTTCGGGCGGTAAACCTGACGTGGAACTATGAAAATGCTCTCTCGGGCAGCAACGCTCAGTCCCCGGAGAAGGGATTGACGGAGCGGGGGAGGTCCTTTGTAAAGAGAATGCAGGAGCTGGGAATGCTGGTGGATGTGTCCCATCTGTCCGACCCAGGCTTCTGGGATGTGATGGAACTGGCGAAAAAGCCGGTCTTTGCCAGCCATTCCAACTCCCGAGCGGCGTGTCCGCACACAAGGAACTTGACCGATGAGCAATTTACTGCCATAATAGGAAATCATGGCGTGGCGGGAATCAATATGTGCGACCTCTTTTTGGGGGCCGATCCTGACCTGGATACCGTCATAGCTCATATTGAGCATTGGCTGGGGCTTGGAGGAATGAAGAATATCTCCCTGGGCGGAGACTGGGACGGGATCGTCCATCCGCCCAAAGGGGTATTCGGCATCCAGGATCTGGACAAGCTGGTGGAGCGCCTATTGGGCCGAAACTATTCGGAGGCTTTGATCAAAGACCTCCTGTGCAATAATTTGATGAGGGTCGTGAGTGAAGTATGTATTATGTGAGCACAAGAGACAGAATGCGGAAGACCGTTGTGTCGGGGGCCATTGCTTATGGACTTGCCCCTGATGGGGGGCTCTATACCCCGGAGGCGATCCCGTCTCTGGCCGGAAACGCCTTAAATACGCTGAAGCCTATGACCTACCAGCAGAGAGCGGTCTATTTGATGAACATGTTCCTGGACAACTATTCCGCCTCTGAGCTGAATGGCTTCTGCGCCAAAGCGTACAATGCCGAGAAGTTTGACGATCCCCGGATCGCCCCGGTGCGGAGGGTGGATGGGGATACCTATGCCTTGGAGCTGTGGCACGGACCTACCTGCGCCTTTAAGGACCTGGCCCTTCAGATGCTGCCTCACCTGCTGACCTCCGCGCTGCGGAAGGAGGGAGAGGGAAAGACCGCGTGCATTCTGGTGGCGACTTCCGGGGACACCGGCAAGGGCGCCCTGGAGGGGTTCAAGGATGTGCCCGGCACCCGTATTTTGGTGTTCTATCCCAAGGACGGCGTCTCCGCCATTCAGGAGCTTCAAATGCGCACCCAGGAGGGAGGAAACGTTGGGGTCTGCTCGGTGGTGGGCAACTTTGACGACGCCCAGACCGGGGTGAAAAAGCTCTTTGCCGATCCTGACTTCCGCGAGGAGTTGGCAAAGCAAGGCGTGTTTCTCTCCTCGGCCAATTCCATCAACTGGGGGCGTGTGCTGCCTCAGATCGTCTATTATGTCTCGGCCTACTGCGACCTGATGAAGGAGGGGGCGCTGGAAAAGGGGGACAAGCTCAACGTCTGCGTACCTACCGGCAACTTCGGCGACATCCTGGCCGCCTGGTACGCCAAGCAGATGGGAGTGCCCTTGGGAAAACTGATCTGTGCCTCCAACAGCAACAATGTTCTTACCGATTTTATCCGTACCGGGGTCTATGACCGCAACCGCCCCTTCCACAATACCATATCTCCATCCATGGATATTCTTATTTCCTCTAATCTGGAGCGGCTGCTCCACGCCTTCTCCAACGGCGACTGCGCTCAGGTGAAGGGATATATGGAGCAGCTTTCTGAGACCGGGCGTTACCAGGTCTCCAAGGAGATCATGTGGAAGCTGGAGCGGGACTTTGCCGCCTATTTCTGCGATGATGCGCAGACAAAGAAGACCATTGGAAAGGTCTGGAA
>CAJTLK010000079.1 GCA_910577415.1 uncultured Oscillospiraceae bacterium
TTCTGGCCTTTCAGGGTCTTCACCTCGGTCTCCTCCGGCCAGCGGAAGCTCTCCAGGGTGGCCTCGGCGGCCTCCACCGCCGCCAGCTCCTCCGGGGAGAGGGAGGGTGCCACGCTCTCCGCCGGAGCAAAGGTCGCCGGGACCTCCGGGGTAGCCCCCTCCGTCTGTCCACAGCTGACCAGCAGGGCCAAGAACACCGCCAGCGCTATGCACCTTTTCCATTTCTCCATCTTCCCCACCCCTTTCCTTGTCTGATCCAGCATAACACAGAAAATTATGAAATGGGTGACAGAGCGGTTACAAAAAGAAAATGAGCAACTCCTTTTCGGAATTGCTCACTTTCTGGTGGGAGAGGGTGGATTCGAACCACCGAAGCGATACGCAACAGATTTACAGTCTGCCCCATTTGGCCACTCTGGAACTCTCCCATATTTAATTAACGCTGTAAGAGCGGAAGTCTTCTGGAGCTGGTTGACGGACTTGAACCCCCGACCTGCTGATTACAAATCAGCTGCTCTACCAACTGAGCTAAACCAGCAAGTTATCTCACCTTAGAAAAAACGGCAATTCTGGCTGCTCCGCCCCGCGCCAAGAGCCGCCTACGGCGGTTGCGCGGGGCACGCCCTCTGCGGAGGGTGTACCAACTGAGCTAAACCAGCAAGTTATCTCACCATTAGGCTAAACCGGCAAGGTGTACCGACAGCATGGCTGTCCAATAGCAGAAGTTATTTTACCAGATACGCAGGTGGTTGTCAAGAAAAAGTTGTACAGGAAGCGATATAAGCCCCACCGAATACCCAGATGAAGCTTGAACAAGGAGGATAGATAAAAATGACACTGACTCAGCTTTCCGCGAGCTACCGCCACGAGGAGGAGGTCTTGCGCTGCCGCATCCGGCAAGTGCGGGAGCTTTCCGCCCCCACCAGACAGGAAGCAGTCGTCAAACAAGACCGGCTGCGGGTCCTGGAGGCCATGCGCCGGGACGTCCGGGACGTGGCGGTGCTCTGTGAGCGTTACTATGACCGCGGCCACCGAAGAAACTGCCGGTACTCTATCTGATCCGGCCCCTCGTTGGAGCCATGAAAAAATAAGTAGGAGGTCACACAACTATGTCCCATACCCGTTACAGAAAGGGCCGTATCCATGCTGCCGAAATGGCCTGTTACACCCAGCAATTTAATTGTGAAAACACCAACACCCAAACCCTTGACCGAACAAAAGCCGCTCTCCTCAAGGCTATCCGGGAAGACGTCACCGACAAGCAGCGGGAGTACCTGCTCCGTTATTACGGTCAGGGAAAAAACATGATCGAGATCAGCCAGGAGTTGGGGGTGGACAAGTCCACCGTCTCCCGTACCATTAAGCGGGGCGAGGCCCGGCTGCGCCGCTGTCTGCGTTACGGCGCCAAACAGTTCCTGGTAGATGACGGGGACGCCGCTTATTAGCGCGGACTCCCCATCAGGTTATAAACACGGACACGGAGGATAGAAAGTTAAAGCATGAGCAGAACAAGTAAGCTTCTTAGAAAAGAGAGGGAACGGGCGGCGGGCAAAAGCGGCACATTTCCCAGCACGTCCGCTGTGGCCCCGGCGGGATACAGCAGAACGCGGAGGCTGTTGGAAAAGCAAGGCATCAAACCGGTCAAGGATAAGATGCCCTCTCCGGCCTTTACAGCGGAGGCTTCCCCCACGGTGAAGAAAGCTGGTCGAACGGTGTCCATGCTGGAAGGGAAATATGACCAGGCCAAAAGCGAGTATAGAAAGACCCAGGTGGGGCAGCAGCCCTACGCCATGGGGCGGGATAGCTTCACCCCGTCCAGCCCCTATGCCGCGGGCCTTCAGGCCAAACAGGCGGCAGAGGAAAAGGCAAGCCCTGTGGGACAGGCGAGGGCAAAAATGTCCAACGCCTCCGACAAACTGACTGAAGCGAAGAAAAACCTTTTCGACGCAAAGCAGCAAACCACGGCGGAAAACTATGAGAAATACGCCACCTCAGCCGATGCGGCAAAGGGAATGGAAATTTCTGCACAGTTGGGCTTGAATATGAGTAGCGACGCCCATGCTGCTGCCATCCGCGTCCTGGCACTTCAGGTGGGAGAACCGGGGAGGTACGCATTTCCCCAGCTGGAATATCTGACCGAGAAGCAGAAGGAGACCCTTTTGTCTCTGGCGGGAAGAGAGGACTGGGACGGCGCGGGGAAATACTGGAAGGCCATAGAGCGAAGCCTGAACGCGCAGAACCAGGCGGTACAGAGCCAGGAGACCAGGGACTTTGCGGAAGAGCATCCCATTGCGGGAGGGGTCGTCAATGTAGGAGCGGGCTTTACCCAGCCCTTTGCCTATGCGGCCAACACGTTCCAGACGGCAAAAAACGCCATCACGGGAGAGTATGAGCCTACGGACTTCAATTCCGCGTGGTTCGCCGGCGCCCACGTGGCCAAGGATACCGCCGAGGGCGTCCACGCCGCCGCGGAGAAAGCAGGGGGCGGAGTAGGCGCTTTCGCGGCGGATACCACACTGTCGATAGCCAACATGGGAGCCAAGCTGTTCACCGGCCCGGCGTCCCTGCCGCTGATGGGGCTATCCGCGGCGGGAGACAACGCCCTGGGCGCCCTGGAGCGGGGAGCCACGCCGGGACAGGCGTTCCTCACCTCCACCGCCGCTGGGGCGGCGGAGATACTGACGGAGAAGCTGCCGGTAGATGAACTGTTCAAGATGGCAAAGGTGGCCCCAAAGAGCGCCAAGGAGGTCATAAAAAACATCCTGAAGACCATGGGCAGCGAAGGTGTACAGGAGATAGTCACCGAGATATCCAACAACCTGGTGGACCAGATGGTCATGGGCGACCAGTCCCAGTATGAGCTGTACGTCCGGGAGCTTATGGACCGGGGGATAGACGAGGACAGCGCACGGGGAGCCGCTACGAGGCAGTTCTATTTGGAGAATGTCGTCATGGCGGGTCTGGGCGGCGCGGTGGCCGGTGGAGTATTGGGTGGAATTGGCCAGGGGATCGGCTACGCCCGGAACCAGGGACGGCAAAAAGCGATAGCGAACACGATGCTGAATGTGGACGAGGGGACCGTTTCCCGGCTGACCCAAGCGGCAAAGGAGATGTACGGAGCCGATCAGGCGCAAAAAACCGCCGCCCAAACGGACGGCGGGGGGAGATTTTCACTGAAAGGATACGAAGGTGTAGACCTTTCCAAAGACGGGAGCGTATACACCTATGATTTCCTGAGTTCTCTTCCTGACATGAGTGTGACCGTCCTTCCCGATGTGTCGGTAGTGAGAGACATAAATGGGCAAGTCGATGCCAGGACTGTGGTAGACCTTGGCATGAAAAATGCCCGCGCAGTGGGTACGGAGAAGGACGGAAAAGTGTTCGTGCGTAGTAGCTACACCGGGAAACAGCTTCAGATTACAGGAGAGAGCATCCGGCACGGACTAAACGGCGGATTGAACCGCCTGCTTACCAACGCCCGGTTGTGTGCGGTAATCGGGGATGTGGTGAAAAACGCCGTTCCTATCAATGCTCTTACCAACAAAGCAGAGGGAGTCTCGGGAACCTACGCTATGGCCGGATATGCTACGGATAGTGTAGGACGGGAATTTGTGGCCATCCTGACTGTGGAACAGAGAAGCGGGCGTGTGGTAAACCTTGAAACATATGATATGATCCATGCGGTGAGTGGAAGACAAAAAAATAGCAGCCAGGCGAGCACGAAGCTCCAGGGGCTTTACCCTATCAAGGCTGCTAAAATCAGTATAGCCGATTTTCTGGAGGTTGTCAAGAGCACGCATCAAAGCATTCTTTCTGAAGGTGTGCTGGGTCACTTTGGCGAAACAAGAAATCCCAATGGACAGTATACAGGGCAGACCCTGTTTTCCATAAAAACCGGGGAGGACGCGCTGAGCCAAACGGCCCTGAAAATGGGAGCGGAGGGGAGAAAGCGGGGCCAGGAGGGCAACGCGAAGGCCATCCAGCGCGCCGCCCACTCCTTCGGCGAGCAAGGCTCCCAAATGCTCCAGGAGCTGTATTGGGACGACGTCCAAGACCCGGAGAAGTATTTCGGCGGCTTCGCCGTCTACTACCACGCCGGATTGACCGGACAGGACATCATGTCTGTGCGGGAGGACTACGACGACGTTATCAAGCCCGTCCAGGCATGGGCGGCTTACCGGGCCGGACAGGTGGACGCCGCGGCCAGCCTTGCGGCGGAGATAAAGGCCGCCGGGTACGCCCCGGTGGCGGGAACGGACGCGGGACTGGTGGGGGACGAGTATGTGGCCTCCCATCTGGACAGCAAGACCTACCGGCAGCTCAACTCCGTGCTGAAGCTGTTGGGCCTCCGGGGCCGGTTCGTGGATGAGTTCATTGAACGCCACCGGGAGAACAGAAGCCTGCTGCAGTGGCTGAAGGACGGCTTCCACTACCTGGTGGGCAAGCTCACCGGGAAGGAGAAGGCCCAGGCCCAGACCGCCGAGGGCAAGCTGGCGGCGGCCCTGGACGCCGCCGCTGAGCAAGCGAAAACCCTGACCAAGGAGTCCGGGGGACGAAATACCGGCCTCCAGACGGACGAGGCCGGGAGATATGAGATCAAATACGACCAGGAGAACCATCCATTTGTCGTTGTGAAAAGTGATATCTTAGCGGGGGTCCCTAAAAGCCAGTGGGTAAAAATCGTCAAAAACGACTTGCAAACAAGATTTCCCGCAGGGGTAGTCATAGGTAACGATGTTATAAAAATCAATGCGCAGACGACTTCTGAATTTACAAGTTCAGACTATTCCAAATGGCTGAGAGACTTTTTACCAAAGACCTATGAAGATAAATTCCGAGCAGCAGACAGTGTAGATGAAATCTTGCTGGCCTCACGTGACTATGTAGGCGAGGGGTTAAAGCACCCTAGGAAAGACAACATAAAGGAGTTTGCGAGGGGAACAGTAAAACTGAGAATTGGAAAAAACGATTATATCGCGGATGTTATTGTTGCAACGACGAAAGGTGGGAGTATGGTTCTATATGATTTGGTAAATATCCAACCCACAAAAATAAACGAAAGAAAGCAGACCTAGGCAGCCGCTACGCCCATAGGTGGGATAAGCGACAGAACGCCCAAATCTGCTTTCAAAAGGCACAACCAGTAGCGGCTCCGGGAGTTATTTCCCTTCACATACTGAAGTGTCCAAGGGTACATACGTACCCTACGATGACAGTATACCCTAACCTATTGAAAAAAGCAACAGCAAAAAGTGTAAAGCAACCAGGGCGGGGAGCGACACAAAGTGACGGTTCTCCCGTGCTGATAATGCAAATTCTCTGCACAAAAGAACCATCCCTATGTCCACCTATGTCCAGTAGCGTTGCGCCAAGAAGGGGCAACGGCCAATGAGATCAATGGCGTGCTGTTGCAAGCCAGACGTGAGGGGACCATATCCTACGAGCAATTGAAGGAGCTTCGCGGCGCATACATAGGAAGCGGCAGATAAGGAGGCCGACATGGCAAAGGTCAACGACATACTGAACAAATATGGAGTAAAGCGGGACGGCGGGAGAGCACGGGTGGATACGATCCTGGGAAAATACGGGGTGAAACCGTCGTCAGTATCCACGCCCAAGCAGCCGGAGAGCAAGAGTGCGGTCAACCCGCTTATGGAAACAATGACTTCCGGGCGGGGAAGCACAGGGTCGGTCTATAACGATGTCAGGGTGGCTTTGTTCGGCCCCAGTGCCCTGCTGCCCAGCCGCCCCCGGACCACCGAGGAACGGATCAAGGACGCGGAGACCAGTGTTACAAATTGGGAGAAGCAGGTGGAGGAGATCAAGGAGCGCACCCGCACTCCCGTTGTTGGTTCCACCAGCTATGGCCGGGGGAGCGATCCGGCGCTGTCCAAGCCCGCCCCGACTGTCGGTTCTACCAGCTATGGCGCGGGGTCCGCCACCCAGGTCACAAAAAATGAAGAACTGGAACGGGCGGAGGAGGCGCTGCGCCAAAGCCGAAAGGCCCTTGACGGGCTTCAGCAGACCAAATACTGGGCCGATGCCCGGATGACCGGGATCGAGGGCCTTCAGGATAAGTTAGAGCATCTGGCGGACGATGAGGGCGCCTTGAAACAGGTGCGGCGGGAGCTGGACGCCCTTACTGATAAATTCGAGGGTTCCGGCGGAGCCGAGACGCATAACGTAGAGGAGATCAGGGAGTACAATTTGACCAGGACCGCACTTCAAAGCCGTGAGGCGGAGTTGGCTGCACAACTGGACGCCAGGGACGGGGAATCGGAACGGCTTCGGCAGACCATCGCCCAGCTACAGCGGGAACGGGATACGGAGCAGCGGCACGCCTATTATCTTCAACTCCGGCAAAATCCTGACTTCACGGAGGAGAGCCGGTACAATAGCACCAGGAAGAGCGACGAGGAGATCGAGGCCGAAAAGGGGCAGCTTTCGTTCTGGGCGCCCCAAACGGGCCTTGTGGAATATAGGGATATCACTTACGACTACATCAACCGGGATCCAAAGGCCATGGAGAAGCAGTACCTTTCCGACGCCGCTAGCGGCCTTGCCGCAGCCGGAGTAGATAAAAGTTTTTTGCAGGGCCTGACGGATGAGGAGATCGCCGTTTTCAACTACCTCTATAATCCTGAAGCCCCGGAGGAGGCGTATCAGTTTATCGCCGATCTGGCTTCGGAACTTAACTTGCGGCAGCGTCTGGCGGCGGAAAAGGAGTGGAGAACATACGCGGATGAGCACCCGGTAGAGGCTTCGGTCTTTAGTATCCTCACAAGCCCCGCGAAGGGATGGACCTACCTCGGACAGACGATAGATTATCTGGATGACGGGAAGATCGACCAAAACGCAGGGTACAATAAGTTTTCCTACATCCCCTCGGCCATTCGGAGCGAGGTCAGCCAGAATATCGAAGAAAATGTGGAGGGGGTCTGGGGAGAGGTCGGGAGCTTTGCCTATCAAACGGGCATGAGCATGGGCGACTTTCTCCTGAATACCGCTATCACCGGAGGCAACCAGGCACTTTCCCTTGCCATTATGGGCACAGGGGCGGCGGCGGACGCCACCCTGGCAGCCAAGGACCGGGGAATGGATGACACGCGGGCGTTTACCCTGGGCACCATCGCCGGACTTGCGGAGATCGTGACGGAAAGGATATCCCTGGAGGCCCTTCTAAAGCCGGACTGGGAAAGGGGCGTGCTGAACTACATCATCAAAAACACGCTGGCAGAGGGCAGCGAAGAGATGGAGAGCGACGTGATCAATTGGACGGCGGACTATCTCTACGACGTCATCACCGGGCAGGGAAACAGCGAGTTTAAGGCTATGGTCCGCGCCTACCAAGCCAAGGGTTACAGTGACGGGGAGGCGATGGGAAAGGCTATCACGGACCGTCTTCTGGAGCTTGGCGTGGACGGGCTGGGCGGCGCGATCTCCGGCGGCGCCATGGCCGGGGCAGCCGGAGCCGGTCATGTGGCGACGAACTATCTAAGCGGCAAAAAGCTCAGCGGTATGGAGCTGTCTATGGAGGACGTCAACGCGTTTATCAGCGAGGGGCTTGACAGCGACCCGACCACCAAGTCGTATCAGCTGGCGGTGAAGGCCCAACAGAAAATGGAGACTGGAGAGACGCTGACGGACTATGAACTGGGTGAGCTGTATCGGGCAAACATACGGGCCATTGCCATGGAAGAGGAACGCGCCCGCTCCAGGGAGGCGGAGTATCGGGCGGTAAAGCCGCAAAATGTGGAGCTGCCGACAGTCCCGCTCATTGATCTGTCCACAAAAGACATTCCGGGTGTAAAGGGAGTGCTGCCAAAGACGGGTGAAGCCTTGCGGAAGGACGCGATCTCACGGGCGAGGGAACGGCTGGGACTGGATCAACGATCTGCGGTATACATACCTGCCAGCAATGTGGTGCGGGACGGCAATGAATATGTGTTGAAAATCACAAAAACAGCCTTGAAAAAGATGATGAATCCGGCGGGGGGAGCGGCGCTTCCTGTTGAAAGCATTGTCGTTATGGACAACCTGGAGCGCATCGTCAATAACGGCGTGTACTTCAAAAGTGAGGGGGACAGGGATGCCCGCCAGCAAATCCCCGGATGGGATCACTTGATGACCACGGTGTATATCGACGGTGTGCCATATTCCGTCGATATGCGTGTGAAGCTGGTAGAGGAAAAGCCGGGGAGCGGGCCGGACAATGTGCTCTACTACTATTCACCAGAAGAAATTTTGTCGATAGAAAAAGTAGGACCCGGAGCTCCAGCTGAACGACGTGCGCTCAGCGTAAAGGTGGAGTCGGACCCTACTTCTAACCCCATTATACCCACTCTGGGCGATGGAGTCAATAGTGAGTATGCCCCGGGAGG
>CAJTLK010000080.1 GCA_910577415.1 uncultured Oscillospiraceae bacterium
TCCACCACGTCGGAGCAAGCGTCATATCGCTTGCTCCGACTTTTTTCAAAAATCAGAGCGCACTCATTCTGCTGCTCCTCCTTTCCCCACGAAAACACTTCGTGTTTCCGCGGAGGCCCCATTTTGCCAAATCTTCAAACGGCATCCTTTTTGTCTTGGTATTACAGCATGGAACCCACCACGGCAGAAGCCGCGGTGGGTTTTCTTTGACCACATAAATGCCACAATCGGAGGTTTCAAAAAATCGGTAACTACGCTATAATGAAACCAACAAATTGCAATTTAGGGGAAAACAAACATGAATGTATATGAAGCCCAAACAAGAACGCCCGCGCTGATCGACGGCCTTTTGACGGTTTGGGAAACGTCGGTCCGCGCCACCCATCAATTTCTTTCCGACGCAGAGGTCAAACAGATCAAGGAATACGTCCCCCAGGCCCTCGGCGGCGTTGCCCATCTGGTGGTCGCTGAACAAGAGCCGGGCGCCCCTGTCGCCTTTATGGGCGTCGAGCACGGACGGCTGGAAATGCTTTTCCTCTCCCCTTCGGAGCGGGGCAAAGGATTGGGGCGACAGCTTCTTCAGCTCGGCATCCAGGACTACGGCGTCACAGAACTGACGGTAAACGAGCAAAATCCACAGGCCGTTGGCTTTTATGAACATCTTGGATTTGAGACATACAAACGTACTGAATGTGACGAAGAAGGAAACCCTTATCCACTCTTGTATATGCGTCCAAGGCGGTGATCTCTGTTTCCTCTCAGACACAGCAAGTTCAGTTTTGCACTTTTTGACCGGAATGAGGAGCCGCCGCAGTTTGACTGCGGCGGCTTTCTATTGCCCCAAGGTCATTCTACTTCCTCTCATCTTCTTCTTTTTTCATGCGGTACTGACCAATGAGGCCGTCATACTTGCGGCCTGTAAACCGGAAGTAGATGTCAAACCCCACGGTCATTACAAGGAAAGTCAGAAAGAAACTGCCGATAAACATGCCCCACGCCCCAACCTGATCTGCGGGGAACCACCCGGTCCTCCAGGCGATCATAGAGAGAGCCGGAAGGAAAAGCAGCACAAAAAGCACACTTCGCCAGGTATAACGCAGCTTTTTGATGAGCCAGTCGGTAAAGCATACCGCCTGAAGAAGCGATCCTACCACGCTGGCCCAGAACAGCCCCCACAGGGCGGCGGTGGGCACCTGGTCGGCCCCATAGAGCCAGGAAAAAACCAGGTAGATAAACATGGCAGCGGTAAACATGGCGCAGGCCGACAGCTTCCACTTCACAACGCCCTTGAGAAAATTCTTCACTGGAAAATGCTCCTTTCCACTTGTCGCAATTTGTCCTTCAGCTCCCCGGCGTACTGGCGGGACACCCAGATCTGCTCGCCATTATCCATTGTCACCAGCCACCGCCGCCCCAGCTCCGGGCGCACCGAACGCACCCGTCTGAAATTGAGGATGGCTCCCCGCCCCGCCCGGAGGAAGTCCCACTCCCGCAGGGTCTCCTCCAGCTCATAGAGCCGCAGTGCGCTCTGGTATACCGCCTTTTCCGTATAAAGAAAGGTCTTTTTGTCCGCCGTGTCGATGTAAAGGACGTCCTTCACATCCAGCAGGTGCCGCTCTCCGTCCAGAATTCCCACCAGCTTTTTCTGATAGACCCGCAGCATGGCCACCAGCCGCAGGATGTCCTCGTCCGCCTGAGCGCAGCGAATGATGACCTCAGTCTCCCGGTAGGACGGGTCCTGGCTCAGCGTGATCTTCATGTCCTCCCTCCTTTCACCGCTATTGTATCAGCCCCACGAAAGATTACAACAAACTTTTCCTCTGTGGGCCATTTTCCATCCTAAGGTGTACATTTGTGAGCGGACTGTGATATAATCTTTTGCGTAAATGTCCGAATTTGCGGGGGTGCACGCGTGATTATCAGATGCGAAGAACCGAAAGACCAAAACGTGATATACTCCGTCGTGAAGAGAGCGTTTGAATGCGCCCCCCACACTGACGGAACGGAACACGAGCTGGTCAACGCCCTCAGAAACAGCGCTGCGTATATCCCGGAGCTGTCTCTGGTGGCCGAGATAGACGGAAGGCTTGTAGGGCACATCCTGTTTACCAAAGCAGAGGTCGGGGGCACCGTCGTTCTGGCCCTGGCCCCCCTGTCCGTGCTGCCGGACTATCAGAGGCAAGGCGTGGGGACCGCCTTGATCCAGGAGGGACACAGACGCGCCAAGGCGCTGGGCTATGGATGGTCTATCGTGCTGGGCAGCGAGACCTATTATCCAAGGGCGGGCTATCTCCCTGCGGACATCTTTGGGATCGAAGCGCCCTTTGACGCCCCGCGGGAAAACTTTATGGCTTGCAGACTCTCCGACAGCGCACCCGCCATCCACGGCGTTGTCAGATACGCAAAAGAATTTGGAATAGAAGAGCAGCAGAAAGAGGGGGCAGCTTATGTATCAGGCCCAGAGCGATGAGCTTTTCTTTTTTAACGCTCATACGGCGGCTCTCCCGCTGTACGAAGCCTTTGCCGGGGAACTGTTCCGGCTGTTCCCCTCCACATCCATACGGGTGCAGAAGACCCAGATCACCTTTTCAAACCGCCACGTTTTCGCATGCGTTTCTCTCGCACGGGTGAGAAGGAAAACGGAGCTGCCCGACCCCTATCTGGTCATTACTTTAGGGCTTCCCTACCCTCTCGCATCTGAACGGGTGGCCGTGAAAACAGAGCCGTATCCCGGACGGTGGACCACCCACATCATTGTCGGCGCGCAGGCCGAACTCGATGACCAACTATGGGAATGGGTCAGTCAGGCGTATAACTTTGCGCTGGCCAAATAGCTCCCCTTTTCAAATTGCCGCTCCCACAATATATCCAGAAGCAAAACGCCATGCGGAGGTTCTTAAAATGGAAATCAAAAAAATTGAAACAAACGGCGTAGCTTGCGCTGTGATCCAGAGTGATAGTTTGGTGATCGTCGTTTCCCAGTCTGCCCTTGATGTTTTGATGACGGCGAAATATGAGGCAGGGGCAAAAAACATCGTCATTGATAAAAAGCTTGTCGCGGAGGACTTCTTCATCCTCAGCTCGGGTCTTGTGGGGGAAATTCTTCAGAAATACGTCAATTACGGCGGACGCATCGCGATCTACGGCGACTTCTCCCACTATACGAGCAAGCCCCTGAAAGACTTCATCTATGAGAGCAACAAGGGGCATGACGTCTTTTTTGTATCCACCCAGGAGGAGGCTGTTTCGATGCTGGCACAATAGATGACCGCAGCCGAGTTTGAGCAACGTGACCGTCTTTTTTAAGGAAGATATCTGTAGGGGAGCGTGAAAATAATGTGGTTTTGGTTTGCGCTAGGCTCCGCCGTGTTTGCCGCCCTGACCTCCATTTTGGCCAAAGTGGGTATCGAGGGGGTCAATTCCAACCTCGCCACAGCACTGCGCACTGTTGTCGTGCTGGTCATGGCCTGGGGCATGGTGTTTTTGACCAGCGCCCAAAAAGAACTCTCTGGCATCAGCCAGAAAAGCTGGCTTTTCTTGATTATGTCCGGCATTGCCACCGGAGCCTCCTGGTTGTGCTACTACAAAGCGCTGCAGCTGGGCGAGGCTTCCAAGGTCGTCCCCATCGACAAGCTGAGCGTGGTCATTACTCTGGTCATGGCCTTTCTCTTTTTGCACGAGCAATTTACAGCAAAATCGGCCATCGGCTGCCTCTTGATCGGAGTAGGCACCCTTTTGATGGTATGGTAAAAACAGACTCTTTGGACAAGCTCCCTCAAGACAAAGAGCAGCCATCGCCGCTGTGGTATGTTCCACGACGGCTCTTTTTATCTTGGCTTTTGTATGAACCGCCAAAAAGAGTCTCGTTCTTTTTGTGGTATTGCACAATTTTTTTGAAATATATCTCATTTTTTATGCAATCTGCCAAAAAACAGTTGCGGTTTTGAAATGTCCATGATATCATACAGCTATGTGGAGGACCCCTCCACAAAATTAAAACGGAATGAGGAGATATCATATGAAAAAGCGTGTCCTGTCCCTGCTGCTGGCAGGCGTCATGCTGGTCGGCGTTCTGGCCGGCTGTGGTGGCGACAAGGGTTCCGCCGATGGCGCCAAGACCTACAATGTGGGCGTCTCCATCTATCAGTTCGACGACAACTTTATGACCCTCTACCGCAACGAGATCGAGGCTTACTTCAAGACCCTGGAGACCGACGACGTCAAGTACAAGGTCACCATCGTAGACGGCAAGAACGATATGGCCACCCAGACCAACCAGATCGACACGTTCATCACTCAGAAGATGGACGTCATCATCTGCAACCTGGTCCAGACCTCCTCCGCCGAGACCATCATCGACAAGGTGGTCGCCGCCAACATTCCTCTGGTGCTCATCAACCGCGAGCCTCTGGGCGAGACCGACGAGTCCTATGCTGGCATCTTGGAGAACGAGAAGGTCTGCTATGTGGGCGCCGACGCCCGTCAGTCCGGTACATATCAGGGCGAAATCGTCCGTGATCTGCCCAACAAGGGCGACATGAACGGCGACGGCGTTGTGAAGTATGTCATGATCGAGGGCGACCCCGAGAACCCCGACGCTCAGTACCGCACCGAGTTCTCCATCAAGGCTCTGACCGACGCCGGCATCAAGGTGGAGTGCCTGGTGGATCAGGTGGGCAACTGGGCCACCGACAAGGGCCAGCAGATCGCTGCCTCTGCCCTGACCCAGTATGGCACCGACATCGACGTCATCTTCTGTAACAACGACGGCATGGCCATCGGCGCTGCCGCCGCCATCGAGGCCGCTGGCCGCAAGGTTGGCCAGGATATCCTTCTGCTGGGCGTTGACGCGCTGGACGACTGCGTTGACATGATCAAGGCCGGCACCATGACCGGCACTGTCCTCAACGACCACATCGGCCAGTCCCACACCGCCGTTGACGTGGCCATCAAGGCCCTCAAGGGCGAGAGCATCGACAACTACTACTGGGTCGATTACGTGAAGGTCGACGCCAGCTACGTCAACAAATAATTTTCATTTCCGTTATGACCGCAAACCGGGCGGGCTGTATCCCAGCCCGCCCGGTTTTCCCGATTTCCCCTGAAGGCTTGAGCAGAGGGCAGCGTATGCTGCCTTTTGCTGAGGCTTTACCTGGGTCTCAGACGCTATAAGAAGAGGAGGTCCGTCTTATGCCAGAGTATCGTCTGGAGATGCGGGGAGTGTGCAAATCCTTCCCCGGCGTCAAAGCGCTGGATCACGCCCAGCTCTGTCTGCGGCCCGGCACCGTCCACGCGCTGATGGGAGAGAACGGCGCCGGAAAATCTACACTGATGAAGTGTATGTTCGGCATCTACAAAATGGACGAGGGCGAGATCATCTACGAGGGACAGAAGGTCTCCATCCGCGACCCCATGGAGGCTCTCCACATGGGCATCGCCATGGTCCATCAGGAGCTTCAGCCCATCCCTGCCCGGACCGTGGGCGAGAACATCTTCCTGGGCCGCTACCCCATGAAGAAGCTGCTGGGCTTTATCCCGGTGGTGGATCACGACAAAATGTACGCCGACACCGACGCACTGCTGAAAAAGGTCCGCATGAGCTTTGATTCCCATCAAAAGGTGGGCGAGCTGTCGGTCTCTCAGATGCAGTCGGTAGAGATCGCCAAGGCGGTCAGCGCCAACTGCAAGGTGCTGATCCTGGACGAGCCCACCTCTTCCCTCACCTCCAACGAGGTGGAGGCCCTGTTCCGCATCATTGAGGATCTGAAGGCTGAGGGTGTATCCATCGTCTACATCTCCCACAAGATGGACGAGATCCTCCGCATCTCCGATGAGGTAACGATCATGCGGGACGGCCAGTACATTGGCACCTGGGAATCCAAGGGGCTGACCACCGATTTCATCATCTCCAAGATGGTGGGCCGGGAACTGACCAACCTGTTCCCCAAGCGAGAGAATGTGCCCGGCGAGGTGGTCTTCGAGGTCAGCAACTTTACCTCCATCAACCCCAAAAGCTTCCGCGACGTCAACTTCCAGGTTCGCAGGGGAGAGATCCTGGGTGTGGCGGGCCTGGTGGGCGCCCAGCGCACCGAGCTGATGGAGGGGCTGTTCGGCATCCGCTCCCACACCACCGGCTCCATCAAATATCAGGGCAAGGAGCTGACCATCAAACGCCCCAAGGACGCCATCGACCAGGGCGTGGCCATGCTCACCGAGGACCGCCGGGCCACCGGTATCATGGGCGTGCTCTCGGTGGCGGACAATATCTCGGTGGCCTCGCTGAAAAAGTATCTGGACTTGGGCATCGTCCTCAACAATAAAAAGGTGGAAATGCTGGTCCAGGACAACGTGGAGAAAATGGCCATCAAGACCCCCTCCTCCAAGACCCTGATCCAGAGCCTGTCCGGCGGCAACCAGCAAAAGGTGCTCATTGGCCGGTGGCTGGCCAATGACCCCGATGTGCTCATTCTGGATGAGCCTACCCGCGGCATCGACGTGGGCGCCAAGTATGAAATTTATTGCATCATCGCCGAGCTGGCCAAGCAAGGCAAGAGCATCATCATGATCTCCTCCGAGATGGCCGAGCTTATCGGCATGTCCGACCGGGTCATGGTCATGTGCGATGGCCGGGTCACTGGGTTCATCGACGGCAAGGAAGCCAACCAGGAAAACATTATGGCTCTGGCCACGCAATTTGAGTAAGGGAGGACTTGGAAATGAACAAAGAAAAGAAGCTGGCCATTCGGGATGAGTCTTTCGGCGGCAGAGTGTGCCGCTACATCAAGGAAAACCCCATCGCGGACATGGTCGTGATCGTGGCCTTTATCATGTGTTTTACCGTGCCCAACTTTGCCTCCATGAACAACTTCAACGACCTGGCAGGCAACACTGCCATCCGTCTGCTCATCGCCCTGGGTGTGTCGGGGTGCCTCATCACCAAGGGCACCGACCTGTCGGCAGGCCGCCAGGTGGGCCTGGCCGCCTGTATCACCGGCGTACTGATGCAGCGGGCCGACGCCACAGGCAAGGTGCTGAAGAGCTTGGGTGAGATGAATATGTTCCTGGTGCTGGTCATCGTGCTGGTCATCGGCGCCATCATTGGTATCGCCAACGGCCTCATCATTTCCATCCTCAACGTGCCTCCCTTCATCGCCACCCTGGGCACCCAGACCATCATCTACGGCATCGCCCTCATCGGCACCGACGCCCAGCCCATCGGCTCCTTCCAGAGGAGCTATACCAAGTTTGTCAACGGCGCCATCTTCCGCAGCGATGAACCCGGCGGCTTTGCCGGTATTACATACCTGATGATCATCGCCCTCATTGCGGGTATCTTCTTCTGGTTCCTTTATAACAAGACCACTCATGGCAAGTATATGTATGCCATCGGCGGCAACGAGAGTGCTGCCGAGGTCTCCGGCGTCAATACCCGCAAGAGTAAGATCCTCATCTACATGACCGCCGGCATCATGTACGCCCTGGCCGGCTATCTGCTGGCCGGCAAATCCGGCGGCGCCACCTCCAGCCTGGGCACCGGCTATGAGCTGGAAGCCATTGCCGGCTGTACCATCGGCGGCGTGTCCACCACCGGCGGCATTGGCACCGTGGGCGGCATCCTGGTGGGCGTACTGGTCTTCGAGCTTTTGAAAATCGTCCTCCAGTTCCTGGGCGTCAACCCCTACTACAACTACATTGCCCAGGGCCTGGTCATTGTGGTAGCCGTCTCTCTGGACATCCGCAAGTACCTGAAGAAGAAGTAAGCACGCTCTCAGGAACAGCATTTCATAAAATAGTCAAAAGGGGCACGGCAAAACGCCGTGCCCCTTTTGGGTGGAATGCGGACATTTTTGGACGTTCCCCTTCCCCACTCTTGCTTTTTTCCGCTGTTGACGATATCTTCTCTTGACAAAGGGAAACAGAAAACTAATAACATAATAGGCTGTCAACCTTACACAAAGCACCGCTTCCAACAAAATCGGAGCGGTGTTTTTGTATGTGTTCTGGACATCGTGACCAGAAGCGCCCCCGCCCGTTTTCACCGTTCCGTCCACGGAGTCTCTGCCGGATTTATCCCCCGTCGCCGCGCCACCCATAGCACAGCCGGGGCTGCCTGTCAAGGGCAAAGCCGCCGCTGCGCGGCGGTGCTCCGCACCCTTGACTGGCAGTCCCGGCTGTGCTACCTCCCAAGGCGCGACGGGGGATATATCCTCCAGAGCCGCCCCCTTTCCCTGGATAGGGAAAGGGCGGGGGGATAGGGTCGAACCGCTTC